>NZ_CALNBI010000248.1 GCF_937874145.1 uncultured Chitinophaga sp. | reverse complement strand
AGGAGATCGTTATCATGCACCCGGGGCCCATCAACCGCGGCGTGGAACTGAGCTCCGACGTGGCCGACTCCGGCCAGAGCATTATCCTCGACCAGGTGGAAAACGGCGTGGCAACGCGCATGGCGGTGCTGTACCTGCTCGCCCGAAAAGAGAATTGATCCATCACACGAAATATACTTCGAAGCTCCCGGCGCCCCGGGAGCTTTTTTATGCCCAAAACAGTAATTTAGAGCATGCGTACAATCATCCTGCTGCTGATCTCTAATGTCTTCATGACATTCGCCTGGTACGGCCACCTCAAGAACACGAACGTACCGCTGTGGAAAGTGGTGCTCGTGAGCTGGGGGATCGCTTTTTTCGAATACTGTTTTATGGTGCCGGCCAACCGCCTCGGCTACCTCGACGGCTTCAACGGGTTTCAGCTGAAAATGGTGCAGGAAGTGATTACGCTGACGGTTTTCTGTGTGTTTGCGGTATTGTTTCTGAAGGAACCCCTCCGCTGGAACTACCTCATTTCCTTCTCGCTGCTCCTCGGTGCCGTGTACTTCATGTTTAAAAAATAGATTCCCATACATGTTCCGTTCCTTACTTATTTCTTTACTGATACTTCCGGTGTTGACGGTATCCGCCCAGCAATCGGACAACGCCATGAAAACACCGCTCGACCGGAAAGTGGATTCGCTCGTCCGCGCCGCATTTTCCCGCAACAGATGCGTGGGACTGGTGGTGGGCGTGATCGACGGCGATAAAACCTATACTTATGCTTATGGCGAGACGGTGCTCGGTAACCACCAGCTCCCGGACGCAAATACCCTGTTCCAGATCGGTTCGCTGACGAAGACTTTCACCGGCATTTTATTGGCGGCGCAGATCGGCAGCGGGCGTGTGAAAGCCGGCGATCCCATTTCCAGTTATGTACCCGATTCCGTAAAACTGAATTGGTTCGAAGGCAAGCCCGTGACGATGGCGATGCTGAGCAATCATACATCCGCTATTCCCCGGTGGGAACCGGTTGCGAAATATCCAGGCTTTACCGTTGTGCAGCCGTATGCGCATTTCGGGGACGCGCAGCTTTACCATTTTTTGAACCACTACGTTCCAACGGAAGCGCCCGGTGAGAAATACGCATATTCCAACATAGGCGCCGGCCTGCTGGGCGAACTGCTCGCGCGAAATGCCGGGACCACTTATCCGGCATTGCTGAAAAAGACGATCCTGCGGCCGCTCCGGATGAACGATACCCATGTCACGGAATCCCCGGAAGTGACGCGGAAAATGGCGCAGGGCTACAACTTCGGCCGCAAAACGGAGCAACCCTGGGTGATGTCGGCCCTGACCGGCGCCGGCGGCATCCAATCCACACTGAACGATATGCTCAAATATGCCAGGGCTAATATCAATCTCCCATCCGGCGCCCTGGGCGATGCCATCCGCCTCAGCCAACAGGAAACATTCAAGGACAAATCGGCGAGAATGGGGCTGGGGTGGCATATTATCGTGGGTAATGGCCATACCGTGCTGAATCACGGCGGGCAAACCGGCGGATATAATTCGCATATCAGTATCGAAGCGGAGGGGAAGAAAGCGGTGATCGTATTGTCGAACCTGGCGGCCGACAGCCAGATCGGATGGCCGCTGCAGGCATACTTAATGAAGCAAAATACTGGTAAATAAGCCTTTACAGATTTTCCACCGGTGATATTTTACCGGGATTTAATCCACCAACGGCAACACGTTGCAACATATAATCCCTATTTTTGACGACTGACCAAAAAACAGGTAACTATTTCATGTTGAACATCCGAACCCTTACGGGGTTGGCTGCCGCCTTTCTGCTGTGCGTTTCCGGCACCAGGGCGCAGACGTCTCCGGCGATGCATGCGGCCGATATCCAGCTGCAGCTGCAGAAACTGAACACGCTCGGCAGCGTCCTGTACGTAGCCGCGCACCCTGACGACGAAAACACGCGGCTGCTGGGTTTCCTGGCCCGCGAAGGCAAATACCGCACCGGCTACCTGTCGCTTACCCGCGGCGATGGCGGGCAGAACCTCATCGGCAACGAACAGGCCGAATTGCTGGGGCTCATCCGCACACAGGAGCTCATGGCCGCCCGCCGGATCGACGGGGCGGAGCAATTCTTCACCCGCGCCAACGACTTCGGTTTCTCCAAGAACCCGGAAGAAACTTTCACCATCTGGGACCGCAAGAAAGTGCTGGGCGACGTGGTGTGGGTGATCCGAAAATTCCGGCCCGATGTGATCATTTGCCGCTTCCCGGCAGACAGCCGGGCAGGGCACGGCCACCACACCGCCTCTGCCATGCTGGCCGCGGAAGCCTTTAAAGCGGCGGCCGATCCGAAGCAATATCCCGAACAGCTGAAATCCGTGGAAGTATGGCAGGCGAAAAGGCTGCTGTGGAACACGTTTAATTTCGGCAGCAACAATACCATTTCCGAAGACCAGTTCAAGATGCAGGTGGGTGCATACAACGCGCTCCTGGGCAAGGGTTACGGCGAAATCGCCGCAGAGAGCCGCAGCCAGCACAAGAGCCAGGGCTTCGGTGTGGCTTCCGGCCGCGGTAACGCAACGGAATATTTCCAGACGATCCTGGGCGAGGCGCCCGCCAAAGATCTCATGGACGGCATCAATACCACCTGGAACCGGGTGCCCGGCAGCAACGCCGTGGCGCAGCAGATCGGGGATGTGATCAAGGCTTACAGGGCAGAAACACCTTCCGCCAGCGTACCCGCGCTGCTGGCCGTCCGCAAAAACCTGCTCGCGCTGCCCGACAGCTACTGGAAAACGCAGAAGCTGAAAGAAACGGAAAAACTCATCATCGCCTGTTCCGGCCTCTGGGCCGAAGCTTTCTCCTCCGCCGCCGAAGTGGTGCCCGGAGGCCCGATGAAAAGCCAGCTACAGATCATCAACCGCAGCAACGTTCCCGTACGCCTCGAAAAAGTGACGTACAACGGCACCGAAAATACTTCGCTGGCCAGGGAACTCGCCTTCAACGAGTTCAATACCATCCCCGCCGATTTCAATATCCCATCCGAAACGCCCGGCTCGCAGCCTTATTGGCTGCAAGATCCCCATCCGCCGGGCGCTTACGTCATCCGCGACAACAATATGGTCGGTTTCCCGGAGAACGTCCCTTCGCTGACGGCCACATTCTTCCTGCGCTTTGGTGACCAGACGATCCCCCTGCAACGGCCCTTCATCTACAAATTCACGGACCCGGTGAAAGGGGAGGTGTACAGCCCGCTTGTGATCGCGCCGCCGGTAGTCGCCTATCTCCAGAACCAGGTCTACATCTACACCCAGGCCGAGCCGCAGGCGGTGCCCGTGAAGATCCGCGCCATGCAGCCGGGCGTAAGCGGGAAAGTGAAGCTGCGCCTCCCGCAGGGCTTCACCGCCGATCAACCCGCCATTGCATTTGAATTAAAAGAGAAAGGCGACGAAACGGAAGTGGTGTTTAATGTGAAACCCCTGAAAGTCAACGGCCGCCAGCTCACAGATACCATGAGCGTAGCCGTGGAATTCAACGGGAAGGAATACACGAACAGCATGACCGTCATCGCCTACGACCATATTCCCGCCATCACGCTGTTCCCGCCCGCGGAAGCGCGGCTGGTGACGCTGAACCTGCAATACAACGGCCGCAACATCGGGTACATCCCGGGCGCGGGCGATAAAGTGGCGGAAAGCCTCCGGCAAGTGGGTTACAATGTGACCATCCTCGGCGAAAAAGAAATCATGCAGGGCGACCTCTCGTCCTACGACGCCATCATCACCGGCGTGCGCGCCTATAATACACAGCAGCGCCTCCGTTACTGGCAGCCCCGCCTGCTGGAATACGTGAAGAACGGCGGAACGCTCCTCGTTCAATACAACACCAACGGCGGCCTCGTGAGCCAGCAGCTCGGTCCTTTCCCCTTCACGCTCTCCCGCGACCGCGTGACTGACGAAACTGCTGCCGTCACTTTCCGTACGCCGCAGGATAAGGTGATGACTTATCCCAATGCCCTGACCACCGCCGATTTCAACGGATGGGTGCAGGAGCGGGGATTATACTTCGCCGACGCGCAGTACGTACAACCCTTCTCCATGAAGGACCCCGGCGAGAAAGATCTCTCCGGATCCACGCTGGTGGCCCGTTACGGGAAAGGGAAATACGTCTACACCGGGCTTTCGTTTTTCCGGCAGCTGCCGGCGGGCGTTCCGGGTGCCTACCGTTTATTTGTGAACCTGATCGCTAAACAGGATTGATATATGAGTATGAGAAAAGACCGCGTTACGATTTCCGCAGGGTTATGCATCATTATCGGGCTGGTAATCGGATTCCTCATCAAGAGGGTCCACATCGGCCTGCTGATAGGGCTGGCGCTGGGCGTGATCGGGGGCGGATTACTGTCTAAACGCAATTGATGATGGAAGATCACCAACATGAAAAAGCACCGCTGTTCGGCCGCTGGCGCTCCTGGTACCTCCTGGTGATCGGGTGGCTCGCAGCGCTGATCGTTTTCTTTTACCTGTTCACCAAACACTATTCATGAGTTATGCCGACTGGGCTGTGCTCGCGATCACCCTTTCCGCCATCATCCTGTACGGCGTATGGAAAAGCCGCGGCCAGCAAAACCTCGACAGTTACTTCCTCGGAAACCGTTCCGTGCCCTGGTATATCGTACTCCTGTCGATCATGGGCACGCAGGCCAGCGCCATCACGTTCCTGAGCGCCCCCGGGCAGGCGTACACTGACGGGATGCGGTTCGTGCAATACTACTTCGGATTGCCCCTGGCCATGGTGGTGATCAGCGTGGTGTTCGTGCCCATCTATCATAAACTGAAAGTCTACACCGCCTACGAATACCTCGAAAACCGGTTCGATCTCAAGACGCGCACGCTCACATCATTCCTGTTTTTGCTGCAGCGGGCCTTGTCGACGGGGATTTCCATCTACGCGCCGAGCATTATTTTATCCTCCCTGCTGGGATGGAACATTTACTACACGAACATCTTCATGGGCGGGCTGCTCATCATTTACACCATGTACGGCGGAACAAAGGCCGTGTCGTACACGCAGTCGCTGCAGCTGGGGATCATTTTCGCGGGGATGTTCCTGGCGGGGTATATGGTCGTGAAACTCCTGCCGGCCGATATCGGTTTCTCCGATGCGTTGCATGTTTCGGGGAAGATGGGCAAGCTGAATGTAATTGTGACGGATTTCGACGTAAAAGACCGCTACAATATCTGGAGCGGGGTGATCGGGGGCTTCTTTCTGGCGCTATCGTACTTCGGGACGGACCAGAGCCAGGTGGGGCGTTACCTCACCGCCCGCGACCTCACCGAAAGCCGGATGAGCCTGCTGATGAACGGCCTGGTGAAAGTACCCATGCAGTTTCTCATCATGCTGATCGGTGCGCTGGTATTCGTGTTTTACCTCTATTTCAAGGCGCCCATCAGTTTCAATGAAGGCCTGATCCGGCAGGTGCATACCACGGAATACGCGCCGCAGATGCAGGCCCTGGAGCAACGCTACGACTCACTCGACGGCGTCAGGCAGCTCCAGGTGAAAGCGCTGGTAACCGCGCTCGACGCTAAAAACGAACCGGCTATCCGCGATGCGCAGGCGGGGCTGAAGGTATCCGAATCCGCGGCGCTCCAGCTGCGCGACGAAGCCAAAGACATCATTAAAAAGGCGAATCCCGCAGCGGATACCAACGATACCAATTACATCTTCCTGCATTTCGTGGTGAACAACCTGCCGAAGGGGCTCGTGGGCCTGCTGATCGCCATTATCTTCCTCGCTTCGTGGGGCAGCATCGCGGCGGCGCTCAATTCGCTCGCGTCCACTACCATGGTGGATTTCTACAAGCGGATGTACAAACCGCAGGCCAGCGACGAAGACTACCTGCGCGCCTCCAAGCTCTGGACCCTCGTGTGGGGCGTGTTCTCCATCGCCGTGGCGCTGTTCGCCTCCAACCTCGGCAGCCTCATCGAAGCCGTCAACATCCTGGGATCGCTGTTCTACGGCACCATCCTGGGGATATTCGTGGTGGCGTTCGGGATGAAGAAGATCCGGGGCAACGCGGTATTCTGGGGAGCATTGCTGGCGGAAGTAGCCGTAATCGCCATCTACATTTCGAACATCGTTTCCTTCCTCTGGCTGAACGTGATCGGGTGCGTATTGGTGATGGCGTTCGCCGCCATGCTGCAACCTTTCCTTCCTTCAAAAACAATCAAATCCGCCTAATCCGGCGTCCTGATAACAGAAAAGCGGATGGCCCTTCCGGACCATCCGCTTTTTCATGACTGTAACAATCTTGAAGCCTTACAGCGTAGCGATCAGCTTTTCGTTCAGCGCTACGTAATCGGCGTTATTGGCTGCTTTCGCCAGCTCGGTGGATTTGGCGGCAGTGGCTTTGGCGCCGGCTTTGTCACCAGCTTTGGCCTGCATGCGGGCTTTCTGGTAGTACATCCAGAAGGCCTTGGCGTTGGCGGGCTCAGCGAGGGCCTGGTCCATCCATTTGATGGCCTGGTTGATGTCGCGGTCAGACTCCATGTAGTACATCGCGGCCTGGAAGTAGGGCTTTTTGTCGCCTTTCATGCCTTCTTCGATGGATGCCATGATCTTGCCGTCGATTTCAGCGGTGATTTCGATGGGCAGGAGGAATTTCTCCCAGAGGATCATCATGGTCATGGCGTTCGGACGGATGTTCTCGAACGTGATCATGAACGATTCGATGGGGAAGGGCAGCTCCTGTGCTTCCACGTTGAAGCGGGCCACGTCTTCTTCCTGTTTGTAACCGTCGATACCCCAGTTTTTCAGGCCTTTGTTGATGATGATTTCCCAACCGTTGCGGGAGGGGATGCCATAAATCACGTATTCGCCCGCGGGTACGGCTTTGCCGTTGAGCTTCACGTCTTCACCAAATTTGATCCGGGTAGCGGAGTTGGCTCCCATGCGCCAGATTTTGTTCCAGGGAACGAGGTCGCCCATGGTGGTGCGGCCTTTCATGGCGGGGCGGGAGTAAGAAACTTCCACGGCCGACAGGG
>NZ_CALNBI010000247.1 GCF_937874145.1 uncultured Chitinophaga sp. | reverse complement strand
AACGCCTGGAAAACGATGATGAAACTGGGCGTGGATTATATCAACACCGATAAAACCGGCGAACTGGCCGCCTACCTCCGCAACCGCGTGCAGTCGCAGTTCCAGGGAGATTCGGCGCATAAAGCATATAAACCCGCCTACCGGAATAACGACCGGCAAAGCAAAGTCAAAAATATCATTTTGCTGATTGGAGATGGAATGGGCTTGGCGCATGTGTACGCCGGGTACACCGCCAATTTCGGGCAGTTGAACCTCTTCGGGATGCTGAACATCGGCTTCAGCAAAACGGCATCTTCCGACAGCTATATCACCGATTCCGCCGCGGGCGGCACAGCCATGGCTTCGGGCAAAAAAACGAAGAACCGGTCGGTGGGTGTGGATCATACCGGCGTGGCCATTCCCGCCATCCCCGACCTCGCGGCGCCACTGGGCATCAGGAGCGCACTCATTACCTCCGGCGACCTTACCGACGCCACGCCCGCCGCGTTTTACGGGCACACCACCGAGCGCGACCGGCATGCCGATATTGCGGGCGGACTGCTGGAAAGTCCTGTGAGCATCCTCATCGGCGCGGGCGGAAAGCATTTTGAAGGGATGGAAGAACAACTGCGGAAAAAGGGATTCGCTATCGCGCAGGACCTCGCCGCGGCAGATACGATCCGCAGCAGGAAGTTCATGGTGCTGAACGACAGTGCGCAGCTGCGCGTCGCACAGGGGCGCGGCGATTTCCTCACCCGGTCGCTGCAAACCGCGATCAGGTCATTGCAACGGCAGCCCGGGGGATTTTTCATCATGGAAGAATCTGCGCAGATCGACTGGGGCGGCCACATGAATTCGGTGCCTTATCTCACTTCCGAGATGCTGGATTTCGACCGTGCCATCGGCGAAGCCATGCGCTTTGCCGACAGCAACGGCGAAACCCTCGTGATCGTAACGGCCGACCATGAAACCGGTGGCCTTACGCTCCTGGATGGTAATATATCAAAAGGGTATGTAGACGGGCATTTCAGCACCAACGACCATACCGCCGTGATGGTGCCCGTATTCGCCTACGGTCCGCATTCCGCGGACTTCCGTGGCGTTTACGAAAACACGGACATCTTCCATAAAATCATGCGGATCCTGCGCCGCTATCAGAACTGACGGCGCTGGTAGGGAATGCCTTCTCCTTTTTCGCAGTACAGTTTCAGGCTGTAGAGGAACCATCCCCAGTTGTAATTGCAGGCGCGGTAGAATTCCGTCAGCTCGCGCCAGTTGCTGTGTTTGAGGGTAACGGCGGCAAATTTCTCCCGTTGTTCGATGTCGAAAGAAAGGGAAGTGCCCACCCATTCCTGGTCGGATTCCACGCACTCCCATCGGATGCGGTGGGGGCGGTCCATCGCCAGCACCTTGAAGCGGGTGGCGTAATTATCGTCAAAATCGAATTCGTTGATGAATCCGATTTCGGGTTTCACGATGAGTTTTTCTGTCCATATTTCGAAAAGGCCTTCCTTCGTCGTTAGCGCGTCGAATATCTTATCCGCCGGCGCTTTGACATACTGCGTTTGTTCTATGTTGTACATACTGGATGAAATTGAATCTTGTAAATATACGTATTATCAAAAAGTTAATATCAGTTTCGACACAAACGTGCTATCGTCATTTGGCAGGAATAACTTAAATTGGATGAACGCTGATCGTCAGCCAGAATCTAAATCTTCTTATCCCCAATTCACCAATCATGCCGACCACTACTTCCGTCCAGACAACGAGATTGTTGCAGGGTGCGCTTTATGCGGGCCTTATGGTCTGGTTGCTGGACGGAACGGCGGCTGTTATCCAGACGGAGTTCCGGGCCGACCGGGTTTTCAGATATGTGGCGAGCGCTGCTGCGGGGCGTTCTGCCTTTAACGGCGGCGGTGAATTCATTATCCTCGGACTTTTCCTTCACTTCCTGGTCGCATTCGGATGGAGCCTGTTGTTCTTCTGGCTCTACCCAAAGGCAAGTTTGCTGCAGGGAAACCGATGGATTACCGGTTGCCTTTATGGCGTGTTCGTATGGGCGGCCATGCGTTTTTTCATCGTTCCTTTATCGCTCGCGCCGCAGGGCCCGCTTACGCTGCGGGGTGCATTAACGGGCATCGCCATTCACATGGTTTGCGTGGGGCTGCCCATCGTGTTAACTGCCTGGTATTGGTACCGGCGCCCGCAAAGCTGATCAGGCCAGCGTTTCCTTAAATACTTTCAAAGTCCTTTCCCAGGCCAGCTTTGCTGCGGCTTCGTTGTAACGCGCTGCGGAGGTATCGTTATGGAATGCATGCTGGGTTCCGGGATAGATGTACAATTCGTATTTGACGCCTGCCGCTTTCAATGCAGCTTCATATGCGGTGATGCCAGCATTCACGCGTTCGTCGGTTTCGGCGTAATTAAGCAGCAGGTGCGCCTTGATTTTAGGAACATCCGCCACATCCGCCTGCATCCCGTAGAAAGCCACGGCGGCATTCAGTTTCGGATCGTTTACGGCGAGCTGGTTGGCCATGGCGCCGCCCCAGCAAAATCCGACGCAGCCGGTCTTCCCGTTGGCGTCGGGGCGGTTCCGCAGGTATTCGAGGGAAAGCAGGTAGTTTTTGAGATTCTGCGCTTTGTCGAGCTGGCCGATTTTTGTACGGCCCTCGTCTTCGTTGGCTGGCGTTCCGCCGAAAACCGACAAAGCATCCACACCGAGTGCAGTGTATCCCGCAGCGGCCGCGCGGCGCGTCACGTCCTTGATATGCGGCGTCAGGCCCCGGTTCTCATGTATCACCACCACGCCGCCGCGTTTACCGCCGGCTTTGGGGCGAACGAGATAACCTTTCATGGTCACACCGTCGCCGGGGTAGCTGACTTCTTCTTCCACCAGGTCGTTGCTCAGGGGTTCGGCTGCGCGGGCATAATTGGATTCCAGCAAGGGAAGGATGGCCAGTGCAGCTGCCATGGTACCTGTGAGCTTCGCCAGCCGGCTGATGAACTCGTCGCGGCGGAGGGGCTTGTGGGTATATTCGTCGAAAAGGTCGATGATATTTTGATCCATATGCAACAGGGTTTTCATCAAGTTAAATTTTTTTTACCGTAAACAGAAACGGGCGCCAGCAGCGCCGGTTTCATGTTCGTGGCTTCTCCTATGCGGTTCCAGGCATTGATGACGATCACGGCCATAATCAGCTGCGCAATGTATTCTTCGTCGAATACCCTGGCCGCGCCGGCGTATGTTTCATCGGAAAGGCCCTTGTGAATGAGGGTTACTTCTTCCGTTGCCGCTAAAATGACCTGTTCTTCTTCCGTGAAGAAATCCGTTTCGCGCCAGTTACTGAGGGTAAACAGCCTCCGTGAAGATTCTCCCAGCGCCAGGGCGTCTTTCGCATGGATGTCCATGCAATACGTGCAGCCGTTGATCTGCGAGGCGCGGATGCGGATCAGTTCGTGATGCAGCGGCGCAATGCGGGTGGTGGTTAAATATTTTTCGAGATGAACGACGGCGGCGTATCCTGCGGGGGCGGCTTTCCGGATGTTGACTCTTTGTGACATGATGTTTCGTTTTTGTAACACAAAGTTCCGGCGGAAAGGGTTCCCATTTCTTGAACCAGTTCAAGAAAACTAACCGCGTTTTGCCCTGATGCGGCTCAGGAATTCAGGCGTAAAACCGAGATACGACGCCAGCATATATTGCGGCACCCGCTGCAGGAAATCGGGGAACAATTGCCGGAAGTGGTCGTACCGCTCTTCCCCCGTGTTCCCGAAAATATACGTGACGCGTTGCAGCGCGGCGGCGAATGCGCGTTGGGAGATGATGCGGAA
This sequence comes from uncultured Chitinophaga sp., assembly GCF_937874145.1. Classification (GTDB taxonomy): domain Bacteria; phylum Bacteroidota; class Bacteroidia; order Chitinophagales; family Chitinophagaceae; genus Chitinophaga. The sequence continues at coordinate 3,235 of NZ_CALNBI010000247.1, read as the reverse complement.
GTAACGTTCCAGCTGGGGGAGTTTTTCGAAAAGTTCGTCTTGCCGGTCGCGGTACAAAACCATGCATTCCGTATCTTCAATGGCCTGAATATTGTATTCCGAAGGCTTCCCGGATTCGAGGCTGAAGTAATCGGTGATCCACCAGTTTTCGATGGCAAAGTGATTGGTGAGCTCCGTATCTTTTTCCGTGACCTGGAAGGATCTGCAGCAGCCCTGAATAATGAAATAGTTCGCCGTGCAGATATGCCCGGCGCGGAGCAGCAGGTCTTTCCTGCGATAGCTGCGCCGTTCGAGATAAGCTGGCAGGATATCGCCGGCTGCTTCGGGCAGTGGCGCGAATTTCTCGATATGGGCCGTCAGTTCGGATATCATTCACGCAAATTAGACTTTTTGGCGTCAACAATCGGGCGCCGCATTTTGTAATTCCTGCATCAAACCCACAATTTATGCTGCTACGCGACAAGCTATCGCTGGTACAGGTGTTCCGGATGACCTGGAAGCTGGATATCACGATGATCATATTCTGTACTTTGGCTTACTATGCGGATACGTATTGGTTGCGGGAGCATATTTCCATTCCCCTGAGTATTACGGCGGTGCTGGGTACGGCGCTGGCGTTCTTCATCGGGTTCAACAACAACCAGGCGTATGACAGGTGGTGGGAAGGCAGGAAGATCTGGGGCTCGCTGGTGAACGATTCGCGTACATGGGCGAGGGACCTGATGGCGTTTGTGGGGGAAGATGATGGGGTGGGGCAAGGGTACACGCTGGCGCGGCGCATGGTATTCCGGCACCTGGCGTTCGTGTACGCCTTGAAATCAAGTTTGCGGAAAGACGGGGACACTTATTACCAGGGGTACCTCAATCCCGACGAAGTCGAAGCCGTCGCCGCGAGCAAAAACGCGCCGAACGCCATTCTCCAGCTGCAGGCAAACGATTTGCGCACCCTCCGCGAACTGGGTGCCGTGGACGGCTTCCTGTTCCGGGACCTCAACTCCCGGCTCACGGCCTTTACCGACCAGCTGGGCATGTGCGAGCGCATCCGGAACACGATTTTTCCGCCCAGCTATTTATTTTTTACCCGCGTATTTATTTGGTTTTACGTGATGATGACCACCTTCAGCCTAACGGAAAACATCGGGGGCTGGGCTGTTCTTTTCGGCTGGGCGGTAGGCTTTGTGTTCCACGTCACCCATCAGAACGGATTGAGTATCATGGATCCATTAGATACCAACCCCATGTCGCTGCCGTTAAACAGCATCTCCCGGACGATCGAGATCAACCTGCTGGAGATGTTGGGGCACAGCCCGCTGCCTTCGCCGGTGGAGCCCGTAGGCAGGTTGTATATTCTGTAGGGATACGGAATCCGGATTTAAAATTGTAAATTACGGGTATCAGTCCTCAGCCAAACTGTTATCCTATGTTCGTAGTAGATCGTCCTGCTATCATGAATTTCGACGTCCCGGAACATCTGAAAAACCGTGTAACAATTTCAGACCGGCTACCGTCCCAATACCAGTCCCAGCGCGTACCGGGAACGAAGGTGCATTATACCGAGGGTTCGTTCGGAGCATACTTCAAACAGGAATTTATCAGCGATGATTTTATCATTGGCTGGTTGAATTTCGACATTAAGGAGCACGTTTACCTTTACCCCATTACCGAAACGCCTTTGTTGGCGCTTTACACCGGTTTTGAAGGCAATATCCCCTGCGAGCTGCAGGGCTCGGTGCAGAAGCTGATGCTTCCCGAAAAGAAGTTCGCTTTCTATTATGTGCCGCCCAAGGCGTTTAACCGCGCGGAATTTGCGCCGGCGCATTACACTTCGGTGTATATTTCTTTTTCCAACTCCTTCATGCAACGGTTCACCAACAAATACGAAGCGTACAAATCGCTGGTGGATAAACAGTTGCGCGGAGAGCAGGAAGGGGAGCAGAAAAACCTCATCCCCACCGGCCACGCAGAAAAGGAGCTATTCAAGGCCATGCGCAGCTACAACAAGAGCGAAGCCATGTTGGAATTTCATCTGCATGGGAACGTGATGTTGCTGACCGCCCAATACTTCAACCTCCTCCTCAACCGCCGCCAGGTGCCGCCAACGCTCCTCCATGCTTGCGATTACATCCAGGAAAACCTGGGAGAAGACCTTTCCGCCGCCACCATCGCCCGGAAAGTAGGATCGCATTCCATGGCGCTCAACAAGTTGTTCAAGGACCAGTATGGCAAGAACGTCCGCCAGTACCTGACCCAAAAGCGGCTGGAAGAAGCGGAATACCGCCTGACCACCACCAATGAGCTCGTCTGGGAAATCGCGGCATTCACCAACCTCACCGACGCATCGCACCTGGTGCGCCTCATCCGCGCCAAGCACGGCATTACGCCCGAAGAATTCCGTGAAAAGAACAGGCTTCACCGCGCAGGGTGATTTTTTTCACTTCGTACAATTTCAGGCCCGGCACATACAATGCCGCATGGCCTTCTTTTGCCAATTTCACGATACAAGGTGACACGCCTGGCTGAGGCTGACTCACCCCGAAGATCCGGCCCGGGCCCTCTTCCTGAAACTGGTAATGCATTTATAATTCACTGTGAGACAATACCCTTAAATGTTTTTCTCCAGTTTAGCTTAAGACAAAGAAATCAGACAAGAATCCCGTTCCCCAAATTAGACTTGAGACACCTGGAATAAAAAAGCCGGCGCTCTGCACCGGCTTTTTGTATAATGGGATTGTATGAACCATACAACCGGATTGTACGAACTTATTCCATCAGGATAAATTCCCGAAGCGCCGCCGTCCATTCCGCGCGGTAGCGCGACAGGAAATTAACGTGCCCCGCTCCGGGGAACGTCACCAGCTCCTTCCGCCCTCCGAGGTTATCGAACACCGCGTCGATTTCCCATCTTTCCACTCTTTCATCCTTTTCCCCGTACACCACCAGCGCCGGCATTTTCGCAGCGCGCGCGTCTTCCCTGGGCTGATGCCCGAAGCCCCAGAAACCGTGTATCGCTCCGCCCCAGAACACCACCAAGCCCGCAAAAGGGAATTCCGGCGCATTGACCGCCCTGAAACGGGCGCAGGTAGCGTCGTACAAAGTCGCAAAGGGGGCTTCCAGGATAATGCCCTTGGGGGCCACCCCGCCGTCTTTCACCGCCTTCAGCACCGCCGCCGCCCCGAGGCTCGAGCCCAGCAGCCAGATATTAGGTTCTCCCGATTTTCGGAGGTAATCGTACGCC
>NZ_CALNBI010000246.1 GCF_937874145.1 uncultured Chitinophaga sp. | reverse complement strand
ACCGGGAGCTGGATCAATTCTTTCCCGGCTATTACGCAACGTTTTTCGGTCCGAGGACCGAATTCGAAGTGCAGTACAAGGAAGTGATGGGCAAACGGGTGACCACAACCCTTGCCGCCACTACGTTCGATCAACTGCCTAAGCCCCAGGCGCCCGATACGCCCGCTTTCGAGCTGCGCTGGCAGGATGCGGAAACGGCGGTGCTCCGGATCAGCGGTTTCCATGAAATGCCGGGTTTTTTGCCGGCTGCGTTCGCGGAGATCAAGTCTAAGGGCGCCAAACAACTTATCATCGACATCCGCGATAACGAAGGCGGCGCCGACCGACTGGGCGTGCAGCTCCTGTCATATCTCGCGCACCGCCCGTTCCACTACTATCAAAAACTGACGGTGGCCGGCGTCGGTCCGTATTCCTTTGAGGAGTATGCCACATTCCCGCCGGAAATGGAACAGTTGAAGCAATTCATCAAGAAAGTAGGGGACGAATATCTCTTCACCTACAGCGAAGGCCTGGGCTTGAAGCAACCTGTTGCGGAGCATGGTTTCCGGGGGAAGGTGTGCATCCTGCAGAACGGGCGCAGTTTTTCCGTAAGCGGGGAATTCGCCGCGGCGGCCCGGAACCTGGGCATCAAAACCGTAGGTGAAGAAAGCGGTGGCGGCCGGTTCGGGAATTCCAGCGGCGGGTTTGCCATCGTTACGCTGCCGAATTCTAAACTTACGCTGGCCGTTCCATTGCTTGGGTATCACATGCATCCCGGCGGAACGGCAACCGGCGGCGTGCCGGCTGATGTAACCGTCCTGCCCACCGTGCACGATGTGCTGGAGGGGCGGGATGTGGTCTTGGAGAAGGCGCTGAAAGTATTGACTGACCAATAGTTACAGGAAATATCCGCGCTTATTCGCCGAGCCAGCTTTGAATTGCGCGACTTTTTCGCGGAGGCACTTATTCGCCTAACCAGGCTTTAAACTGCGCCACTTTTTCGCGGCTGATGATGATCTCGGTGGCGGGGTGCTCGGGCCGGAGGTCCAGCTTCAGCTTGCCGTTCCACCAGACGTTGATCCGCGTAATAGCCGCATAACTCACGATCAGCTGGCGCGTGGCGCGGAAGAATGCGTCCGGGGAGATGCATTTCTCGATCTCGCCGAGCGACATGGACAGGTAATATTCCTTGCCGTCGTGCGTTTTAATATAACTGATCTTGTCGCGGGAGAAAAAATAGGCAATGTCCTGCACGGGAACAGAAATGATGGTTTGCCCGCGTTTGATGGCGAAGCGCTCCTTGTAGGCTTGTTTCTTTAACAGTACTTCAAGCATTTGCGCGATGTCCCGGATGTCGGGGACTGGGGTTTGTAAAGTAAGCATGGGATTTCACATTGTTTCTTTCAAAGACAAAGTAAAGGGATATAAAAATCCCGCGTACCCGGTAAACTACTTATTTTTCGTAACTGCTTACATATTTTTTGCATCCGAATTGGCGGAAATGGCAACCCGGGGTGGTAAATTGACGTACCCAACCGAAACACTTGAGCATATGCGCATACAATCCTACGTTTTCATCGCAGCATCGTCGTTCCTGCTGGCCTGCTCTTCGAACGACAATAACGACAACGCCCCGGGAGGGGTTACTTCCGGCAACTGGCGCGTAAGCACGTTTTCGGAGCGGGGATCGGATGAGACCGGGGATTTCTCCGGCTGGACCTTCCAGTTTGCCGCCAACGGGCAACTCTCCGCCAGTAAAAACGGCGCCGGGAAAACGGGGACCTGGTCCATGAACAACAATACCCGCTTCAACATCGACCTTGGCCCGAAAACCGACGCCAACGAACCGCTAGGTGAACTGACCGACGACTGGAAGATCATTTCCGTTTCCAATACCCAAATCAAACTCACCGACGACAACGCTTCCAGTGCTGAATTTTTGACATTCACAAAGAATTGATAATCAATGACTATTTTTTGACCACTTTCCGACAATTCAATGATATTAACAACAATACGGATGATGAATATTTCGTATCTTTGTCACTAATCGAATTAAAAACCATTTTTTTGACAAACCATTAGTGAACATTAACATGAGGCGGATGAAAAAAAGTTTAAGCAAAAAAGTTTACGTACTTCCATTTTTAGTCCTTACTTCCCTACTGAGTCTGAACGTTTCTTCCATCGGGAAAAATCACACGGGATTGGTGGCCAATACGGTCGTAACATCGGAAACGGTGACTGCGGCGATGCGCTACGATTCCCTCGGGCTTGCCGATGCGGGACTTTCGAAAGCGGCTTTTGAGCGCGCCATGTCGGGGTATGATAAGCTGGTATCGGAAGGTAAAATCAAAAGAGAAAACATCATTTCCATTATCGACTTCAGTTTGCCATCAACAAGCAAGCGCCTGTTCGTAATCGACCTGGAGCAGGGGAAAGTGTTGTATAATACGCTCGTGTCGCACGGCCGGAATTCCGGTAAAGACATGGCCACCTCATTTTCCAACCGTCCGGAGAGCTTTAAGAGCAGCCTGGGTTTCTATGTAACCGGTGAAACCTACCAGGGTGCACATGGTTACTCCATGCGTTTGCAGGGCACGGAACTGGGCATTAACGATAAAGCGATGGAACGCGGGATCGTGATGCATGCGGCCGATTATGTGAACGACAAGCTGGGGAAAGCGCAGGGCTATATCGGCAGAAGCCTGGGATGCCCCGCAGTACCGGTGAACATGCACAAAAAGATCATCGGCAGCATCCGTAACGGTACGTGCCTGTTTATTTACAGTCCCGACCGCGGATACCTGGCTTCCAGCCGGATGGGCCACGCGGCTGTATAACGGCTTTTACCGGCGGGATTGTCTATATTGAGACAAACGCCGGAATCATGAAGCAGATCATCCTTTCTCTTTTAATTATTCCACAACTTTTTATAGCAAGCGGATCGCGCAGCGGAGACACACCGGCGCCATCCGCTTTTTTATTGCGTTCCGCGCCCCCGGTAGTTCGGATCAACCAGATCGGGTATTTGCCAACGGGCGTGAAAGTGGCCGTCTGGGGCGGGCCGGATAATGTAGTGGTAAGGGAATTCAGCCTGGTTGATTCCGCCACCGGGCAATCCGTATTTACCGGCTACCCGGCCAGGGCGTACGGCGCTTACGGCCCCTTCGGCCAGACGTACCGCCTCAACTTCTCCGCGTTCCGCACACCCGGCACCTATTACATCCAAACCCCCTCCGCCAGGTCCCCTTATTTCCGCATCGCCCCCGATGTATACAAAGGCGCGGCCGACTTCTGCCTGCGATACCTCCGCCAGCAACGCTGCGGATTCAACCCCTTTCTCAAAGATTCCTGTCATACCGCCGACGGATACACGCTATACGGCCCCATGCCCGACAGCACCCGCATCAACGCCATCGGCGGCTGGCACGACGCGAGCGACTATCTGCAATATTCCACCACTTCCGCCAATACCGTTTACCACCTGCTCGCCGCTTACCGTGATTTTCCCAAAGTCTTCGGTGATGCGCATGCGTCCACCGGCCTCCCTGGCGCCAACGGCGCGCCCGACGTGCTCGACGAAGCCCGCTGGGGGCTCGACTGGCTGTTGCGCATGCACCCGCAGGACGACTGGCTGTTCAACCAGATCGCCGACGACCGCGACCATCGCGGCATGCGGTTGCCGAGGCTGGATTCCTTTTACGGGCGCGGGCATGAGCGGCCGGTGTATTTCTGTTCCGGCGAGCCACAAGTGCAGGGCGTGAAATACAAAAAAATGAACCGCAGTACCGGTGTGGCGTCTACCGCCGGCAAGTTTGCGAGCGCCTTCGCGCTGGGGCATACGCTTCTCCGCGATTCCGACGCGGCATATGCGAAAGCACTGCTGGCGAAAGCGCACAGTGCGTACAAACTGGGCGTGGCGAAGCCCGGCGTCCAGCAAACGGCGTCGGTAATGTCGCCTTACATTTATGCGGAAGATAACTGGTCGGATGATATGGAACTGGCTGCAGCGGAGCTTTTCGGGCTTACCCGCGAGCAGCGGTTCTATCGCCAGGGCTGGGAATACGCGGCGATGGAGCCCGTCACGCCCTGGCTCGGGAAAGACACGGCGAACCACTATCAATGGTACCCGTTCATCAACCTGGGGCATTATGAGCTGGCGAAACGCGCGAAGGGCAAGGACCGCAACAACCTCACAGGGTTCCTGACGGCGGGCATTGAAAGGGTGAGGGTGAAAGCGGAACAGAATGCTTTCTTCCGCGGGGTGCCGTTCATCTGGTGCAGCAACAACCTCACCGCGGCGTTCGCGATCCAGTGTTACTGGTACGGCATGCTCACGGGCCGCGACCATTTCGCGGAACTGGCGCAAGCGAATGTGGACTGGCTGTTCGGCTGCAATCCCTGGGGAACGAGCATGGTGTACGGGTTGCCCGCGCACGGGGATACGGCCGTGGATCCGCATTCCGCGTTCACGCACATCGGGAATTATCCGATAGACGGCGGCCTGGTGGACGGTCCCGTGTACGGCACGATTTACGGCAGCCTCATCGGCATCAAACTGGCGGAAGCGGATGAGTACGCGGCTTTCCAGAGCCCGTTGGTCGTTTACCACGACGACTACGGTGATTACAGCACCAACGAACCTACGATGGACGGCACCGCGGCGCTGATTTATTTACTGGCGTTAAAGGAAAATGAAGGGCTTACCACGGAAGCATCCACGCGCCGGCCAGCAAGATAGTGCGCTGGAGACCGCTGCGCAGCATGCGCAGGGCTTTGCGCATGTGTTGTTCCACGGTGTTGACGGAGATGCCAGACCGTTCGGCGATCTCCTTGTTGCTGAGCTCTTCGCCACGGCTGAGGAGGAACACCTGCCGGCATTTTTCCGGGAGCTGCTGGATGGCGTCGGAGAGTTGGTGGGTCAGTTCTTTGTGGGAAAGATAGGATTCCACGTCGTTGCCTTGCGCGGCAGGGCGCGTTTCCTGGAAAATTTCGTATTTGTGGTGGATGGATTGGCGGTGGAGATAATTCAATACCCGGTTCCGCAGGGCGGTAAAAATATATGCTTTGAAAGAAGTGTGAATCTCGAGGCGGTCCTTTCTTTCAAGCAATTCCAGGAACACTTCCTGCACGAATTCGCGCGCCGTTTCGCGGTCGCCCGTCTTTTCATATGCTTTCTTCAGCAACATCACCGCATACCTTTCGTACAGCGTTTCAAACGCTGACTGGTCGCCGCTCTTCCAACGGTCGAGGAGTATGGAGTCGGTATGTTGCACAGGGTGTGGAATAGATTCTGGTCGTTGTTCGTAAGATAAATGTAAGTAAAAATAAGCGCTAAATACAAAGTGAAACCCCGGAAAATTATTTTTTTAAAGCGGATAACGGCAGGGGTTTTTTTTATTGTCCTATACGGTAACCGACGCATCAAATCACGATTATGGGTGTGACAGACATCAGGCATTTATTGGAGAAATACGCATCCGGCACTTGTACGCCGGAGGAGCTGGAAGCATTGGAAGCATGGTATGAAAGTTTCCGTCATCCCGAAGCGGCGGAATCCGGCTGGGAAGGGGATGAAGCGCTGACGCGCGAGTTGATGCAGGATTTCCGTGAGATGCAGCGCCGGAAGGAACGGCTGTTTCGCGGAGACAAGGGCTGGCGCAACTGGTGGAAGGCCGCGGCGGTGATCGTTCCCGTGGCGGGCATCGGTGCGTTGTTGTGGATGAGCCGTCCGTCTGCCGTGCCCGTTGCATCAGGCCCGGTGTTAACGGAAGTGCCCGCAGCGCCCGGCAGCAAGCGTTTCATCCTGTTGCCCGACAGCAGTACGGTTGTTTTGCGGGAAGGCAGCACGCTGCTCTATCCTGCCGCATTCAGCGGTGGCGAGCGGGTGGTGACGCTTACGGGCGAAGGGTATTTTGATGTGCGGGAGCAGCCCGGCAAACCGTTCCGGATCCGTTCGGGGAAACTGGTCACCACCGTACTGGGGACCGCCTTTTCCATCAAAGCCTATCCCGGGCAGGAACATGTGACGGTGACGGTCAGCAGCGGGAAAGTGAAGATCGAAGAGCAGGCAGGAAATAAGTTGCTGGGTATCCTGGGAGAGGACCAGCAGATCGTATATGAAAACGACGCCGCGGTCGTGGAAACCCGCCCGGTGAAAGCGGAAGAGAACATCGCCTGGCTGAAGAAGGGAATGGACTTCCATTCCGTACCATTCGAAGACATTGCGGCACAGATCTCCGAACAATACCAGGTAAAAATAACATTCGCCAGCGATGCGCTGCGCCAATGCAGGATACGCGCCACTTTTGAAGGGACGGAAACCCTGGACCAGGTGCTGTTCGTGTTATGCACGGTGCGCAATGCCACCTATACCCGGCAAGGCGAGACGATCATCATCAGCGGAGAAGGCTGCCCGGACGAAGCGGGCGCCGTTTCAAAATAATTCAGGATTGAATAGCTTATCATCGATCGGTAACCAAAATCACGCAACATGAATCGGATCATGACGAGGCAACCGTGCCTGCGCCATTAACGAAAAACCCCTCCGTACTGTGGCAGGTCGGGAGGGGAAGGTCTAAAACGTAAACAGCCTGTGAGGGCTGATTCTTCATCATTTTAAACTAATGCAAGTTATGCAAAAATCAGCGGTTTTTGCTAATGGTCGGCTGTTACCGTTACTGTACAAAGCAGTTTATTCCACGCAAATGCGGTTTGTTATGAGATTTAGTCTGTCTCTGTTACTCTTCATGGTTATGGGCCTCCAGTTGCTGGTGGCCTCTCCGCTCAAAGGCCAGGCGCTGGATGAGAAGAAGATCACCATGGAGGCTACCAACATCACGCTGGAGAAGGCGTTGGTGGCGGTGGAAAGGCTTTCGGGGTTCAGGGTAGCGTTTGCTACGGAGAAAGTGCTGCGGCACCAGCGGGTATTTATGCCGATGGGCACCCGCAGCGTAAGCGCCACACTGAACTCGCTTCTCACCCAAACCGGGTTGGAATACCGGTATTCCGAAAATACCATTATGATCGTTCCCCAGCCCGAAAGCGCGCCGGCTCCCCAGCCGCCCGCTCCCGCCCTGGCGGATTCGCTGCAGCCCGTCCGCGGGAAAGTCGTGGATGAAGCAGGGCTCGCATTGCCCGGCGTGTCCATCCGCGTGAAAGGCACCACCCGCGGCGTTTACTCCGACGGTAACGGCCAGTTCGTGCTCCAGGCGGCCAAAGGGGAAATGATCGTTTTCTCCTCCGTGGGCTCCGTACAACAGGAACACATCGTTTCCGGCAACGCGCCCCTTTCCATCGTGATGGCGGCGGACAACCGTAAGCTGGAAGACGTCGTGATCGTAGGCTACGGCACCCAGCGCAAAGGGAACCTCACCGGCGCCGTGAGCACCGTTGACGTGAAGCGCACCCTCGAAGCCAGGCCCATCACCGACGTCGGCCGCGGCCTCCAGGGCGCCGTTCCCGGCCTCACCATCACCACCTCCAGCGGCGACCTCGGCCGTAACCCGAACATCCGCCTCCGCGGTATGACCGGCTCCCTCAACAACAACGGCGTGGGCACCCAACCCCTCATCCTCGTTGATAACGTGGAAGTACCCAGCCTGCAAATGGTGAACCCGCAGGACATCGCCAATATTTCCGTGCTGAAAGACGCCGCGTCTACCGCCATCTACGGCTCCCGCGCGGCCTGGGGCGTGATCCTCATCACCACCAAAAGCGGCAAGAAAGGCGCCCCTTCCAAGATCGATTACAGCAATAACTTCTCCTGGTCCAAACCCCTCTCGCTGCCGGAGGTCATGAACGGTACCGACTGGGTGCAAACCGCGATGGAAACCCGCAGGCGTACCACCCAGAATCCCGACCTGGTTTCTTTCGGCGTGCTGGGAATGACCTACGACACCATGAGCATCCGCAAGATCCGTGAATGGGAGCAGCAGTATGCAGGTAAAGACCTGGGCGACGAACTGGTGCCCGGCCGCGACTTCGAAGTGCGGGGCGGGGCCTTCTATCCCTACCGCACCTGGAATGCCGCCGACCGCTGGATGAAAGCAGCCTCCTTCCAGCAAAAGCACGATGTCGCCTTCTCCGGCGGCGGTGAAAAGACGGTGTACCACCTGAGCCTGGGATATCTCAACCAGACCGGTCTGCTGAAAGTAAAGAACGACCGCTTCGACCGGTATAACGCCACGCTGAACCTCAATTCCACCGTCACCGACTGGATGGACGTGCGCGGCAAAATGATGTTTTCCCAATCCAACCTGACCACTCCCTTCTCCTATTCCGCCGCCACATACGGCCCCTGGTACTATCTCTACCGCTGGCCGCCGACCTATCCCTACGGCACGCTGAACGGCCAGCCCATGCGGAGCATCATCATGGAAATGGAGCAGAGCCAGATGGACCGCAACCGCTCGAACTTCAACCGGATGCAGATCGGCGCCACGCTGCGGCCTGTCAGGAACCTGACCGTGGATGTGGATTACACCTATTCCACCACCAACACGCGCCTGCACCAGGTGGGCGGCAAGCTGCGCGGGATCAACTTCTGGGCCAACGGCAACCTGAATTATGCCGAAGACTTCCAGGGTGCGAACTTCGATATGGTGCGCGACCGCTCCAGCTATAACACCATGCACTCAGGCCGCGTTTTCGCGACGTATTCGCTGGACTTCAACGATGTGCATCACCTGAAATTCCTGGCTGGTACCGACATTGACCAATATACCAGCGGGTTTCATTCTTCGGAAAGGCGCAAGCTCATCGACCCGAATTTTGGTGAGATCGGCCTGGCGCTGGGCGATCAATTTGTGGGCAGCGACGCGGCGCATTGGGCCACCAACGGTTACTTTGCAAGGGTCAACTATGATTACAAGAATAAATACCTGCTGGAAGTCAACGGCCGTTACAACGGTTCTTCCTGGTTCCCGGAGAATGATAAATGGGCATTTTTCCCGTCTGTTTCGGCGGGATATGTGCTGACGGAAGAGTCTTTCATGAAATCGCTCCAGCCCACATTGAACTTCTTCAAGATCAGGGGTTCCTGGGGGCAGGTGGGTAACCAGAACCTCGGCGGTTACCGCTTCCTGTCAGTGATGAATTCCGCCAACAGCAACTGGATCATCGGCGGCAACAATATGCTGACCTTCTCGTCTCCCGGCCTCGTTTCCAAATCCCTGACCTGGGAAACGGTAACTACGCTGGACTTCGGCGCGGAAGCCCGCTTCCTCGACAGCCGGTTCGGCGTTACGTTCGACTGGTATAGCCGCGTGACGTCGGACATGATCACCACTACCGTGGGCGTTCCGTCGACATTGGGTACCGGCGCGCCGGTGCTGAATTACGGGGAGCTGACGACGAAAGGATGGGAGCTGGCGTTAGATTATAACCACCGGTTCGACAACGGGCTTAACATCAACGTGGTGGGCGCCGTTACGGATTTCAGTGAAGAGCTGACCAGGTTCGTGAGCGCTACCCGGAATATTTACGGCAACTACGAAGGACGCAACCTCGGCGAAATCTGGGGTTACGAAACCGACCGCATCTTCCAGGAAGGAGACTTTACACAGAGCGGCGGCGTGTATGTGCCGAAGGCGGGCATCCCCGACCAGACGGCCCTCACCCGCGGCAGCGGTTGGTTCAGGTATGGCCCCGGCGACATCAAATACAAAGACCTCAACGGCGACGGTAAAGTTACCTTCGGCAACGAAACCCTCGACGACCGCGGCGATCTCCGCATCATCGGCAACTCAACCCCGCGCTATCAGTACAGCCTGCGGCTGGGGGCAGACTGGAAAGGGATCGACCTGAGCGTTTTCTGGCAAGGCGTCGCCAAACGCGACCTCTGGGCGTCTGGGCCCGTAGCCATCCCCGGTTTCAGGGAAACGGAAGCGTGGTATACCCATCAGACCGATTACTGGACGCCGACCAATACGGACGCCTTCTATCCCCGCCCCACTTATCACGACCAGGCGGAAAGCATCAAGAACTTCTACCGGCAAACGAAATACCTGCTGAACATGTCGTACCTGCGGCTCAAGAACCTGACGCTTGGGTACACCCTGCCGCAGCACCTCGTGAGCCGGGCGAAATTCAAGAACGCCAGGGTTTACATCGCAGGCGAAAACCTGCTCACGTTCGACCGGCTGAACATTCCCATCGATCCCGAAATTGACTATCTGCCCGAACAATCGGACCGGAACTCCTTTGCCCGCGTGTACCCCTACCGCGCAGAGTATTCCGTAGGCCTGCAAATCACTTTCTAATCGATCAAACCTGACAGGATATGAAAATCAAGATATTAACACTCGTATTGGCGGCGATCATGGTTGGCGGGTGTGGGAAAGATTTCCTCACCCGGATGCCGCTCGACCAACTGACCGACGAAACTTACTGGAGCTCCGAAGAAAACGTACGCGCGTTCGCCTACCGGTTTTATCCCGTGTTCTTCACCGGCTACGGTTCCGGTTTTTCCTACGGCCCGTATACGTATCTCGGGCAGGGGCTGAACGACGATTTTTCCCCGGAAACGCCGGGCCAGTTCGCCAAACAGATTCCCACTACTTCGTCGAACTGGTCGTTCGTGCGCGTTCGCGACGCCAACCTGATGCTGGCGCGGGTAGATAAAATGGAGATGCTGCAGCCCGAAGCCAAAAACCACTGGAAAGGCGTGGCCCGCCTGTTCCGCGCGCTGGCTTACTATTCCCTGGTGAATGATTATGGCGACGTGCAATGGTACGACCGTCCGCTCGATATCGTCGAGGAGTCGGAGCTCTTCAAGCCGCGCGACGCCCGCACGGCAGTGATGGACCATTTGCAGGAGGACCTGGAGTTCGCCGCCGCCAACATCCGCGTGGCCGACGGGGCCAAGGGGCTGAACGTGACCAAATGGGTGGCGCTCGCGTACATGTCAAGGATCATGCTGTTCGAGGGCACCTGGCAGAAATACCATGGCGGCAATGCCGATAAATCGAAGAAGTACCTGGAAGCAGCCAAGTGGGCGGCGAACGAAGTCATCACCAACGGCGGTTTCAGTTTTTCACATAACTACCGCGAATCGTTCAACTCGCTGGATCTGGCGTCCAATAATGAAATCATTATGTACCGCAGTTACGTGACCGGGTTGCTGACGCATTCCACCATGAGTTACGTGAACACTGATCCGCAGGTAGGGCCGTCGAAAGACCTGGTGGAATCGTACCTGTCGAACGACGGGCTGCCCATTGGGCTGTCGCCGCTTTACCAGGGCGATACGACGATCGCGGCGGTGCTCACCGACCGTGACCCCCGGCTCGCGCATACCCTGGCGCCTGCTTTGCGCCCCACCGGTTCGAAGGGCCGGTTCAACAATTATGCGCCATCATCTTCCGGCTACGCCCATCATAAATTCCTGAACGAATCCATCGCGTCGCAGCCGAATGGCGGCGGCAGTTTGAACGACACGGACGCGCCGGTGATCCGGCTGGGGGAAGTGATGGTGAATTACGCCGAAGCCTGCGTGGAGCTGGGAACGCTTTCCCAGGCCGATCTGGATAAATCGATCAATAAACTGCGGGCACGGCCGGTGGGCAATGCCAATCCGCTGCCGCCGCTGCAGGTGCTGGGCGGTAACCCAGCGGTAAACGGTGTGGCGTACGACGATCCCGCGCGCGACCCGCAGGTGCCGGCCATGATCTGGGAGATCCGCCGGGAGCGCCGCGTGGAGCTGTGCTTTGAAGGCTTCCGCCTGGATGATCTGCGCCGCTGGAAAAAACTGGCTTATGCCGATACCCGCAACCATCCCGATATCAACCGCGGCGCATGGATCAGGCGTTCGGACTGGGTACGGACCGACGGCTCGGGTGGTTCCTGGCTGGTGAACATTCACCTGACCGGCCCGGATGAAGGTTACATTATTCCGTCCAATTCGCCGGCGGCGGACAGGATTTTTGACAACGAGCGCGTATATTTGACTCCGATCCCCGCGGATCAGATCAAAATATTCTCCGACAGAGGGTTCGTGCTCAGTCAGAATCCTCTCTGGCAAAACTAAACGAAACCACATATGATGCTGGCGCTTACGCAAGCCCGGATATTTACCGGCAAAGACATGATTACGGGCGAGTCCATCCTGTTGGACAACGGGCGGATCCTGGGGCTTGTGAGCGAAAACAGCATACCATCTGATTATTACATCATCCATCATCCCGGGATGACGATCGTGCCGGGCTTGCTGGATCTGCAGATCTACGGAGGAGGCGGCGTCTTGTTTTCAGACGCTCCCTCCTCCGCTGCTTTATACCAAATGGCGGCGGGGCTCCTGAAATCGGGCACCACGGGCTTTCTCATCACCCTGGCCACCAACCGGCTGGAAGTGTTCGAAGAGGCGATGGATATCGTAAGCGACAACCCGCATCCCGCCGTGCTGGGGCTTCACCTCGAAGGGCCGTACATCAATCCCGTCAAACGTGGCGCCCATATCCTGGATTGCATCCGGAAGCCGGAGGTCAAAGAAGTGGAAGCGCTCCTCAAACGCGCAAAGGGAACGGTGAAGATGGTGACGCTGGCGCCGGAAATGGCTTCGCCCGACGTGATTCAATTGCTGCTCGATAACGGGGTGGTGATTTCCGCCGGGCACAGCAACGCCACTTTCGCGGAAGGCATGGCGGGCTTTAACGCCGGCATCCAAACGGCCACGCACCTCTTCAACGCCATGAGCCCGTTCCATCACCGCGATGTGGGCCTGCCGGGAGCCGTTTATCAATCACAAGCCTTTGCCAGCATCATCCCCGACGGTATCCATGTGAGTTACGAAGCGCTGGCGGTCAGCAAGAAAGTGATGGGGGAAAGATTATTCCTTATTACCGACGCGGTGGAGAAAAGTGAGGGCGCTTACCCGCATATCCGGCAGGAAGACCGGTTCGCGCTGCCGGACGGCACTTTGTCGGGCTCGGCGATTTCCCTCGTCGAGGGCGTCCGCAATTGCGTGCAGCATGTAGGCATGACGTTCGAAGAAGCCGTGCGCATGGCCACCGTGTATCCTGCGAAATTAATGGGGTATACCGATATCGGCGCGATCCGTTCCGGGTACCGCGCCAACTTCACCCTGATCGATGCCGACGGCAATACCGGCGGCGTGTACATCGATGGGCAATTCCATCAATAAGAAAATTCAACTCAAAAAGAAGTCCGGGCCCGCAACGCGCCGGACTTCTTTTTATCTTCAAAAATCTATTTACGGGTAACGAGATAATTGTAATCGTTCAGGAGCGTTTCCAGGAACTCCAGCGCAGGCATGTCCGACTCTATATGCAGTACTTCTTTGATTTTAAAGGAGATGCGTTCCGCCATGACGTGGTCTTTGCTTCGGTGGGTGCCGTCGATCACGGATTTGATCTTGCTGAGGTCGCGATCGGAAAGGCGCAGGATCTGCGGGAACTGCGGTTCGTAATTCTCCACCGCGATCTCCCGGAAGATCGTATCCTCCAGGCTATGCCGCTGCCGCGTACGCACCAGGATGGTGCCCGCGGCCATATCGCCCAGCCGCTGGTTCAGGGGCGAGCGCAGTACCATGATCACCGGGATCATCCCGATGACCAATACAATTAAAGCCGTTAAAGGCGTGGTTTCGGAAAGGATCGCACCGATCAGCAGCATCGTCAGCAACGGCGATTCGATCAGCCGGAACATCCAGCGCAGCAATACCTGGCTGATGCTCGGCACATTCCCCATCAGGCTCACCACCTTAATATCCATGACCCGCTTACCCAGGCTCTGCCCTTTCATCACCAGTTCCGAAACCAGGTAATACAGCGAAACTGGCAATCCCACCACCAGCATTTCAATCATATCCTCGCTCTCATACGGCACATCCGCCTTTTTGATGAGGTACAGCGCCAACAGGATATATGCCCCCCGGATCAGCAGGTCAAGCAGATAGGCCACGAGCCGCCTGCCCAGATCGGCCGCTTCGAATTCCAGGTCGATATTGAATACGGTAGGGATTTTAATATTAGGCATGATCAAATTTAAAATTTATTATATTTTCACTTCGTTATTTTTTATCTCCGGTACCGCATGAGAGAATCTTCATTCATTAAACGTAACCTGCGACGGTGGACCACCATTCGGGAAGAGCCCACCGAAGACCCGGATGTGATGGCCGAACGGTTCACTTCCCTCGTCGACGACCTCGCCTACGCCAAAACCTTTTATGCCCACAGCAAAGTGACCGGGTATATCAACGGCATGGCCGCGGGCATCTTTCAGCGTATCTACCGGGATCACCAGGGCGACAAGCACCGGTTCCGCAATTTCTTCCGGTACCAGCTGCCCTTGCTCATCCGCAAACATCACCGCGTTTTCCTGTTTACTTTCTGTTATTTCCTGTTGTTCTGCATTCTCGGGGCTTTTTCATCCGCCAACGACGATTCCTTCGTGCGCGGCGTGCTGGGCGATGATTATGTGAACATGACCGAGGAGAATATCGCCAAAGGCGATCCCTTCGGCGTTTACAAAGACGAAAATCCCTGGATGATGTGGCTGCGGATCGGTTATAACAACATCCGCGTGTCGATGTACTGCTTTGTGAGCGGGATCGCTTTTTCGGCGGGCACGCTCTGGGTGCTGTTTAAAAACGGCATTATGGTAGGATCGTTCCAGTATATGTTTTTCGCGAAAGGTTTGGGATTGAAGTCGGTACTGGTGATCTGGATCCACGGCACCCTGGAGATCTCGTCTATCGTGATCGCGGGCACTGCCGGCGTGATATTGGGCAACAGCCTGCTGTTTCCCGGTACTTTTTCCAGGAAGGAATCCCTGAAACGGGGCGCCCTCGAAGGCGTGAAGATCATCGCATCCCTGATACCCATTTTCATCGTGGCCGCCTTCCTCGAAAGCTTCGTGACGCGCCACACGGAAATGCCGATGGTGCTCAGCATAACGATCCTCGCCCTTTCCGCGGCATTCATGATCTGGTATTTCATCTGGTATCCCATCCGCGTGGAAAAAATGGGGTACCGCCTCGATATGGACAGCAAACTGATTAAACCCGCCGCCGCATGATGATGTTGAAGACCGCGCTGCTGTTCCTCCTGCTGATTTCCGGCGCCAACGCTATCGCGCAGCAGCCCTCCCGGCCGGTGGATACCTCCGGCTTCCGGATGCTCGATTCGTCGGATGCGGATAATATTCCCATTGAAACCGGCGACGTTTCCGAATCGGACGTAGACACCTCGGCGCTGGAGATGACGGAAGAAGAGTTGGAAGATATGTCGCAGGAAGACCGGATGCGCAATGGCTATATCGAACATTCGCTGTACGACCGCCAGCCGATAGACGGTTTCGACGAAAGCGCGCAGATGCGCCTGACGCCCCGGCACCCGGATTCATCCGCCATGGCGGCGCTCCGCAGCGCGGGGGAATACAAGTACCCGCCCTACAAACCTTCCAATACCAAAAGCCCGCGCTGGTTGCGGGCGATCGGGGAATGGGCGTCCCATAACCTGTCCGGCATCCGCAACGTCATGTTCATCGCTTTTGCATTGCTGATTATCGTATCGATCGTGTTGTTTATGAATAGGAACGACATCCCTGTTTTCAGGTGGCGTTCGCGCAGGGCCAGGCAGCAGATCGCTGCCGAAGAATCGGTGATGGCATCCGACCTGGAGGCTATGGCGCTCGCCGCGCGGGATGCGGGGCAGCTAAGGGAGGCGGTGCGCTTGCGGTACCTGCATTCGCTGCAGCTGCTGGAAAGCAAGGGGCTGATCGCCCGGTCGAAGGACAAGACGAATATGGATTACCTCCGCGAACTGGGCCGCACCGCCTATCACGCGGCGTTTTCCGTGATCACGTTGCAATATGAATATGTGTGGTATGGCAAGATGCCTTTGAGCGAGGCGCAATTCTGGCGGGTGAACGAGGCTTTCGACGATTTTAAACATTCCTTATCCAAATAACGCAGTGAATAAACGCATTATCATCATAGGGTTGGCCGTGGCGGTTGTGATACTGTTCATCCTGTTGCTGATGGGGATCAGCCACCGGGTGGTGCCTGTTTTGCAGCAGGGCGTGGATCCGCGTTACGTCCGCACTGCGGTGCATTACGGCAATAAGAACACCACCCCATATGGCAGCAAGGCCGCCTTTTCGCTGCTGGACAAATATTTCAACGGCCGCGCTCCGCGCCTCACCACCCGCCCGTTCACTTATACCTACCGCAAAACGAAAAGCCTGGAAGGCGGTAACTCGGTGTATATCGCCGTGGCCTCGCGGCTTTTCCTGACGGAACAGGATGCAGCGGATATGTCGGCCTACGTGGCCGCCGGCAACCAGTTGTTTTTGGTGGTGGAAAGCACCGATTCCCTCCTCGAAAACACTTTCGGTTTTACGACAACGGAATCCGGCTGGGAAATGTTCCCTGCCTCCGCCGTGCAACGCTTTGTGAACCCGGCTTTTTCGCCGGATACGGTTTTTTCGGGGAAAGGGATTCCTATGAACCGCTACCTGGTGCTGGAGGAAAGCGATTCCGCGGTGATCACCATCCTGGGGAACAATGCAAGGCATCAACCCAACTTCTTCCGCGTGCAGCATGGCGAGGGGCAGCTGTTCGTGCTGCTCAACCCGATGACCTGGACCAATTCCTGGTTGCTGGAAAACGATAACGTGCAGTCGCTCACCTGGCAGATGGCGTACCTGCGGATGCATGCCGATCATGTGTACTGGGATGAGTTCTACAAATACCAGAAAGTGCGGCGGACCTCCGATAATTTCTCGGACATGCAGGTGATGCTGAAGCATCCCCCGCTGCGGTGGGCGCTCTGGCTGGCCCTGCTCCTGGTGGCGCTGTATATTTTCAGCGAAAGCAAACGCCGCCAGCGCATCATCCCCGCGATGCCCGTGCTCCGCAACAATTCCATCGATTTCGCGGAAACCCTCGGGCGGCTGTACTACCTGCATCACAACAATACCAACCTGGCCCAGAAAATGGCCCAGCATCTCCTCGAATACATCCGTCAGCATTATTTCCTGAATACTGCGCAGATCAATGCCGAATTCATCAGCGGACTGGCCCGCAAATCCGGCCACCCGCGGGAATTTATTGAAGGAATGATGCAAATGGTGACGGAAGTAAGGCTCGGCGGGGATGTGGATGACGAATATTTGCATACCTTTTACAACAGCATCTATCAATTCTATCAAAAAACGAAATAATGGATATCAACACCTTTGAGCCGCGTACCGACCTGGCGGACCTCCACGAAGCCGTAGGGGCCATCCGCAACGAGATCGCGAAAGTAATCGTAGGGCAGCACCAGATGGTGGACCTGCTGATGACGGGGCTGCTGGCCAACGGGCATATGCTGGTGGAAGGCGTGCCGGGCGTCGCCAAAACCCTCGCGGCCAAGCTCCTCGCCGGCACCATCGACGCAAAGTTCTCCCGCATCCAGTTCACGCCGGACCTCATGCCGGCCGACGTGCTGGGTACTTCCATCTTCAACCCGCAAAGCAAAGAATTCGAATACAAGAAAGGCCCGGTTTTCGGGAATGTCATCCTGATCGATGAGATCAACCGCGCCCCGGCCAAAACGCAGGCGGCGTTGTTTGAAGTGATGGAAGAACGCCAGATCACCAACGACGGCGTTACCCACCTCCTCGACGCGCCTTTCATGGTGATCGCCACGCAAAACCCCATCGAGCAGGAAGGCACTTACCGCCTCCCCGAAGCCCAGCTCGACCGTTTCCTGTTCAAAGTGGAAGTGAAATACCCTTCGCTGCAGGACGAGATCGCCATCCTCCAGGCCGCCAACGCCCGCGGCGGCGATCACACGGCGGTGGAGCAGGTGCGGCCCGTGGTGAGCGCATCCACTATCATCCGGCTGCAGCAGAAAGTGCGCACCATCCTCATGGAAGAAAAACTCCTGCAATACGTGGCCACGCTGGTGAACGAAACCCGTAACAATCCCGGGATTTACCTCGGCGCCTCGCCGCGCGCATCGGTAGCGGTGATGAACTGCGCCAAAGCCGTGGCCGTGATGAACCACCGCGATTTCGTGACGCCCGACGATGTGGTGTACATCCTGCCGCATGTGCTGCGCCACCGCATCATCCTCACGCCCGAACGCGAAATGGAAGGCATCACGCCCGACGAAGTGATCGCCGAAATTCTCAAAGCCGTAGAAGTACCCAGATAATATGCTGATCCGTTTTTACCAGTCGCTTTTTTTTCGTAACCGCCTGTATATGGCGCTGGGCGTACTCGTGCTGGTCTTCATCACCGGGTTCTTCTTCCCCGCGGCATTCACCGCCGGTATCATCGGGTTCATCGTCTGGGGGGCATTGATCCTCCTCGACCTGCTCATGATGTACCTTCCCGGAAGGGCCATAGAAGCCAGTAGGGTGGTAGCGGAAAGATTCAGCAACGGCGACGAAAACCCCGTGCAGTACCGCGTGCGCAGCAAATACGGCTTCCCCGTGCGTTGCGACGTGATGGACGAATTGCCCCTGCAATTCCAGCGGCGCGATTTCACCCTGCCCCTGAAACTGAAAGCCGGCGGCGAAGAAAGCGTCCGATTTACGTTGCGGCCGGTAGAAAGGGGAGAATATGCTTTCGGGAACCTGCATGTATACGCCTGGAGCCCCTTCGGCCTGGTATGCCGCCGGTTTACGATGCCCGTTGCGCAAACGGTGAAAGTGTTCCCTTCGTTCCTGCAACTGCGTAACTACGAACTGTTTTCCATCAAGCATAAACTGAACGAGCTCGGCGTGCACCGCCGCCGCATCATCGGCCACAGCATGGAATTCGATCACATCAAAGAATACATCCGCGGCGACGATGTGCGCACCCTCAACTGGAAAGCCACCGCGCGCAGGGGCAACCTCATGGTCAACAATTACACCGAAGAACGCTCCCAGCTGGTGTATTGCGTGATCGATAAAGGCCGCGCCATGAAAATGCCCTTCGGCGGCCTCACCCTGCTCGACTACGCCATCAACGCCACGCTCGTTTTCAGCAACGTGGCCATGCAGAAGGGCGATAAGTCCGGGCTCATCACCTTTACCGGCAAACAAACGGAAATACTGCCCGCCAGCAACAAGAAAGTCCAGTTGAACAAAATCCTCGACCAGCTCTACGCCCAAACCACCGACTGGACGGAAACCGATTACGAGCGCCTGGGCGTGCATCTGCGGGCTTCGCTTTCGCAGCGTTCTTTCCTCATCCTTTTCACCAACTTCGAATCGCTTTCGGGTATGCAGCGGCAATTGCCCTACCTGAAGCAGCTCGCCAAATACCATATGCTGCTGGTCGTCTTCTTCGAAAACACGGAACTGCGCGAACTGAACGAGAAGAGAATGGAAGAAACGGAAGATATCTATATGCAGGTGATCGCCCAGAAATTCGCGCACGAGAAAAAGCAAATCGTCCGCGAACTGGCGCAGGCCGGCATCATGAGCCTCCTCACCGCGCCGGAACACCTGACCGTCAACGTCGTGAATAAATACCTGGAGCTCAAATCCAGGATGGTATTATAAAAGCAACTCGTTGAAAGCAGAAGCGCCGGACAGTTTGTGTGTGCAAACGGACCGGCGCTTCGGTATTTTTATTGGCTTACCGGCGGCGGTGCCGGTTTTCTTCTTCCTCTTCCGTTCCCAGCTCAAACTCTTTCGGCCCTTTCTTGCCCAGCTTGTTGAACTTGCGGATGTTGTACGTGAGGTTCAGGCTGAGATACCGCACGTTGCGGCGGTTATTGGAACGCTGTTCGTAGTCTTTCGTCAGCTCATAAGAATTCCGTACGCTCGAACCGAAGATATTTTCCGCCGAGAAAGCAACGTTCAGCTTCCGTTGGAACAGGTTTACCTGCCCTTTCAGCCCGCTGCCGAAACGCGCTTCCTGCTTGCCCTGGGCGTAGTACCGGGGGCCGTTGTAGCGGAAGTTCACGGATACGTTGAACACCCGGATACGGTAACTCGCCCAGGTATTGAGGTGGCTCGTCCAGCCGGATACGTGCGCGAACTTCTCGCTCACCGCGCCCTGCCCGTCTTCCCCGCCGTCGGTCTGGGTATCGTAATACCGCAGGCCCGCATTGATGTTCAGCTGAATCGCGCCTTTATTGTTGTTGGTGGCGCGGAAGAAGTGCGACGTCAGCGTAACGTACGCGTTGTTGTCGCGCCTGCTGGCGAGGTTCACGAAAGTGCTGGTATTGATGATGGTGGTGTCGTTGATGTATTCGACGCGGGTGTACCGGGAAATGATATCATCCGCATCCTGCTTCTCCACGCCCACTTTCAGTGAATGCGATTTCACCTGGATGCTATATTCCGCACGGTAATCTTTCGTAAACGCGGGGCGCAGGTTCGGGTTGCCGGTGCGGATGTTGAAGCTGTCGGTCGTGTTCACGAAGGGGTTCAGCTGATCCGGCGAAGGCCTGTCCATGTTGCGGGAGTAGCTGAACGACAGCTGCTGCTGCTTGTAATCGTAGTTGAAATTCACGCCCGGCGCGAAGTTCGTGTATTTGAACGGCACGCGGCTTCTCAGGGAGTCCAGCAAGGCCATCTGGTTGAAGAACTGGATACCGGGGTTGAAGCGCAGGTTGGCGCGGTGGTCTTTCCAGGGACTGTAATTCACGCCTGCGGAGCTGCGCACTTCGTACGTTTCGTTGTTGAACTGGTTGCCGGCAAACGTTTCGCGGGATTTGGACCCTGTGTACACGAAGCGCCCCGTCACGCTGTACCCAAGTTTTTGGTTATGTTTTCCGGTAGAGGCGTTAACGGCGTAGTTCTGGTTGAAGGAAGTGTAATCCGTGCTGAGCCTTGGTGCGGGGAGCAATATTTTATCCGCCACATTCTTTCGCTGCGCGATGTTCTCGTTGTCGGAACCGCTGATGTTGGCGGAACCGCTCAGGTCGTAATACTTCCCGTTGCCCAGCGGCTGCCGGAAGTGGATATTGGTCCGCATGCTGTAGTTGCCGTTGCGGTTGTCGTTGCGCTGCAGGGAAGTATCGTCGGTCAGCGGGTACAGGTAGTCGTTGTACCCTTTCCCCTTGGTGCCGGCTTTGGTGAAGTTGAACCCTGCCTCCAATTTCTTATCGCGCTGCTCGTATTCCTTGAAGTAATTCCAGTCGGTAACGGCCCGGTAACCATTGCGGCGGTTTTCGCTGTCCTGGTTTTTGATCATGGTGGGCTTGTGGGCGCCGTTGCTGTTGATGGAATTATTTTCGTTGTTGCTGCCGTCGCCGGTCCAGCCGAGGGTTACCGCGCCGCGGAGGTATTCCTTGTCGGTGAATTTCCTTTCGTAGCGGGTATTCAGGTTGTGGTTGAAGTTATAAGAGGTGCGGAAGTTCTTTTGTTCGAGGAAGGAGCTGTCGCCGCCGTCGGATTTCGGGAAATAGGTCCGCTGAAGGTAGCTGGAGTCGGAGTTATATTGCCCGTTGTTGAAATAGGTGATCTGGAAGGGCGCGAGGTTCATGTTGAACCGCATCTTGGCGTTGAGGTTGCGGCGGCTGTCGACCCCGGCGGTTACCGCGGCGGAGTACCCGCGGAACTGGATCTTCCGGGTTATGATGTTGATGTACCGGATATTGGTTCTGCCCTCCACGAGCGCCTGTTCGGCGTCTACCGCGTCCGGCGGCACTTTCAGCACTTCGATCCGTTCGATCATGAAAGAGGGCAGGTTATTGAGGTAGCTGTTGGCGTCCATGCCGGTGTGGGCAATGGGCTTGTTGTCGACGTAAAAACGCACCTGGTCCTTGCCTTCCATGGTGATGTTGTTATTCGCATCGATGGTGACGCCGGGCACGTATTCGAGCAGTTCCATGCCGGTGCCGCCGGGCAGGAAGTTTTCGTCGGGGGTGAAGATGATGGAATCCTTGTTCATGGTGAACATCTTCTTCTGCCCCACCACTTCCACTTCCTTGAGGCTGCGGGCGCCGGTTTCGAGGATCACGGTGCCGAGGTCCCACTGCGGGCGCTCGTTATTGAGCTTTACCTTGAAGAAAGACGGCGTAAATCCCATGGTGGCCACTCTTACGAGATAGCTGCCATAGGGCACGGGTTTGAGCAGGAAGGTGCCTTTCTCATCGGCGGCAACGCCGTTGATAACGGTGGAGTCATCTTCGTTCAGCAGTGCGATGGTGGCAAAAGGGATCGGTTCTTTGTTGCCGGTCTGCTGCACTTTTCCACTGATGGCGCCGGTTTCCGAATCCTTGTTTGATGGGGGCTGCTGTGCGTAGGCTTCCGATTGGACAAACATACATCCGAGCCAGCAAAGGATGACCGCAAAGGTTCCCCTGCCGCTGATTCGCGTGATTCTCATCTAAGTTATTGCGTCTATAGGTTGATGCCGAAAAATACGCATCCCAGCACCGCCTGACGGGTGTTTTACACCTGTGCAGGATTTACGGGATAAATGGTAATGCTAATTTCCAGCGTGGATAAAACGTGATTCGTTCAATGAGATAGACGTTTTCCGGGGGCCAAACGTTTAAGCGCGATGCCGGATAATGGAGGAGCGGGGAATGGGGGAGATGGACGGTAAGGATAAAAAATGGACAGCCACGGGCCCGCGGCTGTCCTGCACTGTCATGGTAAGATTATACGGCCAGGTAAGCCCCGTCTACCGCGTAGTAAGCGCCGGTAACGAAGGAAGCTTTGTCGGAACTGAGCCAGATCACGACTTCGGCTACTTCTTCCGCTTTGCCGAGGCGGCCGATGGGGTGTTTGGAAATGAGCATGTCTTTGGCGGCTTTATCCATTTGCTGCAGCAGCGGGGTGTCGATGAAGCCGGGGCCTACGGCGTTTACGCGGACGCCCGGGGCCGAGTATTCCGCCGCGGCATTCTGGGTAAGCCCTACCACACCGTGTTTGGCGGCCACATAACCCGCCGAATGCGGGAAGCCCACCTGCCCGAGGATCGACGCCATGTTGACAATGGCCCCGCCGCCGCCCTTCAGGATGGCGGGCAACTGGTATTTCATGCAGTAGAATACGCTGGAAAGATTCACGGCTATCACGGTGTCCCAGCCTTTCACGCTCAGGTCCCCGATGGCATTGGCTTCGCCGCCAATGCCGGCGTTGTTGCAGGCATAATCCAGGCGGCCATAGTGCCGGAGGGTTTCGCTTACGAGTTGCTCACAGGCTTCCGGCTTGCTGACGTCGCAGGCAACAAACTGCGCATCGCCGCCGCTTTGGCGGATTTTGTCCGCCACGCCATTGCCGTGTTCCGCGTTAATATCCGATACGATCACTTTGGCGCCATGTTGGGCGTACAGCAGCGCCGTGGCTTCCCCGATGCCGGAGCCTGCGCCGGTTACCAATGCCACTTTCCCGGAAAATAACTGTTCCATCATGTATTTTTTTAAGATGAATAATCAGACTGGGTATGCGTGTATTGCAGTAGGTTTAACGCAAAATGGCCGGGGAATGTTTGTATCACACCTTTGTGTCATATCTTCATATAGAGATAATATTTATCATGATTTTCAGTTAATAAGAATCCCATCGTGATAAAAATGCGATTACCGACCCTGTTCCACCTTATGACCGGGATGCTTTTGCTTCCCCCGGCTGCCCGGGCGCAGAACCTGCTGGCCAATCCCAGTTTCGAAGACGTCAATGTCTGTATCGAGTATTATGCGCCCTGTGCGCCGGTAGGTTGGGAGAACGTATCGCCGGCGCTGAAAATGCAATATAATTACCACACCTACAAGAATAAAGCGGGGCATCAGTACATCAACCTCGTAAGCGGGAGCGTCCGCGACGAGCGCAATTATGCCCAGACGCGGCTGCTGTGCCCCATGCGGAAAGGGAAACGGTACCGGATCATGGCGATCGTCGGCGCCACGCAGCGCCTGGAGCCGGAAGTGGATTTCTACCTGTCGAAAGATTACGTGTTCCGGGAGAATGCGCATGTCCTGAACGATCTCAAACCCACGGTTACGCTGCGCAAAGCCCAGATCACGAAGCCCCTGGAAAAGAATTTCTACCGGATGGAAACCGTTTTCACGGCGGAAGACGATTTCACCCACCTCCTCGTGGGCCGCATGGAACTGCGGCAGTCGCGGGCTTCCGGCGGGCCGGAATTCATTTTCCTCGATTACCTGGAGCTGGTGCCTGAAGAGCAAACGGACCTTTGCGCCGATGCCGCGGCTATCATGGATTCGCTCGCACACCGACGGCTGCGCCACACCCTGCCCGGGCAGCACGTCACCCGGCAAATGACGAATGTCCGGACGGCCAAAAATGGCTGCATGGACGTCGAGATTCCCGGCACCGATCTCTTCACCGCCGTTGGCCGCGCCCGATATCCACTGGCCGCCTCTCGCATCGATTCCCTCGTCCAGCGTTACCAACCGGGCGGGCTCCGGCTGCGGATCACCGGTTACTTCTTCGACCCGGCCTCCCAGCGCTTCGATTCCGCCCTGTCCGCCAGGGAAGCCATCGACGCCCGCGAAGTGTTCATCAATGACTTTGCCTTCAGCCCCCGCGATATCAAAGTAGTTACGCTGCAAATTTCCACGCCGCGCTACGATGCGGCTTCGCCCGGCGCGAAAGCGAGAAATAACTTTGTGGGGATAGAAGTTTGCCCGCCGGACATTTCCGCGCCACCTGAAACGCCTGTCGCCGTGGCGGAAATCCCTCCGCCCCCCGATACCCTGCTGATCCCCGACGTCCTTTTCAAATTCGACCGCCACGAACTCAACCCGGCACTGTTCTCCTCGCTGGACACGCTGGTCGACAAGATCCCCCGCGCCGAAGGCACCACGCTGGCGCTCATCGGGCATACCGACAACGCCGGGGCCGACGATTACAACCTGGAGCTTTCGCTCCGCCGCGCGGAAGCGCTGGCGGCATATCTCCGGAAAAAAGGCCTGGGCGATTACATCCTCACCGTGTCCGGCGAAGGCGAAAAAAGGCCCGCCCACCCGAACGATTCGCCCGAAGGCCGGCGCCGCAACCGGCGGGTGGAAATCATCATCTACAAGCAATAACACCGGCAAGCAAGCATAAAACAGAAAGCCGGCCAACGCAGGTTGACCGGCTTTTCTTTTTCACTTATTCAGCGATGGTGCTATTTGGTAATGTAAGACCGGAGCATCCAGGCCATTTTCTCGTGCTGGCGCATCAGGCCGGTCACGAAATCGCTGGTGCCGAGGTCTTTTTGCTTATCCGCGAATTCCGTGATCATCTCGCGGAGGTTGCGGATAATGGTTTCGTGGTCGTCGAGCAGGTTCTTGATCTGTTGCGACTGCACATTCGTGTATTCGGGTTCGAGGAGGTTGGTCAGCTTGAGGAAATCCACGAGGCGGCCGGTGCTGTAATGCCCGATCATGCGGATGCGCTCCGCTACTTCGTCCACGATTTCGGCGAGCTCGTTGTATTGTCCTTCATAAAAGGCATGCATTTCCGCGAAATTGTCGCCCACCACGTTCCAATGATAGTTCCGGGTTTTGGTATAAAGGACTTGCTCATCCGCCAATAAAACCTGTAATTTTTCAGCTACTGCCTGTAGGTGGTTTTCTCCGATGCCGATGTTTGCTTTCATGATTCAAAATATTTTAATATGAGTTAATGGTTACATTTCTATCAGGGCGTAGACCTTGTCGTTGAGGTAGCGCCCGCCGGGGTTTCTGGCGGTATAATCCATGTTGATCCAGTATTCGCCGTTCATTTCATGATAATATAACACTTTAACGGGCGGATTGTTGAATAACAGGATAATTGCCTGTTTCATGGTCTCGAACTCCTCTTTGCTGCCGCAGTACAGTTCCGGGTAGGCGTGCCCGCGGATGAGCACGATACGCATCCGCGCCCCGATGGATTCCAGGCAGGAGGCCATGAGGATGCTGTGGTCGTCGCAATCGCCGCCCATTCCGTTCTGGATGGTTTCCATGGGGGTGGCGAAGTATTCGTCGCGCTGGGAATCGTTCACGTATTTGAAGTTCTCGCGAATGTACCGGTAAAGCGAAAGATACCTGACGATACGCCCGTACTTGGGAAAGTATTCGTCATAATATTCCAGTGAATGTTTAACAGAAAAATTGCGGACGATGGGATCTTTGTAATCGGTTTTCTCCCGGATGCCGCGGACGGTCTTATCGACGTAGGTTTCTACCTTTCGGGGGTAGAAGCTGAGGATGTCGAGCTGCTTGCTGTCGCGGGTGCCCCAGTTCCCCTGCACCACGCCCTGGTAATCGTTGAGGACGTTCGTGAAGGAATACCTGCCGGTGAACTGGTTGAAAACGAGCACGCCGGCCACGAGTACGAAGGCCGGTATGATGAGTGGGCGGAAGATCCAGAGGAGCAGCCGGGTGAATACGAAGGAGATCAGTACCGACACCAGGAGGTCCACATGCCAGGGGCCCAACTGGATCACGGGCATGAACCGGTTGATGTAAGGGGCCAGGGGCAGGATGGTCAACAGGCTCAGCAGGTTCAGCAAGAAGTGCTGAAATGTCGTGTATTTGCTCTGATCGATAGGCATTGCCGGATATTACCGCAAAATTATGCCAATTCCGGCTGGTGGACTGTTAATGTTCCACCAATCCGGGCAGTGTTTGTATAAACGTCGTGCTCTGGCGGATCACGATCATTTTCTGCTGTGCGTCTTTTTTCTGCTTGTCCATTTTCAGGTGGTGGTAAATCCGGTCCAGGATGCTGTAATTCAACAGGGCAAATATTTTAAAATCCAGCTTATGTGCCATTTCCATCGCGGATTCCGCGGCGCGGATGGCTTTGTTGAATTCCTGGTCGTGCAGGTGGATCTGCGCCGCCACGATTTTCTGCAGTGTTTCGAGGTGCTTGCCGTTGTAAAATTCGGCAGGATAATGTTTCAGCACACTGTCTACATGGCAGCTGATCCGCCGGGCGGGCTGGATGTCTCCCGTGCTGAGGTGCGCCTGTGCCTTCCAGCAGAGCATCATCAGGCGGAAGGGATCGGTGCGGTTGAAGAGGATGCTGGGATGTTGTTCGAACAGGCGGCTGGTGAACAGCAGCAGCTGGTGGTAATCGCCCAGCAGGAGGAAAATAAAGCATAAGGCGCGGTAAACGGCTTCTTCTCCCGTGGTAAAAGATTTCTGATGCTTGAAATTCCAGCAGGAGGCGTAGTGGTAAAGCTTTTCCCGCATTTCGGCATTCGTTTGCCCGAATTTCAGGTATTCATATATGAACAGGAACGCTTCGTAAGGGGTGATCCACATATCTCCCGCGGGCTCGCCCGCGCACAGCTTGCGGATATTGGTGAGCTCGATCTCGCATTGCTCCGCATCCAGCTGCATCAGCGCCATCACAAAGAGGTTGCAGCGGATCTTCAGCCGGTCGTCTGCCGATTCGGCCATATTCAGCAGGGTATTCAGCACCTTCCGCTTTTTGAAATGCATGAAGTCGTCGGCGATGAACTGCCCGAAAGGGTTCTTGCGGAAATATCCCGGCGGGAAAATCGTCGATAACTGCTCCTGGTGCGTGCCTTCCTTCTGGTAATGCAGCACCACATATTCCAGCAGGTGGGCTTTTTCGCTGGTGGCCAGCGGCAGGCGGAAGAATTCCCGGATGCCATCGGCCTGGCTCCGCGTAATGGCGTAGCGCAGCAACCATTTGAACACGGCTATACGGAAAGGGCTCTGCGGGAAAGCAGACAGCACCTGCTCCAGCAGCGGGGCGGAAACGGTTTGGCCGTGGTGGTTCACGAAATGCATCGCCGTGAAGTATTCCAGCAGGAAATTATGCGCGAAGCGCACTTTCACGTTGAACATGATCTCCTGGCTGAGATTTTCCTCCACCAATATATTATCGGCCAGCAATTCTTTATAAGCGGGGAAATAATCGGCGTTTTGGTTCAGCAGGTTGCTTTTGTCGGTATATATGCCGGCCCTTCCCATGTCCAGCAATCCCAGCAGCTTTTCGATGAGCTGCATTTTAAAGGTGTTGGCGGGCGACTGGAAAACGCGGTGCTGGATGAAGCGGGAGATGATTTCGAAAAGACTGAGGTTCTCGTCCACGAACGACTGGTCGGGGTTATTGCTCAGCTGGCAGAAAAGCTGGAGGTAATACGGGTGGCGGAGCCGTTGGATGAAGTGATCGGAGAAGAGGCGGACGGTGGCGGGGTCGAAATCGAAATTATACAGAACGGATTTCACTTCCTGCTCGGTAAGCGCGGGCATGTTGATGTTGGTTTCTTCATCCATTTCCGGGCCGAGGTACCAGAATTTGCGGAATGCGGGATACTGCTGGGTTTGATGGAAAACTTCGCCCCAGGTGCTGGAACGGACGGAGAGGATGACTTTCACCCAGGGGTGCAGGTCGTTGGAATAAATGAAGTCTTCCAGTTTATTATATAGGAGTTTGAGTTTATCGGCGCTCATGGCGATTTCGTCGAACCCGTCGATGATGAGGATGAGCCTTCCGGAGCGTTCTTCGGGGTGGGCGGAGAAGTATTCGCGGAAGTTTTCGCCGTTGCCGAGGTTCAGTTGGTTATCGAGCCAGGAGGAGAGGTTGAATCCTTTGAGGAGGAGGCTGCCTGCAGCGTGGGCGTTGATGAACCAGCAGATATCCTGTGGGGAAGCGGGGTTGCGGCCAAACCAGTTGTGTTCGGCGGCATGGATGAGAGAGATGGATTTGCCCCATCCTGCGGGTGCGATGAGGACGGTGGCGGAGTATTTGGATTCGAGGAATTTTTCGATATGATGAAGGCAATACTGCCGCGGGATGGTTTTATCGAAGGGCATGCCGCAACGGTTGCGGAGGGTGAGGATGGTGTAGTGGGAGATGGCGGTGGCTTTGCGCCGGATGTCTTCCCATTTCGAATCATCCTGAACGGGCTGGCGGAATTGTTTTTTGTAATACTGTGCCTGGAAATCATCCCAATCGCGGAAGCGGCAATACTGCGCGAGGGTGTTGAGCGTGAATCGGGAGAAGCTGTGTTGGGTGACGGCAAACCCGAATACCCTTTTGAGGGTAGTCTCGCTGACGAGTTTTCCAGTGTGGTTCATAATAGCCTGCGTGAGCTGCTTGCATTGATTGGGTTGCAGATTCTCGACGCCAAACTGCCGCAAAACTTCCGACTGTAATGTAATGATAAAGTCGTAGGACAGATCGATCATAAGGGCATACAATTAATGGATTAGGACTATGGTATGATGGGACCCTGATTGAAATGAATAAATACGTAAAGGAATGAACGTTTGGATTTCGGTTTTTAACAAATGAACAAAATGAACAGGAGGGATCATATAGGCAGGAGGTTTGTTTTATGTTGATACTCAAATTGTTAAGGTGATATTAGATATGCGGAAAATTTTAGAATAATCTGCTTTCCTAACTAATATAAATGAACAGAGTGCGGAAGTGGTAAAAAGGATGAACGATTGCAGTCATAATTGTTCATTTTGACCACGGTATGACGAATTTTCTGAATAACCCCAGATACAAAATATGAATTGAATTTGTTCATCCATTTTAAAAATGAACAAAATGAACAGAGAATTCAACAATGAACAATGCCATTACTTTTTGAATGAAATGGATAAGAATGGCCTATCGTTTCCACTCCCCGGCCAGTTAATTTAGCATCTCAATCGCTTCGAGAATCCATGAATAAACCGAAGAATGCATCCTATCAAAAACTGTAAAGCGCGGCTTTGTATCCTGAACCTTTTTGACAGACATTCCTCTTTTTCATAGCCTCTGCAGCCATCATCGTTTGACCGGGAACCCTGCTTCAACCAAATCATGCAGCGCTTCCCCCACGTGCAGGACAGATCAACACAAGCTTAATAAACCCAAACCATTGTCGTATGAGTTGTAATGTTACTCCGAATTGCTTATTGCGCTTTTTCTTCGTGCTGTCCGCAGCCCTCGTGCTCGGATGGGGCGGAAACGCGCGCGCTGCCTCCCTCGCAGCATATAATCAATATTGGTGGTATCCGGAGAAAACCCCAGCCACTTTGCCCGAAAAATGGTTCGGGCGATCCCCCATGCTGCATGGCGATGCACGCCTTTCCTGGCTCAACGCAACGTCTGTCCGCAGCTTCTTCGCCGCAGGGCCCATCTACTCCCGCGGTTCCACTGCCACCAACATCATCTCCCTTACCTGTATCGGCTGCACCATTACCGGCGCAGGAAACGCCATCGACAATGACCCCAACACCGCCGCCCTATATAATATGGCAATCGGTATCGTCGCCGATATGGGGCAACGCATCGTTTTCCCCGGTACATACGAACCGGGCGACAGCCTCGTAGTCGAGTTCGCACTCACCACCACCGGGATCGTCGACGCGTCGGTACTGAATAACGTGCGCGTCAGGACCTACCTCGGCAGCGGCGCCACCGCCCGCCAGGATGTTCGCCTCGGCTCCGCCGTCGCCGTGCAGCTCCTCGGCGTGGGATCTACCGGAAAAAGAAGAGCCGTGATCCCCATCACCAGCCAGTTCGACCAGGTGGCCATCACCTTCGGCGGGCTCGTGAGCCTTTCCTACGATATGCAATTATTCCAGGCTGCCGCCGTGGTGCCTGTAACAATTACACCTGCTGCAAATCCTATAATCAGTCCCGCCGGCGCTCCCGCCACCATGACGGCCTCGCACCGCCTCGGCGCGGCGACCTTCCGCTGGTACGACGCCCCCACCGGGGGCACGCTCCTTTCTACCGGCGCCACCTACGCGCCCGTGCTCACCCGCGGCGTAAACAAATATTATGTGGAAGCCACCACCACGGCCGACGGCCTTACCAGCATCCTGCGTACAGGCGTAACCGTTGATGTAGGCGGCGGCGCGGGCCTGCTCTGGTCGTATGGCGACCAGCAGGAAAGCCCCAGGCTCGGCGGCATCTGCGTCCTCTGCGCGGTGAATGCTCCTGAAAACGCGGTCGATGCTAACCCCGCTACCTTCAGCACGTTGTCGTCGCCCGTGGGCGTTGCCAGCACGGTGGGGCAGCTCATCAAATTCCCCGGCATCTACCAACCAGGCGAGAGCATCATCCTCGACCTGGAGCTGCCCGGCGTTTTATACACCAAATCCATCCTCACCAATATTTCCCTGCAGCCCTACCTGGGTACTGCTGCGGCAGGCGCGGCCATGAATCTCGGTACCGACCTTATTCACGTGCAGGCATTGGGTGTAGGACTTGGGGGTACGCCGAAGTTTCGTGTCAGCGTGCCGGTTTCCACTTCGTTCGACGCGGTGCAGGTGAACCTCAACGCCGTAGTAGCAGAACTGGCGACCTTGCGCATTTATGAAGCGGTAGCTATGATCCCGGTGTCGGTAACGCCGAATGCTGCGGTGATCCCGTACGGCACATCAGCGAGCCTCAGCGCAACGGTTCGTCCTGCCGGCGCCACTTTCAACTGGTATACGGCTCCCACCGGCGGTTCTCCGGCAGGCACGGGCGCAACGTTCAATTCGCCAAACCTCACACGCAGCACCACGTATTACGTGGAAGCGGTGGCCGGCGGCGTAACCAGCTATGTGCGCACCGCGGTGCCGGTAATGGTTGGCGGGGCGGACGGGCCGCTGTGGTCTTACGGCGATACCGAGACCAGTCCGGTTTTGAGCGGCATTTGTGTGGGTTGCACCGTACAGAATCCGGCATTGGCTGTAGACGAAGACACGACAACCGCATCCACGATCAATATCCCGCTGGGCGTGCTTTCCAATGCGGGCCAGCTGATCCGCTTCCCGGGCAATTATCATCCCGGCGACAGCATCATCCTCGACCTGGGGATCCCGGCAGGGCAGCTGCTTTCTTTGCAACTACTCAACAGCATCCGCATCGAAACTTTCAGCGGCAGCACTTCCAATAACGACGCCGCTGCATTCAACACGGCGCTCGCCAATGCGCAGGTGCTGGGCATCCCGGTTGGCGCAACAGGGAAATTCAGGGTAACGCTGCCGGCGGGCGCGGATTTCGACGCTGTTCAGATCTCGCTGGCCCCGGTAGTAGGCGGCCTAAGCAATCTGCAGGTATACGAGGCTACGGCCATGGTGCCTGTAACGGTGACGCCCCCGGTACAAACAGTTCCTCTCAATACTTCCGCCACCATCGCCGCGGCCAACCGCCTGGCCCCGGTTACTTTCGACTGGTTCACGTCCCCCACGGGCGGTACTTCCGTCTTTACAGGAGCTACTTTCAATACACCGAACCTTTCCCGCCAGGCGATTTATTATGTGGAAGCCAGCACACCCGATGGCAAGAAGAGCTATGTGCGCACCATGGCGACCGTCAACGTAGGCGGCGGCCCCGGCCCGCTCTGGACGTACGGCACCACGCAGGACGGACCAGTGATCAGCGGCGTTTGCGTGGGCTGCAGCATTACGGATGCAGGTAATGCGGTGGATGAGGATACGACAACTTCTTCGCTGATCGTTATGCCCCTGGGCGCACTGGGCAGCGTGTCGCAGGTGATCCATTTCCCCGGCGTATACCAATCGGGCGACAGCATCGCGCTGTTCCTGGAACTGCCGGATCAATTGTTCAGCCTCACCGCTCTGGGCGGATTGACGGCGCAAACTTATATCGGCGCTACGCCTAACGGAGATGCCATCGCTTTGAACAGCGGCATCGTAAGGCTGGAGCCGCTGGGCCTGGGTGTAGGCAGCACGGGTAAATTCCGCGTGACTTTCCCGGTAAGCCAGGCTTTCGACGGTGTGAGCATCGGTTTATCGGCGGCGCTGGCCGGACTGAATGGCCTGCGCGTATATGAAGCGGTTGCCTTTATGCCGCTGGCGATTACGCCGCCCGCACCGGTGATCGCTTCCGGCGCCACTGCAACCATGACCGCCAGCGTTCGCGCGCCCGGCGCCACCTATTCATGGTTCGAGGCGATGACAGGCGGCACGGCCGTTGGCAATGCCGCGGCTTTCACGACTCCTGCGCTAACCCGTACCAAAACATATTATGCCGAAGCATTCACCCCGTCAGACGGCAAGCGCAGCTTCTCGCGCACTTCCGCCACGGTAACGGTGAACGCGGGCCCCGGCCCCTTGTGGACATACGGTGATCTGCAGCAGAGCCCGCTGGTTGGCGGCGTTTGCCTGGGTTGCTCCGTTGCAAACCCGAATCTCGCGGTAGACCAGGACACAACGACCGCTTCGCAGATTACAATGGCAGTCGGCGCGCTGGGATCGGTAGGGCAGCTGATTAAATTCCCCGGAACCTACCAGGCGGGCGACAGCATCGCGTTGTTCCTGGGTGTGCCCAGCCAAACACTGAGCGCACAATTGCTATCCGGCATCCGGGTGGAAACTTATAATGGAAGTACCCCGAACGGCGATCCCATCACGCTCGATGCAGACCTGGTGAACCTCCAGGCGCTCGGGCTGGACGTGACCGGCGCGGTGAGCAAATTCAAAGTGGTAATTCCTGCAACGGCCGGTTTCGATGGCGTAAGGGTGGATCTGAACGGGTTGGTAACCGCGTTGGGAAGCCTCAATGTATATGAAGCTGCTGCGTTTGTACCGGTAACGGTTGTACCTCCCGCCGCCACCGTTCCATTCGGTAACGATACTACTTTCAACGCTTCGATCCGTTTCCCCGGCGCAACGTTCAGTTGGTACGAAACCCCGACCGGCGGCGTTCCCGTGGCTACAACGGCTACTTTCAATACGCCGACGTTGTTGAAAGACAAAACTTATTACGTACAGGCCGCGACGCCTGACGGACTGACGAGCTTCATCCGCACCAGCGTTCCCATTACGGTGACGGTTGGGCCCGGCAGTCCGGACCTGTCCTGCGGCCGCGGAACGATTTCCACTTCCACCGGCACATTGGGTCTTTGCCTGTTGTGCGGTGTGGATGATGCGCCGTTTGCGGTGGATGATAATCCCGAAACATCTTCTTCGCTGCATCTGCCCGTAGGTTTGCTGGGCGGATCGGTTTACCAGCGGATTTCCTTCGCGCAGCCCAGCACGATCGGCGATTCGCTGCGCGTGGTGGTGGGCTCAACCACGGGGCTCCTGGATCTGAATGTGCTGGCGGGAACGTCGGTGCGCCCGAGGATGGGCGCCGCGGAAAATGCTGCGGATGTGAGATTATTGAACAACGGATTGCTGAACGTGCAATTGCTGAACGGGGGCACCCGCAGCGTGGTTTCATTTGTTCCGTCTGCCGTGTTCGATAATGTGGAAATCCGCCTGACCGGTGTGGTTTCCGCGCTGAACGAAATCAATGTTTTCTACGTACAGCAAATAACAGCCCGCCCGGCGATTGCGGCTGATACCGTGAACGTCTGCAGTGGTCAGACGGCTACGCTGAACGCCACCGTGCCCGCGGGCAATTCGGTGCGCTGGTACAGCACGCCAACCGGCGGAACGCCGCTGGCAACGGGTGCATCGTTTGTTACACCTGCGATAACCGCCAACACGGTATATTATGCCGAGGCAGTGTCCGGTACTACCAATTGCCCCAGCGAAACACGGGTGCCGGTTGTGGTGGAAGTAGGGCTGGCGGATGTGACGGTAACGGCTAATTCGGTGACCATCCCGCAAGGCAGCACGGCCACCTTCACGGTCGACAATCCCAATTCTTCGCTCACATACAGCTGGTACGATGTGCCGGTGGGCGGAACGGCGCTGTTTGCCGGTCCGGGCTTCACTACGCCTGCACTGCAATCCACGACTACGTATTATGTGGAAGCTACGAATGCGACAGGTTGCGCGAGCGCGCAGCGTGTGGCGGTGGTAGCCAACGTTACGATCACCAACCCCGACGTTCCCTGCGACATTGCCACCACCCAGGTCAGCAACGTTAACGGCATCTGCATCGGATGCTTCGTGGATAACCAGGGCGCGGCGGTGGATGCGAGCACAGTTTCCGGTTCCTCGCTGCATGTGGTGGCCGGGTTGTTGGGCGCATATGCGCAGCAGACGCTCATCTTCCCCTCGTCCAGCGACGCGGGCGATAGTGTGCGGTTGCTGATTTCCTTCCCGGGCTCACTGGCGGATGTTGGTTTGCTGGGCGGAACGCAGGTCGCAACTTATAACGGAACTACTTACAATAACGACCGTACGGCGCTGA
Source organism: uncultured Chitinophaga sp. (assembly GCF_937874145.1). GTDB lineage: Bacteria > Bacteroidota > Bacteroidia > Chitinophagales > Chitinophagaceae > Chitinophaga. The sequence goes on along the minus strand of NZ_CALNBI010000246.1, from coordinate 437 downwards.
ACAACAGCCTGATCAGCCTTCGCCTCCTGGCGGGCAATACGCAGGCTATCGTTGCCTTTGCGCCGACGGCTGTGTTCGATCGGGTGGAAGTGCGCCTCAATTCCGGCGTGGCCACGCTGATCTCTGCACTGAATATTCACTACGCGCAAAGGCTCATAGCCGTACCGGATGTAACGCCGGATACGGTCACGACCTGCGCGGGCGGAACGGCCACATTCACGGTGGCGCCGAAGCCCAATACCCTCTTCCGCTGGTACACGACTGCTGCGGGTGGTACGCCTGTTGCAACGGGCACTTCCTTCACTACCGGTCCTGTTTCGGTTGATTCGGTATTTTATGTGGAAGCGGTTAAAACGTCTACGAATTGCGCCAACCCGGTTCGGACGCGGGCATTCGTGAAGATGGGCGCCGCTCCCGCTGCGCCGGCCGTAGAAAGT
>NZ_CALNBI010000245.1 GCF_937874145.1 uncultured Chitinophaga sp. | reverse complement strand
CAGTCCCCACCAGATCCCCTGTATCCCGAGCCCCAGCGGAAAGCCGAGGAGGTACCCGACCGGGAGGCCGATCACCCAATAAGCGATCATCGTGATGATCGTGGGAATTTTCACATCACCCAGCCCGCGCAATACGCCCAGTCCGACCACCTGCGTACCGTCGAACAGCTGGAAGAACGCCGCGATGAGCAAAAGCCCCGAGGCCATGGCGATCACCGCCGGATCGCTGATGTACAGCGCGGGCAGGAGGTTGCTGCCCAATACGAAGATCAGCGCCGCGATCCCCATCATCACGAGCACCATATGGTAACTGGCGATGGCCGACCGGCGGAGGTCCGCCCAGTTGCCTGCACCAAAATTATTACCGCTGCGGATGCCCGCGGCCGCCGAAATTCCGCTGGCCATCATGTACGTCATCGCCGCGAGGGAAATGGCGATCTGGTGCGCAGCCTGTTCTTCCGAACCCAGCCATCCCGCCATGATCACCGCGCCGCTAAATGCGCTCACTTCGAAAATATACTGCAAAGCCACCGGCGTACCCAGCCCAGTAATCTTCTTCAGCACGGCGGATGAAATATCCCTGAAATGAAAATCCTTCAGGTATTCTTTAAACCGCGGCGCCTTCAGCACATACCAGGCCATGGTAATGCCCATCAGCAACCGGTCGGTGAACGTGGCGATCCCCACGCCCGCGATCCCCATCTTCGGAAACCCTAAAAACCCGTACACTAGCGTAACGCCGAGTACGATATTGAGTATATTCCCGATGATGCTGATGTTCATCGCCTGCCGCGTGAACCCCAGTCCTTCCGCGAACTGCTTGAACGTGAGGAATACCATCAGCGGGAGGTACGAAAACGCCAGGTATCCCAGGAACACCCGCGCCTCTTTCGCTACATCGGGCGGCTGGCCCATGTGGTGCAGGTTGAAGCCGACGAGGATGATCAGCCCGAACATCACCAGCCCGGTGATCATGTTGATGATGACGCTGTGCGCCAGCAGCCGCCCGCAATACGCGCGGTTGCCGCGCCCGTTTTCCTGCGCGATGAGCGGCGTCAATCCGTAAGACATGCCGATGCCCGTCACCATGAAAATCGTGAACAGGCTCACGCCCAGCGAAACCGCTGCCAGCGGCACTTTGCCTGTATGGCCGATGATGATGCTGTCGCTCAGCCCGACGAGCGTGTGCCCGAGCTGTGAGATCACAACCGGGTAGGCGAGCTGGAAATTATCCTTGTAGTGATGTTGGTACTTTCTATAAATCCGCTTCATGTTCTTTCATTAAAAAAGCCGGTCCGTTTATTTGAACGAACCGGCTCCCGATATGTTACGATGCTTCCCTGTTAGAACGGAGCATCACCGAATGCGTCGTCGTCAAAATTCATGTCGTTCATCTTCGATCCCTTCTGGATGAACACTTTCGCTTCATCGAAACCGCCGGGGCCGCCGGGTTTCCCGGGGAAGCCTGCGGCGCCGCCCACAGGAGCGGGCGGGCCATCCACGAAACCGTCGTCTTCAAAACGCTGGAATTCCAGGATCGCGCGGAGCTTCACGGTGTCGAGCTGGCCGTTACGGTGTTTCGCGATACGTACGTGCGTTTCCCCTTTATTGGACTCGCCCATTTCGTTGGTCGTGATATCGTAGTACTCCGGACGGTAAATAAACATAACCATGTCCGCATCCTGCTCGATCGCGCCCGATTCACGAAGGTCGGACAGCTGCGGCATCTTGTTGCCGTCTTTCCGTTTCTCCACGTCACGGGAGAGCTGGGAAAGCGCCAGTACCGGCACGTGGAGCTCTTTTGCCAGGCCTTTCAGGTCGCGGGAGATCTTGGAAATCTCCTGCTCGCGGTTGGTATTGCGGCCGTCGTTCGGGCCGGACATCAGCTGGAGGTAGTCAATGATGATAATGCCTACGCCGTGGTTGTGCACCAGGCGGCGGCATTTGGCGCGGAGCTCGAAGATGTTGAGACCGGGGGTATCGTCGATGAAGATCGGCGCTTTCGCGAGGCGCTCGATACCGTGGGTCATCAGTTTGCGCATCTCGTGCTCTTCCAGTTTACCACGGGTGATCTTCTCCAGCCGGATTTCGGATTCGGCAGACAGGATACGTTGCACGATCTGCCCGCTGGACATCTCAAGGCTGAACACCGCCGCGCCCCTTGCGAATTTCGGGTGGAGGGCGGCATTACGGGCGAGGTTGAGCGCGAAGGCGGTTTTACCCACCGCAGGGCGCGCAGCCAGGATGATCAGGTCGGAAGGTTGCCATCCGTAGGTGATCTGGTCGAGCGAGGGGAAGCCGGAGGGGACCCCGGTGATTTCGTCGCCTTTATTGCGAAGGTCCTCGATACGTTTGATGGTATTCACGAGGATCCTGTCGATGGAATCGTAGTTTTTACGAAGGTGGTTGTTGGTGACTTCGAAGAGCTTGGATTCGGCGGCGTCGAGCAGGTCGAACACATCGGCCGTGTCTTCGTAGGCTTCGGAGATGATTTCCCCGGAGATGCGGATCAGCTCGCGCTGGATGAATTTCTGGAGAACGATACGGGCGTGCGCTTCGATGTTGGCGGAGGAAACCACCATGTTGGTGAGCCGCGAAACGAAGAAGGGGCCGCCTACGGCTTCGAGGTCGCCGCCGGATTTCAGTTCTTCTACTACGGTGAGAATATCTACCGGCATGGATTTACCGGCGAGCCGCTGCATGGCGGAAAAAAGTTTCTGATGTGCGTCTACGTAAAAGCACTCGGGTTTCAGGATCTCAATAACGGTATCAAAAGCTCCTTTTTCCAGCATCAGTGCGCCCAGTACCGCTTCTTCAAGCTCCTTGGCCTGGGGGGGCACCTTTCCATACACCATCGTCGACAGGTCCACGCCGGGCTTACGGCGTGCCTTAACGTCTTTCTTCGTGAGATCCATTATAAGTGCAATACGTTATGAAAGTTAAAAATATGGTTACCGAATGGTTTCCGGGCATAGCTTTGTCTTACAATTCCTGCCGGTTTCCATTCACCCATCTTTAACAAATTGTAAAATTTCTTATTAGCCGGAAGACCTAAGGTAACGGACTTTCTCCATTTCCATCCCGCACGGCAGAATTATATTTATCCGACACAATTCCACCTGTCCACGCACAGCCTTCAGGCAGTTATCCACCGTTTCGGACCACTTTATCCACAAAACTAGCAAACAACACACGACAAATGTCCGATTATTCACAATTATTGTGCAAAAAGATTTTCCACATTTTTCTTGCGCAAAATTCCACTGTCACGTACAACAGAAGTTGTTAACTTTACGCGGCGCGGCATCGCCTCCGGCGGGGAGGCAAATGTCCTGCAAATTATTGATACACACAATATTAAATCGATCCGACGTAAATCGGACAGCATAATACAAGGAGCATCCAATGACAATTTCGTACAACTGGTTATGTGATTATTTGCCGGTAAAACCCGCACCGGAGGAACTTTCCGTTATTTTGACCGCCATCGGCCTGGAAGTAGAAAGCCTGGAACGTTTTGAAAGCGTGAAGGGCAGTTTCGAAGGACTGGTGATCGGGGAAGTGCTGACCGTTGAGAAGCACCCCAATGCCGACAAGCTCCGCCTTACCACCGTCAACACCGGCAACGGAGAGCCCCTCGCCATCGTGTGCGGCGCTCCCAACGTGGCCGCCGGCCAGAAAGTGGTTGTAGCCCCCGTGGGCACCACTATCTATCCCGCCTCCGGCGAGCCCCTCACTATGAAAAAAGCCAAGATCCGCGGGGAAGACAGCTTCGGCATGATCTGCGCGGAAGATGAAATAGGCCTCGGCTCCGGCCACGACGGCATCCTCGTGCTCGACGCCTCCCTGCAACCGGGCACCCCGGCAAGGGAAGTGTTCCAGCCGTACCAGGACTGGGTATACGAAATCGGACTCACCCCCAACCACATGGACGCCATGAGCCATATGGGCGTAGCCCGCGACGTGTGCGCCTACCTCAACAACCGCGAAAACACCCAGGTGTACCAGGTGAAAAAACCCGGCATCAACGCGGCCACGCATTCCGACAAACCGCTTCCCATAGCCGTGGAAGTGAAGAATACCAAATCCTGCCCCCGTTACTGCGGGCAAAGCATCACCGGCGTAAAGGTGGGCCCCTCGCCTGCCTGGATGCAGCACCGGCTGCTCGCCATCGGCGTTAGGCCCATTAATAATATCGTGGACATCACCAACTACGTGCTTCACGAAACCGGCCAGCCGCTCCACGCGTTCGACGCTTCCCGCATCAAGGGCGGCAAGATCGTGGTGGAAAACCTCCCGGCCGGCACGCCCTTCATCTCCCTCGACGGCAAAGAACGCAAGCTCGACGCCGGCGACCTGATGATCTGCGACGGGGAAGACAATGGCCTTTGCATCGCCGGGGTATTCGGCGGGCTGGAGTCCGGCGTGAAAGACGATACCACGGATATCTTCCTGGAAAGCGCCTACTTCGACGCTACCAGCATCCGTAAAACTTCCGTACGCCACGGCCTTCGTACCGACGCAGCCGTTCGTTTCGAAAAAGGGCTCGACATCTCCCTGGCGCCCTTCGCCCTGGAAAGAGCCGTTGCCCTCATCAGCGAGCTGGCGCACGGAGCGCCCGCTTCAGCCGTTACCGACGCCTACCCCTCGCCCAAGCAGCCCTGGCAGATCGAAGTAACGTACGATTATATCCGCACCCTCAGCGGCCACCAATACCCCGAAGCGCAGATCAAGAACATCCTCTGCAGCCTCGGTTTCACGATCCATGAAGAAAGCGGCAACCGCCTCCGCGTGGCTGCCCCGCTGCATAAACCCGATATCACCATCCCGGCCGATATCGTGGAAGAAGTGATGCGCATCGACGGCCTCGACAATATTCCCATCCCGGCCCTCGTGAGCATGGCACCTTCCGTTCAGGCGCAGCCCGACAAGGAGCGCGTGAAGGAAAGGATCGCCGATTACCTGGCAGGGAACGGGTTTTCGGAGATTTTCACCAACTCCATCACCAACAGCCAATATTACAAACACCTGAATACGGATTCGCTGGTGACCATGCTCAACAGTCTCAGCGCCGACCTCGACGTGCTGCGCCCTTCCATGCTGGAAACCGGCCTGGAGCGCATCGCCTTTAACCTGAACCGCCGGAACGAAGACCTGCTGTTCTTCGAATTCGGCAAAACCTACCGCCAGGAAGCAGTGGGCCAATACGACGAGAAAGCCCATCTCAGCTTATACCTCACCGGCCGCAAGCTCCCCGAGAACTGGATGCATAAGGAAAAACCGGTGGATTTCTACGACCTGAAAGGCTACATCGGCAATATCCTGCAGATGCTCGGCCTCCAGGCCCCGCAAATGACGGTAGCCACCGTTCACGGCCTCCAGCCCGCGTTCGAGATCAGCTCCGCCGGCAAAGTGATCGCCGTGGCCGGCAGCGTGGCGCCCGCGCAGCTGAAAGCTTTCGACATCAAGCAACCCGTTTGGTACGCCGATTTTAACTGGGACGTGATCCTGTGCCTATTGCCTACCAAAGACGCCTTCTACGAAGAGATCCCCCGCTTCCCCGCCGTGCGCCGCGACCTGGCGCTGGTGCTCGACAAGAGCGTGCCCTTCTCCGCCGTGGAAACCGCCGCGAAATCAGTGAAAACGAACCTGTTGCAACAAATCAACCTGTTCGACGTTTTTGAAAGTGATAAACTCGGTGCCGGTAAAAAATCCTACGCCGTGAGCTTCACTTTCCAGGATAAGCAGAAAACCCTGACCGACCAGGAAACGGACGCCATCGTCAACAAACTCGTAAAAGCCTTCGAAACCCAGTTACAGGCGGAAATCCGCAAATAAAGCATGGAGATCGAACAGTACATACAAAGCATTGAGGACAAGCTGCAGCAGCTGTTCCGCAAACTGCAACTGGCGCAGGCAGATAATGCCACGCTCCGGGAGCAGCTGCAGGCACAGCAGGAAGAGCTGCTGCAGCAACAGTCCGCTATTACCGCCCTGGACGAGAAGCTCAAGCTGTCCAAAATCGCCACCGCCACACAGGGCAATGGTTTATCCGAAGATGAGGATGCCTTCCGCCGGGAGGTCCGCGGGAAGATCAATGATTACATCCGCGAGATCGACCGCTGCATCGCACTGCTCAATTCATGATCGGATCGCTGTAGCGGCCGCCCTGCCTGCGCAGCGGATAACTCCTTCCGAATTTTACGGTTTTCACCAATGGATGTGCGAGGTTCAGCACAAAGATCCATTCATTATTTACGGCGAGGCTGGGGAATGCCAGCACCAGTTTGTCGGCCACTTTGAGGTGCGCCGAACCGAAGTCCTGCGTGGCAATTGGGATGGGGAACAGGGTCCAGAGCTCCGGGAGCTCGTCGTCTTCAAAATAGCGGATACTGTCGTCCGGCACTTCGATAGGCACCACGAAATAGTGGTCCGGGAGGCCGGGCGGATCTGCCAGCGCAGTGGTTTCGGCGATCAGCATGGCAGGGTGGCCCACCAGGTAGCGGCAGGGCACTTCTTCCCGGTTCCATCGCCCGGAGAGGCCGGTTGATTGCAATAGTTTCCTGGAGCCGGGGGCCCGGCTCAATGTGTACAACCACATGTTTCCTAATATTTTATATCATGAAATTGTCCAGCCGGAGCAACTCCAGCTTTACGGTTTCCACGCCGGTCAGCGATTCCATCAATTGCAGCGGCACGAGGCCGCCCAGGCTTCGCCGGGGTGCGCGCAGCCAGGTGTGGAAAGCTTCCCGCTCACGGAAAATATTGTAACCCAGGCTAAATACGTCGGCAATCGCTATCAACCGCTCACTGATGCCCCGGTTCAGCAGGTCGCGCCCCTTCTTCAGGTGCAGCGCCCGGTTTGTTACCGCCAGCATTGCGCTCAACGTATCGTAGTCCAGCTCAAAAACTTCTTTCAGCCGCGTCAGCTGCTCTTTCGTAATCCCATGCTTCCCCAGGTCGATTTTCTTCGTAAAAAGCACTGACCGCAATTCCAGCACATCTTCATACGTCATCAGCGGCAATTCCACTTCATGTGCCGAGCCTTCCGGCCTTTCCGTTTTCCTCGGCCTGCCGCGCCGACGCTTTTCCGGTGTATTGTCCATTCGAAGATAAGTGAAAAATGTTGATAAAATACTTTACAACTGAATTAATTCACCAGCACGGAAAATATTGATTTTAAATGTTTCATGATGAAACAATAAATATCAATATGACAATCCTGTGAACCAATTATGAATATTTTCACTCATTATAATCATTCGCTGATTACGAAAATTTTAACCGGCGCCTTCCGGGCGTAAATTGAAACGGAAATTCTCAAATGGAGGCCCCGATCTCCCTGCTTTTGCTATTTTTGCCGAAACACGAACCATGGAACCGCAACTGATACCTGTCAATATCGTAGTAGCCGACCGCACCTACCGCATAAAAATCCGGAAAGACGAAGAAGAGGACGTCAGAAGGGTTATGAAGGAGGTAAATGAAAAGATCGTGGAGTTCAAGGCGGCATACGCCGGGAAAGACATCCAGGATTATATCGCCATGGCGCTCATCATGTACGCCACCCATCCAGCCACCACCGGCGGGAAGGCCCAGGCCAATATCACCCCCTTTTTACGGGAAAAACTGCAACATCTTGACAATCTGCTGGATGAACAGCTGAAATAATAACCGCCACCAGGGCGCAGGCGCAAATTATTCATTATCACGCCCGATGATGCTTTCCTGACAATTTTTACTTATTTTCGCGGGTCGGGTGGGGCCGTTTGGAAATAACGGGCCTTAACCGTATTTTAATATGCCTAAACAATACTTTTATTAAACAAAACAGAATATGGAATCCATAATGGTGATAGTAGTCGGCGTTGTCGCTCTGGCTATTGGAATAATACTAGGAAAACTGATTTTCGCAAAAAACACCCAGATAAAGATCCAGGAAGCAGAAGAGAAAGCCAACCGAATCGTAGAAGAAGGAAAACTGACCGCCGAGAACATCAAGAAAGACAAATTACTCGAAGCCAAGGAAAAATACCTGCAAATGAAGTCGGAGCATGAGAAAGAAGTCATGCAGCGCAACCAGAAAATCTCCGAGTCAGAAAACCGCATCAAACAGAAAGAGCAGAGCCTGAACCAGAAGAATGAGCAGATGCAGAAGCAGGTTACCGAGAATGAAGCTATCAAGGAAAACCTCGCCCGCCAGATCGAACTGGTCAACATCAAACGCTCCGAGCTGGAGAAACACCAGGAAGAACATATCCGCCGCCTCGAGAAAGTAGCCGGCCTCACCGCGGAAGAAGCCCGCAACCAGCTGGTGGAATCCCTCAAAGAAGAAGCCCGCACCCAGGCCCTGAGCCACATCCAGGAAATTATCGAAGACGCGAAGACGAAAGCCAATAAAGAAGCCAAGAAAATCATTATCCAGTCTATCCAGCGCACCGCCGCCGAGCAAACCATCGAGAACGCCATTACCGTGTTCAACCTGGAAAGCGACGAAATCAAAGGGCAGATCATCGGCCGTGAAGGCCGTAACATCCGCGCCATTGAAGCGGCTACCGGTGTAGACCTGATCGTGGACGACACCCCCGAGGCCATCGTTCTCTCCTCCTTCGACCCGCTCCGCCGCGAAATCGCCCGCCTCAGCCTCCAGCGCCTCGTGCAGGACGGCCGTATCCACCCCGCCCGTATCGAGGAAGTGGTGGAAAAAACCAAGCGCCAGCTGGAAGAGCAGGTAATGGAAATCGGCGAACGCACCGTGATCGAACTGGGTATCCACGGCCTCCACAAAGAACTCGTTCGCATGGTAGGTAAAATGCGCTTCCGCTCTTCCTACGGCCAGAACCTCCTCATGCACTCCAAGGAAACCGCCAACCTCTGCGCCGTGATGGCAGCCGAGCTGGGCCTCAACCCCAAACTCGCCAAACGCGCCGGTCTCCTCCACGATATTGGCAAAGTTCCCGATGAAGAATCCGAACTGAGCCACGCACTCCTCGGCGCCAAACTCGCTGAGAAATACGGCGAACATCCCGCCATCGTGAACGCCATCGGCGCCCACCACGACGAGATGGAAATGTCTTACGTGATCTCCCCCATCGTGCAGGCCTGCGACGCCATCTCCGGTGCCCGCCCCGGCGCCCGCCGCGAGATCATGCAGAGCTACCTCCAGCGTATCAAAGACCTCGAGAACCTCGCCATGGGGTACGACGGGGTGGAGAAAGCCTACGCCATCCAGGCCGGCCGCGAACTGCGCGTAATCGTTGAAAGCGAAAAAGTAACCGACAACGATGCAGACCGCCTCAGCTTCGAGATCGCCAACAAGATCCAGAACGATATGCAATATCCCGGTCAGATCAAAGTAACCGTGATCCGCGAGCGCCGCGCCGTAAACGTAGCCCGCTAATCAGCCCGGTCTTAAACATATGCCGAAGGCCGTCCCTCACCCGGACGGCCTTTTCTTTTCCCCCTTCCGCCCCGCCCAAACCGTATTTACCCCATCCCGCATTTCCCCGGCCATTTCTACGACATTTTTTTCTATCTTACCCTTCCACAAAAAAACTACAGGTGCATATGAAAACAAAACTGATGACGCTCGCTGCCATCACCCTGCTTACTGCAGGTACGGCTTTCGGGCAGAAAGCTCAGAAACTCTTCAACGGAAAGAACCTCGACGGATGGAAGATCCACGGAACGGAAAAATGGTATGTAGAAAAAGGTGAACTCATCTGCGAAAGCGGTCCGGATAAAGCATACGGCTACCTCGCCACTGATAAGACTTTCAAAGACTTCGAACTGACGGTGGATTTCAAGCAGGAAGCCGACGGCAACAGCGGCATCTTCTTCCACTCTTCCCTCGAAGGCACGAAAATCGCAGGCTGGCAGGCTGAAGTAGCGCCTCCGGGCCACAACAGCGGCGGCATTTACGAATCATACGGCCGCGGCTGGCTCATTAAGCCCGCAGCTGAAAAAGATAAAGCACTGAAAATGGGCGAATGGAACACGATGAAGATCGTGGTGAAAGGCGACCAGGTGACTACCTGGCTGAACGGCGTGGAAATGATCACCCTCAACGACGCGAAGATCGGCGCGAAAGGCGGCCAGATCGCCCTGCAGATCCACGACGGCGGCGGGATCAAAGTTCGTTGGAAAAACATCAAGGTGAAAGAACTGAAGAGCTAATCTTTCCCCTGAAACATATCAAAGCGGCCGTTCCTCCCGGAGCGGCCGCTCTTTTTTTGGGGTAACGGCAATCAGTTTATTATTCCCCCAGCCATTTGCGAAAATCCGGGGCGCGCAGGCGGCTCACGATCACATCTTCCTCCAGCGTAGGTTTTACCTGCACTTTGAGCTTGCCGTTGAACCAGGCCTGCACCTTGAGGATACTGCGGTAATGCACGATGCACTGGCGGTTGAGGCGGAAAAAGTCATGGGGGTCCAGCTCATTGGCGATGTCGTCGAGGCTTTTGTCGATGAAATGATCCGTATTCTGGTGGGTGCGGATGCAGGCCATCCGGTCTCGGATGTAGAAGAAGGCGATGTCCTGGATGGCTACGGAAATAAGGCGGGTGCCGCTGCGCACGAGGTAGCGCTGCACGGTTTGGGTATTGCGGAGGCTCGACAGCAGGCGGTCGACCTGGCTGTTGAACTGCAGGATCTCCACGTCGGGGTCAATCGTGGCGATCATTTCTCTCAGCTTTTGCGCTGCAATGGCTTCGGTTTCGTTGATGAGTATTTTCATGATGGGAACTTTAAAAAAAGCATGGATTGTTCCCAAATGTAGGAAGCGCTTACTGAGCAGCTGGAATAAATCGATGAAGTGCACATTTCGGCGATGAACTGTAGCTGGCGCCGATGAAATTCAAAGTCCCCGGTTAATGCGGATACTTCTTGAGGATATCCTCGATCCGTTCGTCGGGCACCAGGTCGGTGGTCTCGATCAGCCGGACCCGGCGGAAAGCGGGGTGCTGGGAATTCAGCACGTAGTTGGAGGATTCCGGCAAAACGGCGGAGGGCACCTTGAGGATGGCGGTATCGGCGTCGTCGTACCATTTGTTGCCCAGGGGCTGGCAATGGCTGTAATCTTTAAAATCGCGCCATTGGGCGGGCAGATCGCCGGGGTTGATGACGGTAATTTCCAGGTCGTCCGGGACTTCGATGATCATGATCTTGAAATCATCGTTAAAGCCTACGCCCTGGCGGCGGATCATATTTTCAAGGAAAGCGAGGGAGATGGATTCGGCGCAATAGATGACCTTACGGCCGGGGCCGTTCCAGCGGCCCTTGATGCCCGAGGCATAAAGTTCCTGGCTGAATTTCTTATGGGTGATTCGGAATAGTAGCATGTATGGTTTTCAGGATCAGACGGGGTAGCCTTCGGCGAGTTTGTCGAGCTCTTCGGCGATGATATCCACGCCGCCGGGGGTTACCAGCCAGTCCATCGGTGTTTCGCGGGCGTTCCAGAAAGGCTTTTTCAGCCAATAACTGAATTCATCCACGGTGCCGAAAATGGTTTCTCCCTTTTCGTATAACGAAATGAGTTTGAGCAGGTGCTCGCTGTATATGGGTTCCAGCACTTTCTGCTGGTCCTTGTAATTGCTGATGGTACGGGCGGAGAGGTTAATAATCCCTGCCAGTTCCTTTTCCGGCATTTTGATGGTTTCGGCGAAGTCGTAAAACACTTTGGTTTTGACGCCTTTGTGCGCGGAAGTCACCAACCTGTAGAGGTTCCCCAGCTCCAGGCCCATAAAGCGGTGCAGCACGGAGTACTTTTCCTTTTGTAAAGCGATGGCATGAGGCATACGTTGCAGTTTATTCCTCTACAAATGTAGGAATATTTTCCATTCTAAAAAAGAAATTATTCAACAACCAAGGGTTTGATTATCAATAACTCCCTTGTTTACCCTCCTCATTTTCATCTTCGTCCTCCTCATCATTCAGGCGGTCATCGGCATCTTCGGCTTCCTGTTCCTCGTCGTCCGCCTTCTCGGTGTCGTTATCGTCGTAGGGATCGTCTTCGAAAGGGACCGTTCCGGCGGCATCGCCTTCTTTCTCATCTTCTTCCTCCTCCTCATCATCATCTTCATCTTCTTCTTCGTCATCATCATCATCATCATCATCATCATCATCGTCATCATCGTCGTCCTCATCTTCATCCTCATCATCCTCTTCCTCCCCATCTTCCGCTTTTTTATCCTCACCGAGCATGGCTTCTATCTCCCCGTCTTCATCCAGTTCATCCTCAGTATCTTCCCCGCTATCGGCCATTTCCGGGTCGCCGCCGGCGCTGTTGCCTGCTGCATGGGGATCGTCTTCATCCGCATCTCCTTCATCATTTCCGCCGCCATCGCCGGACGAAGCATCAGGCCCGGCGATATGTTCTTCGGAGGGCTCATCTTCCATGACGATGGTCGTGGTTTCGGTGAGCTCGCCGGATTCGGTAATGACCAGGTGGCCGTCGGGCAGGGTTTCTTCATCCACCTCCAGCGTTTCCACGGCTTCGAGGGTCAGCTGGGTGGGCGGCACGAAATCTTCTTCGAACACTTCCTTCAGCTTGGGCAGGTCGGCCGGCGAATTGAGGCCGAAATAATCCATGAACGCCTTGGAAGTGGAATACAGGAGCGGCTTGCCGGGCAGGTCCTCGGAACGGCCGGAAATAACGATCAGTTCCTTTTCCAGCAGCTTGGTGATGGAATAATCGGTGCTGACGCCGCGGATATGTTCGATTTCTCCTTTGGAGATGGGTTGTTTGTAGGCGATGATCGCGAGGGTTTCCAGCGCGGCGGTAGACAGCCGTTTGAGGAATTTCTCACCGTTGATCTGCGCAACCGTCTGGTAATAATCCCTTTTAGTGAGGAACTGGTACCCCCCGCCGCTTTGGCGTACGCTGAAAGCGTAAAACTCGGAGCTGTATTTTTCCTGGATAGCCTCGATGGCAGCCTCCACCTGCTCAGGCGTGGCGCGGTCTTCCAGGAAGGCCAGCGCGTTGTTGAGCAACTCCAGGATGTCGGCGGCAGGCAGGGGCCTGTCGGCGGCGAAGATCAATGCTTCAACATGCGGGATGAGCTGTGAGATTTCCATGGGAAATGCGGTTTAGGTCAAATAAAAATGTCAAAGGCCGAAAATAAGACCTTTGACATTCTTTATAAAATATAAAAACCTGGCTGTGGATGTTTTGTTGAAAACATTACCCCACAAGCGCTGCAGCGCCAGACACGATCTCGGTGAGCTCGGTGGTAATGGCTGCCTGACGGGCGCGGTTGTATTCAATTTTGAGGCTGCGGAGCAGTTCGCCGGCGTTATCCGTCGCCTTGTCCATCGCCGTCATACGGGCGCCGTGCTCGGAAGCGTGGGCGTCGAGGACGGCTTTGAAGAACTGGGTGTTGAGGATTTTAGGCATCAGCTCTGCGATCAGGGCGTCTTTCTCAGGCTCGTAGATGAAATCAGCCTTGCGGCCTTTGCCTTCTCCCTGGTTGTCCACCTTGGCGATGGGCAGGAATTGTTCCACTTTATAGCGCTGGGTGGCGGCGTTCTTGAATTCGCTGTAAACGATCTCCACGGCGTCGTATTCGCCTTTCACGAAGCCCTCGAGCCCTACGGCCGCGGCGGCTTTCACCTGCTCGAAGCTGAGATGGCCGAAGAGGTTCCAGAAGCGCTCGTTCACTTTATAGCCGTTCTTGGTAAAATGTTCCCAGGCTTTCTTGCCGATCGGGAGCACTTCCACATGGCCTTTTGCGTACTGCGCAGCGTATTTTTCGCGGATGGTTTGCTTGGCCAGCTTGATAATGTTGGAGTTATAAGCCCCGCAAAGCCCGCGGTCGGAGGTGATCACTACGATCAGCACTTTCTCCACCTGGCGATTGGCGGCAAGCGCCATGTCGATGTCTCCCTCGGTGTTGCTGACAATGTTCTGCAGCATTTCCTGCAGTTTCTCCGCATAAGGACGCATCTGAAGGATAGCATCCTGCGCACGGCGCAGCTTCGCAGCACTCACCATTTTCATGGCTTTGGTGATCTGCTGGGTAGACTGGATGGATTTAATACGGTTGCGAACTTCTTTGAGCTGTCCAGACATATATTATAAAATATTTATAGAAAAGGGCATCCGCCCCCTTATTTTGGGCGCAAAGGTAAGTAATGGCGTCAGCATTCCGAAATCCCCCGGGCATAAATTTCTCCTGATTCTGGTCAGGTTTCCCCGTTACGGCATAATCTGCGCAGGAAACCCGCCATCCCGGTCCCCGGTCAGGAACCCGGGCTACTTACTTGCCATGTGGTAATTTTTTAGCTGGTTATAAAGATAAGGTATTATATTGTCCCCCGGAATCCATGCCTGCTCCCGGGCCAACAAGCGGGAGAATCTTTTTGCAAACGATTGCAAGTATCCCGCAGAATGGCTATCTTGGCTTCGCCAGACGGCAGTATGTGCTGTTCTGGGCGCAGGTTACACGGGCAGCAGGCGCAATAATGGTCAACTACAACACGTAAAGGCGAGGAGGCATACAGCCCGGAATGCCGTCTCCGCTTTACTGATACAAAACGCATTAGATGAAGAAGCATCTCCTCCTGGGTTGCGGGGTTCTTATCATGTCTGCCTCCTTTGGGCAGACGGCCAAGTGGCAGAATCTGTTCAACGGCAAAGACCTGAAAGGCTGGAAACAGCTCAACGGGAAAGCGATTTATGAAGCGAAAAACGGTGAGATCGTAGGCACTACCGTGCTGAGCGAGCCCAATTCCTTCCTGGCCACCGAAAAGGATTACGGCGATTTTATCTTTGAAGTGGAGTATAAACTGGAAAAAGACTTCAACTCGGGCATCCAGTTCCGCTCCCAAAGCAAGCCGGAATACCAGAACGGCCGTGTATACGGTTACCAGATGGAAGTAGATCCCTCCCCCCGCAAATGGAGCGGCGGCGTGTACGAAGAAGCCCGCCGCGGATGGCTCTACCCGCTCGACCTGAACCCGGTTGCACAACAAGCTTATAAACCGGGCGACTGGAATAAATACAGAATTGAGTGCCGTGGCAGCGAAATCCGTACCTTTATAAACGGAGTATCGGCCGCCCATCTGATCGACAGTGAACTTCCTTCCGGTTTCATCGCCCTCCAGGTACATGGAATCGGTAAAAAAGAAGAAGACGCAGGTAAGAAAATCCGCTGGCGCAATATCCGCATCATCGAGAACCCTGCCGCATCGCAGTATTCGAAATATGATGATGTATACGTGGTGAACAACATTCCCAACAACATCTCCCCGCAGGAGAAACAGCAGGGCATCCGCCTGCTGTGGGACGGTGCCACCACCCAGGGATGGCGCGGCGCCTACAAAACTTCCTTCCCCGCAAAAGGTTGGGAAATCAAAGACGGCACCCTCAGCGTCCAACCCTCCGACGGCGGCGAATCCACCAACGGCGGCGATATCGTGACCGAAGAAGAATTCGCGGCCTTCGACCTCGAATTCGATTTCAAACTGACGCCGGGAGCCAACAGCGGCGTGAAGTATTTTGTAACGGAATCAGAAGGCAACAAAGGCTCCGCCATCGGCCTGGAGTTCCAGGTGCTGGACGACGATCAGCACCCCGACGCCAAGCTCGGCGCAGCCGGCAACCGCAAAGTGGGATCACTGTACGACCTTATTCCGTCCTACAAATTCACCAACTCCCACCGCAAAATCGGAGAATGGAACCACGGCCGCGTTGTAGTATATCCCGACAACCGTGTGGAACACTGGCTCAACGGGCATAAAGTAGTCGCATACACCCGTGGAGACAATATCTACAAAGCCCTCGTGGCCCGTAGCAAATATGAAAAAATTGCGAACTTCGGACTCGCGCCCAAAGGCCGTATCCTCATCCAGGACCACGGCAATTACGTGAGCTTCAGAAGTATCAAAATAAAGAGTTTGAAGTAGTCAGCGACTATTTCATTGTTCACTGTTTTTCAAACCGACATCCCTGATTCTTCGGGATGTCTTTTTTTTGTACCTGCCCCAAATAAAAAAAGCCGGCAGTTACACCGGCTTCCGAATATTATTCTCATGCTATCCTATGTGCTGCAGGATGATATCCCGCACGTCCGTGGCCAGCACCGATTCGGGTACGGGCTGCGTGGTCAGCAGCACGGCATGGTCCTTCCAATCTTCCGCCAGCCGGCCGTGCGAGCCTTTGATCAGCGTGGCATCCAGGGGGATCACGTTCATGAGGTACCTGAATCCCAGCTTCTTTTTCAGCACTTTCCCGATCACCTTCAGCTTCACCAAAGGATCGGCGGGGTTGAGGAACATCTCCACCGGGTCGTACCCCGGCTTGCGGTGGATATCCACCAGCCGCGCGAAATCGGGCGCCTTCGCATCGTCGAGCCAGTAGTAATAAGTGAACCAGCTGTCCTTATCCGCCACCAGCACCAGGTCGCCGCAGCGTTCATGGTGCAGGTTGTGCGCACGGATACCGTCGCGGTCGAGCACCTGTCCTACCCCGGGCAATTGCTCCACCAGGTCGCGGACCTGTTTGGCCACGCTACGGTCGTTCAGGTAAATATGCGCTATCTGGTGATCCGCCACGGCGAATGCTTTGGAAGCACCCGCATCCAGCAGTTCCAGCCCGCGCTCCACCCGCACGTTGATCAGCCCGTGCTCGCGCAGCAGGCGGTTGATATGCACGGGGCGGCTTACATCCGTAATGCCGTATTCGGAAAGAATGATGATTTCCGCGTTTTGTTGTTCGTAGTATTCCACCAGCTGCTTCACCACACCGTCTACAGCGCGCAGTTCCGGCGCGATCCTGGTATAATCGTGGCCGAATTTCTGCAGGCAGTAATCGAGGTGGGGAAGATAGATGAGGGTAAGATGGGGATTGTGCCAGCGGTCGGTGAGGATAGACGCATCCGCGATCCACTGGGTGGATTTGATATTGGCTCCCGGCCCCCAGAACTGGAAGAGCGGGAAAGTGCCCAGTTCCTGCTGCAGTTTATCGCGCAGGCCGGAAGGGTGCGCATAGCAATCGGGCATTTTCCGCCCGTCGGACAGGTATTGCGGGCGGGGCGTAACGGAAAAATCTGCGCTGGAGTACATGTTGTACCACCAGAACATTTTCGAGCAGGTGAACCCGGGATATTTTCTCCGGGCGGATTCCCATACTTTTTCTCCGTGAACGAGTTTATTGGATTGTTTCCAGAATTTGATCTCGCTGTCGGTCCTGTCGTACCAGCCATTGCCGACGATGCCGGTTTCGCTGGGCCATAACCCGGTGAGGTAGGTGGATTGCACTGCCGTGGTAACGGCGGGCAACATGGGCCGGATGGCGGACTGGTGATGCTTCTTTGCCCAGGCGCTCAGGAAGGGCGTATGCTCCCCGATGAGGGCGCCCGACAATCCTACAATATCCAGCACTACGGTTTTTCTCATATTCTTGGCTTCTCGTTATTGCGTATCAAAACTATATCCCGCTCAGGAGATATTCAACTGCTGCAGCACCCAATGCAATTCGCGGGCGATGGAAGCGCTCATTTCCTGTTTAAGGCCGGCGGGCAGTACTTCCCAGGTGTAAGTTTCCACTTCGAGATGGGCCGTAAACGGCCGCGCCTGCTGCCTGGCGAGTACCCGGGAAATATCGTCGCGGGTGGAGCTCAGCGCCCCGAACTCACCTGTAAATACCGGTACGTGGAAGTGCGCGCGCCATTCCTCCACATCTTCCCTCCCTGCTTCCGCCAGTGCTTCCGGCAAATCGGGATAATGGATTTTATCACCGTCCCTTTTGCGTGCGATCACCTGGTGAAGGTAAACGGCTTCGTTGAACTGGCGGAAAGCAGCGATCACGTTTTCGCGGCCGCCTTTCGGCAGCAGCGCTTTCAGTGCGGCGCTGATCTGTATCTTCCCTACTTTCAAACCGAAAAACTGCATCCGCTCTAATACCACCTGCGACTCTTCGTACGACACGGCGAAATGGCACACGTCATAGCAAAGCTGCACATGGTCTTTGATCGCCAGCGTGGCTTCTTCTTCGGTGAAGCCGAACTTCTCCGTAAACAGCATCACGCCCGCGGGCAGCAGGTATTGAAAGTACCAGTCCAGGTATTCTTTAGAATTCTCCAGGAGCCCGTCCGGCTCCGGTTCTATGTCGAGGTGCAGCAGCGGCCCCCCGTTCCTGCGAACCTGGATCAGCTGCTCCACCACCAATAGCATGTTGAAAGTGGCCCCCTCGGTCACGGATTTCCTTTCTTCTTCACAACGGTGCCAGAATTTATACGACAACGGCGAAGTGGAGATCCCGCCTTCCATCCCTTCCGGCAGCAATGCCGCGAGGATGCGGAACAACCGCCCCGTATAGGCTGCGCGCTCGGCGGTGGACCAATCCGGCGTATGCACCTGGTCTTTCACGCGCTCGTGGTGGAATCCCCCGTAAGGGAAACCGTTCATGGTAAAAACGTAACAATCGTTCTCTTTGAGCCATTGCCGGAATTCCTCCAGCGCCGGCGCTTTCGATAATTCCAGGCTCGCCAGGTTACTGAGCCGCAACCCGATGCCGAAAGGCTTGCCCGGAGATACTTCCGCCTTCACGGCGGGAATATACCGGCGGAGCTGTTCGAAGTGATCGGGCCAGCTTTCCCCGGAATGAATGTTGGTGCAATAGGTCAGATGCCCGAAAGATGTTTCCATGTTGTATGCTGTTGGCGTGTCCGGGATAAAATTGATGCGGCTACCATTTGTCGCGCAGCATGTTCACTGCTTTGCGCAGCGTGCTGATATCGATGCTGTGCACTTCCTTCCCTTTGCCGATGGCTTCCAGGAGAGAAATGGTGAGGCGCCCGCCCAGGTGCTCGCGGAACTCCTGCAGGCCGGCTACGATCGGCGCTTCGTCGTCTTCGATTTCCAGTAAAGGATGATACAACGGCAGGCGCAGCGTTTTCAGCAGCTGGATGATGCGTTCCAGGCTTTCGGCGTCGAGCAGGCCGGTGAGCCAGGAATACACGCTGTCCAGCGCGATACCGATAGACACGGCTTCTCCATGGCGCAGTTCGAAGTCGGTGAGCTGTTCGAGTTTATGGGCGCTCCAGTGGCCGAAGTCGAGCGGACGGGAGGAGCCGCTTTCAAACGGATCGCCCGCCCCGCCGATATGCTGCATATGCAGTTCGGCGCAACGGTGAATGAGGTATTTGAGAGACTCGGGCTCCGCTTCCGTCAGCTGCGCCGCTTTTTCCTCCATCCAGGAGAAAAACGCCGCGTCTTTGATGAGCGCTACTTTCACCGCTTCCACCATGCCGCTGCGCCAGTCGCGCTCGTCGAGCGTAGTAAGGAAATGCGCGTCGTTGAAAACGGCCGCGGGCGGTGCGAAAGTGCCGAGGAAATTCTTTTTGCCGTGATAATTGATGCCGTTTTTCACCCCTACGCCGGAATCGTTCTGCGACAATACGGTGGTAGGGATGCGGATGTGCTTGACGCCGCGGTGGCTCACCGCCGCCACGTATCCAACGAGGTCCAGGACGGAGCCGCCGCCAATGGCGATGATGTATGAGTGGCGGTCGATCGCATGCTGGTCTACCGCGTTCACTAGCCAGTGGAACAATTGCAGGTCGTTCTTGGCAGCTTCGCCGCCTGGCACCACAATCACATCTTCCACCAGTTCAAACCCCTCCATGTCCGAGCAATAAGCCGTGATCTGTTCCTGCAGGTAACCGTGCGTGGCCGTTACCCCTTCATCTACAATGAATAATAATTTCTTCCGAAACCCTTTCTCCGCACGGGATTCAAGGAATTGTGCAAAATCCCGGTTCGTGGAAGCGAACAGATGCTCCGTAAAAAAAACCTTATACTCGAACGCAACGCTGAATGATTGTTGAATAAATGCCATAGCAAAGTCCCTGTGGTCCCGGTGCTGCCGGGACGATTTTAAACGGTTAAAAGTACGAAAACAGGGTCAGCGGAACAACAACAAATTGCCGTATTCCATGAACGGAAGAAACCCCGGAAACCCACACAATCTTGTTTGTGTCAGGTAACAGCGAAGAGCTTGCCCAGGAGGATGGACAGCGGGAGGAATGCGAGCACTACCAGGCCAAAGGGCAGGCCGGCGAAGGCGGCCGTCCAGGCGGCGTTCATGGCGATCAGGCCCAGCACGCCCCATTTCACGGACTTCCCGATATTGGGCCCTGTGGGCGCTTTCATGGCCCTGAGCAGCGGTTTGTATATCAGCCAGGCGAAGAAGGCGAGGAAAATTGGAACAGTGGCGATCTGGCCGGTCATGTAACTGAACACGCCGATCACGGCGATCACCAATGCGTAAGTGATGGCCGCGCGGATGAGCGGTGTTTTTGTGCCGCCATGCACTTCGTCGCGCGAGATCATCGTTACGGCGGCGATGTACGCCACGGGCACCACTGCGATCCACCAGAGATAGTCGCCCTGCAGCGATACCAGGTACACGCTCATCCCCAGCGAGAGGTTCAGCCCGCGGCAAAGCCCCATCACCAAAGGCCCGAGCACGGAATGGTGCTTCGCCCATTTGTCGTAAATCAAAGCCGAAGCGGCGGTAAGCACCGCTATCCAGCCGGAAAAACCGCTGACGGTAAAGGCGGCGAGTATGCCCACCACCAACAGGTAGCCGCCCAGCACGCTCGCTTCCGTGATGGAAATGATGCCGCTGGGAATGGGCCGCTCGGGCCGCTCCAGCTTGTCGAGCTTCGCGTCGAATACGTCGTTGAAAACAACGCCCCCGCCATACAGGCCAATGGTGGCGATGATCAGGCAGATCAGTTGCAAAATGGATTGCAGATCGTCGAGCCCATGTGCGAAAAAGCCCACGATGGCTGCCCCGGCGATAATGTCGGTAATGGCGGTCAGGATGTTTGCGGGCCGCATGAGCCTCAGGTAGCCCAGCAGCTTGCTCAGGATATAGTTCACGCGCTTCTCAGGTTTTCAATACGATACGACAAAAGCTGGTTGGAATTTATCGTATGATCGTGGATTGTTTATTGGGTCTTGGCTGCTGCCCGCCTCTCAGCACGGTGCTGCCGTTGAATTTCAAACTTTGATCGATTTCCGCGGGGCTTTCGAAATCCGCGACGTTGATCTGGCCGCTCTGCGCAAACGCCGCGATGGCGTTGCTATAGGTCACCAGTTCCACATCCGCTCTGGAAATCCCCCTGTCCAGCATGAGCGCCGCGGTTTTGGGCACGGCCAGCGGATCGCTGATGCCCCAGTCGGCCGCGGAATTCACCATAATACGTTCGGTGCCGTATTGCTTCACGATGTCCACCATCCGTTCATTACCCATTTTGGTAAAGGGGTAGATGGTGAAAGCAGCCCAGAAGCCGCGGTCCAGCACTTCTTTCACGGTTTCTTCGTTGTTGTGGTCAACGATCACCATGTGGGGATCGAGCCCCATTTCCAGCGCGATGTCCATGCTGCGGGTGGTGCCCTGTTTCTTGTCGCGGTGCGGCGTATGGATCTGCACGGGCAGGCCCGCTTCTTTGGCGAGCAGGAGCTGTGCACGGTAATATTTGTCTTCCAGCGCGGTCTGATCGTCGAACCCGATTTCCCCTACGCCAACCACGCCTTCCTTGTAAATGAAGAGCGGCAGGATCTCCATGACCTGTTCACTGAGTTTTTCATTATTGGCTTCTTTGGAATTGAGCCCGATGGTGCAGTAGTGTTTGATACCGAACTGCGAGGAGCGGAAGCGCTCCCATCCAACGAGGCTGGCGAAGTAATCCCGGAAGGTATCCACGCCGGTGCGCGGCTGGCCAAGCCAGAAGGCGGGCTCGATGATGGCTTTGACGCCGGCATCGGCCATGGCCTGGTAATCGTCGGTGGTCCGGGCAGTCATGTGCACGTGCGGGTCGAAGAACCGCATGCCTTTGATGGTGTCCATAAAGGCGGGGTCAAATGATTGCGGGACAAGATCCTTTTCCGTCAGCTGAGCATTACAACACATATTAAGTACGAATTACATTGCGATTAAATTACTGAATGGCGCGTTCCGCGCACTCACATTTATTGGCCATTTACACGGGCGGCAACTGTTTCCCAGGTCAGCAGTCCCTGCTGTATTTCCGCGGCCATGCCGGCGCGCGATTCGAGCAGTTTCGAGGCCGGCGGGTAGGCGGATGAGTGGCAGGCCAGCGCGGCGGCTTCCCTTTCGGCGTGTACTTCTGAGAACCAGGCGCGTTCGAGGTCTTCGAAATTGTCTTCGTTCAGGAAGGGTCCTACGAGCCTCCAGAGCATGGGCGGCACGGGCCGGGCGGCGGCGCGGCGTTCGCGGGAGAAGTCGCGCAGGATGCGGGCCAGTTCCGGGTTGGCGCGTTCGTCGAGGCCGGTGATGAGGTGAACGGGCTTATCGGTGAAGAAGGCCTTCATGACCAGCTGGTTCCATGCGGGCTCTTCGAGGTATTGCGCCGGGTAGGGGTTACGGACCATGATGGCTTCGAGGACGGAGCCGATGTTGGAGCGTACGCCTTCGGCGGTGCGGAGTTTCCAGGCTTCGGGGAAGGCGAGGAAAGGCAGGGCGCCGTACAGGGCGGTGAGCTCGTTCATTTCACCGGCATTGAACAGGTTTTCAATGGCTTGCACATAGGCGGCCTCGTCGTTTACGGGCAGCTGCAGGAGCCACCAGACGCGGAAGAGGCGGTCGGCGGTATAGCCGTCTGCCGAACGGGGCAGCAGGGCTTCCCGGGCGGCAGGGGGCACGGATATCTCGTCGCGGCCCAGGAACCGGGGCGCGGCGGTGAATGCGATATTAAATGTCTGAAGTGTGCCCTTCGATTGCCAGGCTTCCAGTTGGGCGGCTATCCATTGACGGCCCTTTTCGGAGATCTGCTGTTGAATGATATCGGCTAAAACTGCGGAGGTTCCTGGTGCTTCGTATGCGTATCCCATGGAGCGAAAATAAATAATAATCGGCGATCCCGCCGCTGACAATAATCAGCCTCACCATTGATCAAAAATAAAAGAGAGGCAACTAGTGCCTCTCCTTCCGCCATTCTAAAACCTGATTAGTAACCAGGATATTCTTCAGGGGTGGTGCCCCAATATTTTTGTCAGGGTTAGCAGGAAAAACGGCCGGAGGTTTCCAGTTCCGGCCCTAATTCTTTTGCAATATAAGGATTAAATATTGTTCGGCACTCACCTGAATGTGTGAAAATTTTAACTTTTCCTTCAGGAAAAACGATTTTGCATAAACACCTGCTGCGGAAAGCCGGATACGGCAATAATTTAATCAGCTGAAGTGGAATTTATAAAGGCAAATTAGTTTGTTGGCTTCCCCTGTGTCAGCGTAAACGCGTGCTCATACTACGTTGTGTCCGATGGTACATCCTTACGTTCTAAAATTATAACATTAATTTAACAACCGCAAACTTTTGGGCTGACTTTTTTTTCACCTCTTTATCTAGCTCCGAACGGTTCATACCCTTATTTTCCGTAAGTTTATCGGATATACCTTTTAGCATGATGAAGATTTTCAATGTGTTTTTCTGTGTAATGTTCGTGTTGTTCGCTGCCCTGCAGTGGAACGACCCGGACCCCTACATCTGGATTCCCATCTATCTGTACGGCGCCGTATTATGCGGCCTTGCCGCCACCCGCCGCTACTACCGCGGCTGGTACCTTTTCGGCATCCTCGCGTTCCTGTCTTACGCCACCTTCCTTTTCTTTGAAAAAGACGGCGTACTCAGCTGGGTAACCGATCACCAGGCCCAAAACATCGCCGGATCCATGAAAGCCTCCACCCCCTGGATCGAAGACACCCGCGAATTCTTCGGGCTCTTCATCCTCATCATCGCCATGCTTGTCAATTTCGTGCACTCCAGCCAGAAAAAAGCCAAGAAAATGCGCAAGAAAATGATGAAAATCGGCTAATCCCCCCTAACTATAAAGCATTTCAACAAAGGGCCGTATCTCACCGATACAGCCCTTTGCCGTTTAATGCGGCCACGTCCTAAAATGGTCACGTCCTAAAATAGATTTACACCTGATACGTGGTACGTGCTCAGTAGGGAATTAGTAGGGATACCGTACTGCAACCGTACTAACTGAGTAATTCACCGAAGAGCTTAGTTAAATGAAAAGGCCGCCCCGTTACCCACGAAGCGGCCTTTCGCATATAAGCTTTGCAGTTTATTTGGCCTGCAACCTGAAATAATCGATCGCTACGGGAGCGGATTCCGCAGGGTCCGCCGCCTTCACCGCCAGCACCAGCGCCTGCTTCTTGCCGCCACTGATGGCAGGGAAAGCAATGGTCGCCAGGTTGGGCTGGCCCGCTTTCGCGCCCTTGCCGATAGTGACGCTGCCCAACACGGGGCCCGTCTGGCTGTCGAGGTGCGCGGTAACCAGGTATCCATGAGCAGGGATCTCACGCACGAAGTACGTCAGCTCAATACCGTTAACACCCGTGAGGTCGAGGTTGGGATACTTCGCCCAGCTGTTGGCGCCCGGCACCAGCAACTTCATGCCTTCGATTTCCACGGCGCTCGCCCCGTCGGAGTCCTTAAAGCTTTCGCCCTGGATCTTCGGATTGCGCAGCTCAGCCATGGCAGTGCCCGTGATCGGCTTGATGCCCGCACCGCCTTTATCGGTGTAAGTGGCGATGAGGTACAGAATACCCCTGTCTTTCACTTCATTACCCAGCGTAGCGTTCACACTGCCGGTAGCCGGCAGGGAAGGATCCTGTTTGGCGCCGCCGGCCAGGGAGAAGATGTACTCCACGATCTGCTTCGCCTCGCCGGTGGAAATGCCGGGGTGCGCGGCCATCGCCGTTTCGCCCCATACGCCTCCGCCACCTTTGATGATCTTGTCCGCCAGGTAATCGGGCGACTTCGGATCGCTTTTGTATTTGTTGGCCACTTCCACGAAGCTCGGCCCGATGGATTTTTCGTTCGGCTTGTGGCAGGTTTTACAATCGGATGTTTCCATGATGTTCTTACCCGCAATAGCCCCGGAAATAATCTGGTGCCCCTGCGACATGCCCGCCTTGTCCTTCCCTTCCATATACAGCGCCTTCACATACAGGTTGGCAGGATCGAAGCCTCCGGCGGAAGATTGCCCGTCTTCCTTGTCAGACACTTCTACTGCGTATTCCACCTTCTTGCCGGGGAAATAGAACATCGTGTTGCCTGTCAGCTTGATATTCACAGCCGGCGTTTCGTTACCCGCATACACCTGGATCACCTGGCTCGCGGTACGGCCGCCCTTATCGTCGGTCACTTCCACCGACACGGGGAACTCCCCTGCCGTATTGAATGTGAATTCCGCCGAAGGCGTAGTCGTTTCTTTCTTATTGCCGTTACCGAAATTCCAGGTATAGGTCAGCGGATCGCCGTCGGGATCCACGGTACCTGCGGCGGAAGCTTTCACCGTAAACGGCAGCGCGCCCGTCAGCTTATCCACTTCCAGCTTTACATTCGGCGCGCGGTTACCGCCGTTGTAATCGATGCGGACCAGCCCTGCGTCGGCGTTCTTGGAGAACCAGCCGTTGCCGTACTCAAGGATGTAAAGCCTTCCATCCGGCCCCAGTTCCATATCGATGGGGGCATTGAATTTCTGCGAAGGCATGAAGCGTTCCATCTTCTCGAAATTGCCGTCTTTATCCATGGTAACCGCCATCACCCAGCCCCTGATCCAGTCGTAGATGAACAGTTTGCCATCGTAATAATCCGGCAGGCGGGTTTCTTTCGGATAAAATTCGCTGTAATACACCGGCCCTGCTTCGGCGTTGCGGCCCCCCGTTCCCACCAGCGGGAACTCGTCGGATTTGCCGTAAGGGTACCAGATGAACGCGGGCTGTGCCGGCGGCAGCTCGGTAAGACCGGTATTGTTGCGGGAATTGTTGATGGGTTTCTTCGGATCGTGGTAAGCGCCGGAAACGCCCGTTTCGTAATCGAACGCGCGATAGGGCTTGTTGTCGGCGATGAACAGCGGATAACCGTAATAGCCGGCCTTCTTCGCCTGGTTCACTTCGTCGTACCCGCGCGGGCCGCGGGTGGAATCGTCGTTCGCCGCATCGGGGCCCACCTCGCCCCAATAGAGGTAATTCGTTTTTCGGTCGATGGAAATGCGATAAGGGTTGCGCGTGCCCATCGTATAAATTTCAGGCTTCGTTTTCTCAGTCCCAACAGGGAAGAGGTTGCCATCGGGAATTTCGTAAGAGCCGTCTTCCTTCAAACGGATGCGGAGCACTTTACCACGCAGGTCGTTGGTGTTGGAAGAGGTGCGGCGGCCGTCGTATTGCAGGTGGCCGGGGCGGTCGTCTACCGGGCCGTAACCTTTGCTCACGTAAGGCTGTCCGGCTTCGTCGAAGGGCGTGGTGTTGTCTCCCGTGGAAAGGTACAGCAGGCCATCCGGACCGAAAGCGATGGAACCGCCGGTGTGGCAGCAGATATCGCGTTGGGAGTAGAACTGCAGGATGACTTTTTCGCTCTTCATATTCAGTTGTCCATTCTCGAATGTAAACCGGCTGAGCCTGTTCACCGAGGTATCGACGGGGGAATAGAAGAGGTAGATGAAATTATTCTTATCGAATGCCTGGTCAGCCGCGAGGCCCATGAGGCCTTCTTCCGCGTTTACGTTCGGCACCTGGGTTTTATGGTAAACGTTGAGAGCGCCCACTTGTGTGAGGTTCTTGCGGGAAGCGCTGTAGAGCAGCAGTTCGCCGCGGCGCTGCGCAACGAGGATGTCGAGGTTGGGGAGGATGGCCATTTCGGTAGGCTCGAAGAACTCGCCGCTGGTCAGGGTTTGACGGGTGTAGCGGTCGCCATCCGGTACGCGGAGCGTGGTAGCTTTGGCGTAATCCAGTTCGAGGTTCTTCCCGATGGCGTATTTGATACCGCCGAGTACGTGCTTCAGGAAATTCTCTTCCTTGTACGACTCGTCGGTATGGCCCAGTTCGGTATACCAGGCGCGGCCGCCGTCGTAATCGTGGTACCAGGAAATGGGGTGGTCGTTGTTCATCTTGCCGCCGGTATAGGAAGTTTCATCTACTTTCATGAGCACTTTTGTCTCTTTGTTGAAGTATTTGAAGTTATACCATTCGTCGACGTGCTCCCAGGTATCCGGGAGGCCTTCTGTGGAAGGGTGGGATTTGTCCAGGACATTGAGTTTGGCTTTGGCCGTGCCCGGCGGGTGATCGCCAAAGTAAGCGCCAACCAGTTTGCCGTACCAGGCCCAGTCATATTCGGTATCGGTGGCAGCATGGATACCCACGAAGCCGCCGCCGGATTGAATGTAACGTTCGAAGTCTGCTTCCTGCGCGGTGTTCAGCACATCGCCGGTGGTGTTGAGAAAGATGACGGCGGCATACTGGCCGAGGTTCTGCTCGGTGAATTTACCGGCATCTTCGGTAGTATCCACATCGAAATTGTTTTCCGCACCGAGTTTCTTAATGGCATCGATGCCGGCCGGGATGGAGGCGTGGCGGAAGCCGGCCGTCTTGGAGAAGACGAGCACCTTAGCTTTTCCGGGCCTGGACTTGCTGCAGCCGGCCAGGGCTACTGCAACGATAAAGACGAGGAGGTAAGTGATATGCTTCATGGTATCGTTCTGTTGTTCGGGTAAACGTGGTATTTAAAAGCAAGTAGAGACGCATGTTTGCGTCTCTACTGAAAAGTTATGCATTTCCCGGCTACCTCTTTTTGCCAGCGGCATAGTCGATGCCGCCGAGCACGTGTTTGAGGAAGGCCGGTTCACGGTACGATTCTTTGGTATGCCCCAGCTCGGTGTAAAAGGTGCGGCCGCCGTCGAACTCGCGATACCAGCTCATGGGATGGTTATCGCCGTTCTTGCCGCCCTGGTACGATTTCTCATCGATTTTGATGAGGATGTTGAGCCCGGGGACGATGCTTTTGAAGTCATACCATTCGTCCTTGCGCACCCAGGTCGGGTCCAGGTGGGCCGTTGCAGGGTGCTTTCTGTCCACTACATGGAGCGTGGCGGTTTGCTGGTGCGGATGGCTGAGGAAGTACGCGCCAACCAGCTGGTTGTACCAGGGCCAGTCGTACTCCGTATCCGTTGCCGCATGAATGCCGGCATAGCCGCCGCCTTTACGGATGTAGCCTTCCAGTGCGGACTGCTGTGCATCGTCGAGGACGTTGCCGGTGGTATTGAGGAACACCACGGCTTTGTAGCGCGACAGGTTCTTTGCTGTAAACTTCGATGCGTCTTCGGTGGTATCCACTTCATAACCGTTTTCCGCGCCCAGCTTCAGCATGGCGATTTTGGCATCGGGGATGCAATCGTGCCGGAAGCCGGCTGTTTTGGAGAAAACGAGCAGGCGGGGTTTAGCCTTCTGAAAGGCTGCCAGCCCGGCCATGGCGGCCACTGCGCAGAGCAGGAAGAGGTATTTGTAACGCATCATGGATTACAGTTGGCGGATCTTGATATTTCTGTACCAAACTTTATCGCCATGGTCCTGCAGGGCGATGTGGCCTTTCTGGTATTTGCCGAAGCCATCCCAGGATTTGAATTTGGAACCGGCTACGAGTTTGTTCCACTCTTCGGAGCCTACCACTACTTCGGCGGTTTTATGGCCGTTGAAAGTGAGTGTCAGCTTGCCGTCTTTCTTGGTGATCTTCGCGGTGTTCCATTCGCCTACGGGTTTGGCGTAGCGAGCGGGGGAAGCGATGAGATCATAGAGATCGCCGGAGTTGTGTTTGTGGATCTTGCCGTCGGAATGTTTATCGTCGTCGAGCACCTGCATTTCGGGGCCGGTCTGATAGGTGGCGCCGAACTTCGGGTCTTCGTGCACGCCGAAGATGATACCGGAGTTACCGCCTTCGGAGATTTTCCATTCCATTACCAGCTCATAGTTTTCGTACGCTTCGGCGGTCATGATATCGCCGCCTTTGGCGCCGGCTTTCTTGGCGTCGGCGTCGAAGAAGAGGGTACCATCTACCACTTTCCAGGCATCGGGAGCGGCGGCTTGTTTATAACCTTTCCAGCCATTGGTGGTTTTGCCGTCGAACAGCAGTTTCCAGCCTTCTTTTTTCTCTTTTTTGGAGAGGGAAGGCGCCTGAGCGAAGGCGTCCGCGCTGCCGGCGAGGAGTCCCAGCGCCAGGGCGGCGGAGAATATACGTTTGGTCATGTTGATGTGTTTATAGGGTTGTCAGTTATTTGACGGTCAGGATGTATTTCACCATTTCTTCCGCGTCGGGCTTGGAGATGCCGGCGTGGGGAGCCATGGGAATTTCGCCCCAGTTACCGGAACCGCCGCTGATGATCTTGTCGGCCAGGGTGGCGATGTTTTCCGGGGTGTTGGGATACTTTTCGGCGATCTCTTTGAAGGAGGGCCCGATTACTTTTTCGGTTTCCTTGTGGCAGGTGGCGCAATCCTGTGCGGCCATCAGTTCCTTGCCTTTACCGCTCACGTCGGCTACCATGGAATTGTCTGCCGCAGGAGCTACGGTTTCTTCGGGTGCCTTCTCTTCGGCTTTCTTTTCTCCGCCGCCGCACGCTGCCATGAACACTGCTGCACTGATACACAAAGGCATCCAGAATGATTTCTTCATTGTTTGAATAGTTTTAGAATTCTTTAGAAAATCGTTTTTGCTTAACTTATCAGAGGCCTAATATACGCCTGTTCAGGTTCTCATCCGCACCGGTGCCGGCAAAATCATCGAATGCCTTCTCGGTTACACGGATGATGTGGTCTTTAATGAAGGGGGCTCCCTCGCGGGCGCCGTCTTCGGGGTGCTTCATGCAGCATTCCCATTCCATCACGGCCCAGCCGGAGAAATTGTATTGGGTCAGCTTGCTGAACACCGCCTTGAAGTCTACCTGCCCGTCGCCCAGGGAGCGGAACCTGCCGGGGCGGTCGATCCATCCCTGGTACCCGCCGTACACACCGGAGCGGCCGGTGGGGTTGAATTCCGCGTCTTTCACATGGAACATCTTTATTTTCTCATGGTAGATGTCGATGTAGGCGAGGTAATCCATGGCCTGGAGCACGAAGTGGCTGGGATCGTAGAGGAGGCAGGCGCGGTTGTGGTTGCCGGTGGCGGCCAGGAACTGCTCGTAGCTGGCGCCGTCGTGCAGGTCTTCGCCGGGGTGGATCTCGTAGCAGAGGTCCACGCCATTGGCGTCCATCTCGTTGAGGATTGGCAGCCAGCGGGCGGCCAGTTCCTTGAACCCTGTTTCCACGAGCCCTGCGGGGCGCTGGGGCCAGGGGTATACCGTATGCCAGAGCAGGGCGCCACTGAACGTGGCATGGGCGTTGAGGCCCAGGTTGCGGCTGGCTTTGGCGGCGTATTTCAGCTGTTGCACGGCCCATTCGGTCCGCGCTTTTGCATTGCCGTGCAGTTCTTTGGGCGCAAACCCGTCGAACATATCGTTATAGGCAGGGTGAACGGCTACCAGCTGCCCCTGCAGGTGGGTCGACAGTTCGGTGATTTCCATCCCCGCGCTTTGCACGATGCCTTTGATCTCGTCTGCATAAGTCTGGCTTTCGGCGGCTTTCTTCAGGTCTATCATCCTGGGGTCCCAGGTGGGGATCTGCACGCCTTTGAAGCCCAGGGAGGCCGCCCATTTGGTGATGCCTTCGAGGGTGTTGAAAGGTGCTTTGTCGTCCAGGAACTGTGCGAGGAAAATGCCGGGTCCTTTGATCGTCTTCATATGCTTCCTTATCAGATTTAATTATTCAATTTCCGGAATTTGGTCCAAAAGGCGGACTAAATTTCGAAGGTCGTCCATTTTTCGTTACTGGCGGAGCTTTTCACCACATTGTCAATGAATGCCATCCCGCGTATACCTTCGTTCACGGAGGGGTAGTCGAGGGCTTCTTTGGCGGGCTGGGTACCGTCGATACGCGCCTGGAGGGTGAGGGCGAAGTTGCGGTACAGGTTGCCGAAAGCTTCGAGGTAGCCTTCGGGGTGGCCGCCCGGGGTACGGCAGTTATGGGTGGCGTAGGAGCTCAGGTGAGGATTGCCGGCGCCTGCGCGGAGGATCTCCGCGGGTTTGTCGAGCCAGCGCACCGTGAGGGTATTGGGTTCGTGCTGCGCCCATTCAAGCCCGCCTTTTTCACCGTATACGCGGATCTTGAGTGCGTTCTCTTCTCCCGCGGCTACCTGGGAAGCCATGAGTACGCCCGCGGCGCCCTGGGTGAAGCGGAGAAGCACGGCGCCATCGTCGTCGAGCAGGCGGCCAGGTACCATGATGTGGTTATCGGCGCAAAGTTTATCCACGGTATCGCCGGAGATGTATTCGGCCAGGTTGAAGGCGTGGGTGCCGATATCGCCCATGGCGCCAGCTTTACCGGAGCGTTTGGGATCGGTGCGCCATGCGGCCTGTGCGTTGCCTTCGCGCTCGCTCATCTTGGAGAGCCAGCCCTGGGGATATTCCACCCATACTTTGCGGATCTTGCCCAGTGCGCCTTCGGCCACCATCTGGCGGGCCTGTTTCACCATGGGGTACCCGGTATAGGTGTGCGTGAGCAGGAGGCTGAGGCCGGTCTGCTCTACTTTCGTTTTCAGTTGTTTGGCTTCGTCGAGGGTGAAGGTGATCGGTTTTTCGATCACTACGTGGAACCCTTTGTCGAGGGCCATCATGGCCGGCTCGAAGTGCGCGAAGTTGGGGGTCACGATGGTGATGAAGTCCAGCCGCTTGTCTGCCGGCATGGCCGCTTCTTTCTCCAGCATGGTTTTGAAGTCCGTATAGATGCGGTCGCTTTCCAGGAAGAGCGAGCGCCCGGAGTCTTCCGCCACTTCGGGGTTGATGCTTAAAGCACCTGCTTTCAGTTCAATCAGGCCGTCCATATTCGCCGCGATGCGGTGGATGGCACCGATGAAGGCGTCTTTACCGCCTCCGATCATACCCATTCTGAGTTTCCTGTTCATACTATACTAAATTAATGCTGATTCGATTATGCAGTTTGTAAAATTTGTTTGTTTCTGCCTTTCATGTAGAAGTAAAGGCCGCCGAAGGCTACGATCAGGATGACCGGGATCACGAGCGTTACGTTGATGATCTCGGGCCCTGCTACCGCCTGCGCCTGTGCGTAGGCTGCCGCTTCGGCCGTACCGGGAGCGGCGGAGCGGAATGCATCCAGCGTAGCGCCTGCCGGGAGGTTCTTGCCAATAATATTATCGTAAAATCCACCCATGAACATCATGTAAATCGATACGGCAAACATGCCCGCACCGCCCATCAGGTTCATGCCCAATGCGCCGGATTCCGGGATGTTTTCAGATACGAAGCCCAGCATCGTGGGCCAGAAATAAGTGATCCCCAGGCCAAATACGATAGCCGCCACGAACAGCATGCTGCCCGACTGGCTGCCCATCAGGTAAAGCCCCAGGGCGGAAAGGATCGCGGAAATAAACAACACTCCCGAAGGCGACAGGCGGTGCACGATAGGCCCTGCCACCGCGCGGCCCATTACCTGCACACCGGCGGTCAGCGCCAGGATGAGGATACCGTTTTCCGTTACGTTTTTCAGGAGGATCTCAATCCACTGGTTGGTGAACAGCTCGGTGATAGCGGTACCGAACATGCAGATGAACATGAAGATGAACAAGCCGCTGGTTACCGAACGGTACATCTGCGCATTGGATACGCCGGCCGCCACACGCTCCGTAACCGGGAATTCGAGTTTGGAAAAGAGGTAACCGTACAGCAGTGTGGGGATGATCATCAATCCCACCTGCAGCTGCCACATACCGGCCATACCGATTTCTTTAAAGAGGAATACCACGAGCGCACCTACAACGATACCGCCGGGGAACCAGAGGTGGAAGTGGTTGAGCTTGGTAGTTTTGTTATCGGGGAAGATGGTGGCTACAAGCGGGTTGCAGGCAGCTTCCACCGTACCGTTGGCCATGCCGATGAAGAGCGTGGATATGAACAGCGGCCAGAAGCCGGAGCTGAAGTAAGGCGTAGCGATGGTGAGCAAAATGCCCAGCAGGTGCAATACGAAAGCTGCGATGAGCAAACGTTTCATACCGATGGCATCTACGATGAACCCGCCTGCGACCACGGCCAGCGGGAAGCCCCAGAACGCAGTTCCGGCAATGATGGAAAGTTCCTGGGCATTCAGATGGAATTGCACACCCAGCTGTCCGAGGATGCCGGCGCGAATTCCGAAGGATAAGGAAGTGACAAGCAGCGCCAGGCAACTGGCAACGAAAAGACTCTTAGGCTGTATCTGCTTCATAGACGTGTTGTTTGTAAAAAATCTAAAACTGTAATTAAAACCTTTAAATTTATAAAAAGTATTTCCATATTTTTAACTTTTTATGATGAACACAAGCCCGGAATTAACAATTCATCCGGCGCCGGGCAGGAAACCCGGGAAACCTTTTTTGTCCCATGACCGGCGAGATACATAACGATGCAGTCAGGCAGGCCCTTACCGCCCGCGACCCCGACGCCTTCGCCGGCATATACCGCCATTATTTCCCGCTCCTTTTCAGCATCGCCCGCAAGTACCTCCCCGACGGATCAACGGCGGAAGAGATCATCCAGGACGTGTTCCTCCACATCTGGGAAACCGCGCCCGTACTGGAATACGACGCCGCCCTGAAGAACTATCTCTGCCGCGCCGTCGTCAACCGCTGCCTTAATCACCTGAAGCGGAACGAAATGCTCCGCCGGCACCATGCCGAGATCTTCTCTTCGTCTGAAGACAGCTACGTCAGCACTTTCGTGGAAGAACAGGAGCTGCGCCTCTGCATCCACGAAGCCATTGAAAAGCTGCCACCCAAATGCCGGGAAGTGTTCCGGCTGTCGCGGTTCGAAGGACTGAAGAACCCTGAGATAGCCGCTCAGCTGGGCATCTCCGTCAAAACAGTGGAAAACCAGATGACCATCGCGCTCAAACTGCTCCGCACCCATATCTTTCATCCCTCCTCTCCGTTCTCCTCCAAAAGCCGGACACGAATGTGGCTATTTTTTGTCGGATAGTGTCTATTTGACATTTAAATTTTTTAAAAAAGTTTTGGGGGTAAATGTCTTTCGCATTGTCTTCAAGTTAGCAGAACAATTCAATTCGCATGGGTGAGCATCCCGATTTATACACTATTGTACAGCACCTGCAAGCGCCGGAAGACCCGGCGGCGCGCGCGGCGCTGGAAGCCTGGCTGCAATCCGACGCCGGCAACGAGGCCATATTCAGGGAGTATGAGCGTATCTGGACCTTATCCGCCGGTATCGGGGAATTGTCCGGCATCGACGCGGAGGCGGCCGCCCGGAGGTTCAGGGCCAGGCTGCCCCAGGCGCGCACGGCCAGGCTCCCCTGGCGGAGGATTGCCGCGGCGGCAGCGGCAGCCCTGCTGATTTCGGCGGGGCTATGGTACTGGAACTCCTCCCGCTCCGGAGCCCGCTTCGTCCGCTTTGCCACGGCAGGCGCCATAGATTCCGTGGTGCTGGAGGACGGGTCGCGCATCGTCCTCAAGCCCCGTTCCGAGATCCGTTACAACCAGCGCCGGGAAGTGATGCTCGACAGCGGCGCCGCCCTGTTCGACGTCCGCTCCGCTCCTTCGCAGCCATTCACCACTTACGCCGGGGGCGCGAAGGTGGAAGTGCTGGGCACCGCGTACAACCTCGCTTCCGTGAAAGGACAGGTGCAGCTGTACGTATTGTCGGGCGCGGTGCACTTCGGCCCGGAGGCCGGCCATTCGCCAACGCTGGTAAGCTCGGGGAAAGGGGCCGTGTATCTCCGCGCGCAGCAACGCGTGGAGATGAACGACCGCCTGGGGCTCAACGCCACATCCTGGCGCACGGGTGAGCTGCGGTTCGTGGATGCATCCATGCAGGAAGTCTGCGAAACACTGTCGGCCCAATACGGGGTAACGGTGGTGGTCAACAGCAGGAACAACGCGCACCCGGCCCTGAATGCCAATTTCAGCCAGTTAACGCTCGACGAGGTATTACAATCGCTTTCGGCCCTGTACGACTATCAATACGAAAGGCGGAACGACACGATTTACATCCGGTAAAGAAAATGCCATATGCCGACTGCAAGCTGCAGCCGCCGGTGAAAACCGCGGACAGGGGAGGATATTTTCATAGGCAGGAAGGACAGTACATGCATGCCAATAACGCATATATATCAACAAAAACAACCAGAAACTAAAACGCTTTCCGTAATGACTACAAGAAGCAATTCCAAAACCAACCGCCGGTGGCGACGGGTGTCGGGCGGCCTGCTGCTCGCGCTGATGCTGGGGAGCACGCCCCTGC
Source organism: uncultured Chitinophaga sp. (assembly GCF_937874145.1). Lineage (GTDB taxonomy): Bacteria > Bacteroidota > Bacteroidia > Chitinophagales > Chitinophagaceae > Chitinophaga. The sequence goes on along the minus strand of NZ_CALNBI010000245.1, from coordinate 13,916 downwards.
ATGCGCAGGACACCTTTGCGCTCAGCCGGAAAGTACACCTGCGCGTGACGAAGAAGCCTTTGTCTGAAGTGCTGGCCACGCTGGAGAAGCAGACCAACGTACACTTTGTGTTCGACGGGTCGCAATTGAACGGTTCCAAATCCGTATCGCTCGTGGCCGACAACAAGCCCCTGGAAGAGGTGCTCAACAGCCTGCTGCCGGCAGACGCGCAGTACAAAGTGATCGGCAACCAGGTAGTGGTGAAAAGGACGGGGCAGGCGCCCGCGCCTGGCAGAACGCCCCGCCAGCAAAGCGCCGGAACGGAAACCGTGGCCGACGTCAGGGTATCCGGCACGGTGGTGCTCCGTTCGGAAAAGGGCGACATCCAGACGGTGCCCGGCATCAACATCCGCATCAAAGGCAGCAATGTAGGCACCGTTACCAACAACGCCGGCCAATTTGAGATCACCGCACCGGAGAACGCCGTCCTGGTGATCAGCTTCGTCGGCTATAAACCGCGGGAGCTCGCGCTGGGCGGCAGAACCAGTTTAAAAATCACGCTGGACGAAGACGTCGCCAGCATCAAGGAAGTGGTGGTAACGGGATTGTTTGACCGGCAGAAGGAAAGCTTCACCGGGTCGGCCAATACGTATACCGCGCGTCAACTCAAATCGGTGGGCAACCAAAACATCATCCAGAGTTTGCGCAGCCTGGACCCCGCGTTCAGCGTATTCGAGAACAACACGCTGGGCTCCAACCCGAACGTATTGCCCGACATCGAGATCCAGGGGCGGGCGAGTATCCTGGGCCTGAAAGAGCAGCTGGGCACCGATCCCAACCTGCCGCTCTTCATCCTCGACGGTTTCCAGACCACGCTGCGCATGATTATGGACCTCGACATCAACCGGGTGGAAACCATTACGATCCTCAAAGACGCGGCTTCTACAGCCATCTACGGCTCCCGCGCGGCGAACGGCGTGATCGTGATCGAAACGAAGAAACCCAAGCCCGGGGAATTGCGTGTAACCTATTCGACAGACAATAACCTATTTATCCCTGACCTTCGCGATTACAATCTTATGAATGCCGAAGAAAAGCTTGAGTTCGAGCGGCTTTCCGGCAGGTATACCACGCCATACCAACAGCGCCACAACTACACATTACAGGCCGAGCTCGACGCGCAGTACAACGCAAAACTTGCGGAAGTGCGGCGCGGTGTAAATACTTATTGGATGAATGAGCCGGTGCGCACGGCTGTCAGCACCGGGCACTCGCTCTACATCGAAGGCGGCGACCCGCAGCTGCTGTATGGCGTGGGCCTCAACTACCGCAAGCTGCCCGGCATCATGAAAGGTTCCGGCAGAGACGTGGGCGGCGGCAACATCAAGCTGCAATACCGCAGGAAGAAACTGACCTTCTCCAACAACCTCTCCCTCAACCTGTACCAATCCAACGAATCGCCGTACGGCAGTTTCTCCAATTTCTCCCGCGCCAATCCCTATTTCCGCAAAACCAACGAAGACGGTACGCTTTCCCGCCTGCTCGAAGCCACCAACGATAATTTCGGGCGGCCCGATTACGACACCCCCAACCCGCTTTGGGATGCGATGTTGCCCAACAAAGACGAGACCAACAACTTCGACCTGATCAACAACTTCCAGCTTGAATATGCCATCCGTTATGATCTCCGGTTCCGGGCGCGCTTCGGGATCACAAAATCACTTACGCGCTCGGAGGCTTTCACGCCTTCTGTCCACAGCAAATTCCTGGAGACGCCGATCATGGAAAAGGGCAGCTACGCCAGCGAGCGGAACGACCGCAACGGCTACGACGGCGACGTCACTTTTACCTATGGCCGCACCTTCGCCGAGAAGCACCTGATCAATATGATCGCCGGCTGGTCGATCCGGCAGAACCGCAACCTGTCTGACAGGTACATGGCCGTCGGGTTCCCTGAATACATCAATTCCCCCGCGTATGCGGCTTCTTACCAGGTGAACGGCAAACCGCAGTTAACGGAAGCCACATCGCGCGCTACGAGCTTCTACGGGCAGGGCAACTACGTATACGACAACCGGTTTATGACCGATTTCAGCTACCGGTTCGACGGTTCATCCAATTACGGGGCCAACAACCTCTTCACGCGCACCTGGTCGGTGGGCCTGGCCTGGAACCTGCATGAAGAAGCGTTCTTCGACAAGCGGATCGTGAACATGCTGAAGATCCGCGGGAGCATCGGCAACCCTGGCAACGAAAGCGGGCTGGCGTACCAGTCCTTCACCACTTTCAACTACAACACCCTGCTGCAAAACTACTTTGGCATCGGCGCTTCGGTAGACCAGTTCGGCAACCCCGACCTGCAATGGCAGCAAACGCTCAAGCGCACGGTGGGCGTGGATGCGGTGATCCTGGACCGGATCCGGCTGAATGCGGATTACGTGATGCAGGAAACGGATCCGCTCGTGGCGGTGATCAACCTGCCCGCATCGGTCGGAACGGCGCTATTCACCACCAATATCGGCCGGCAAGCGAGCAAGGGGTACAACTTCAACCTGTCGTTTTCACCGATCGCCATTCCTTCGAAACGGTTCAACTGGAACCTGATCTTCACCGGCAAGCACGAAAGGGCGCGGTATGAAGGGATCGGTAACAAACTGGATGTGATGAACAAGCTGAACCAGTCCAAAAACCTCGACAGGTACTACGACGGTGGCAGCCCCACCGCGCTGTGGGCCATCCGTTCGCACGGCATCGACCCCAGCACCGGCAAGGAAGTGCTTATCAAAAAAGACGGCACACTGACGTACGACTACGATTACGATGACGAAGTAGTGGTGGGCGACTGGCGCCCCGACCTGGACGGCATCATCGGCACTACGCTCAACTACCGTGATTTCGCGCTGAACATCCGGTTGCGCTACCGCATTGGGGGCGAACAGTTCAATACCGCCCTTTTCCAGAAAGTGGAAAACATCAACCTGGACGGTTTGAAAGTAAACCAGGACCGCCGCGCGTTGTACGACCGCTGGCAGCAACCCGGCGACATCACCCGGTACAAGGGCATTTCGCTGACGGATGAAAGCAAGATGAGCTCCCGTTTTATCCAGGAAGAGAACACCCTCGGCGGCGAATCCATCAGCGCCTCATACGAGTTCAACGGCGGCAGGATCCAGCGCTGGGGCATCAGCTACATACGGCTGTCGGCCTACATGAACGACATCTTCCGCATCTCCTCCGTAAGGCGCGAGCGCGGTATCGATTATCCCTTCGCCAACAGCCTGGGCCTTTCCGCAAGCGTTTCCTTTTAATCCAACAAAAGCAACATGAAAAGAAAATATATCCTTCCGCTTCTATTGCCCGCCCTGCTGGGGTTCAGCGCCTGCGAGAAATGGCTGAACGTGCAGCCGCGCGACAAGGTATCGGAAGAAAAACTGTATACCACCGAAGAGGGGTTCAATTCGTCCCTCAACTCGGTGTACCTGGATATGACCAGCAAATGGTCTTACGGCGGGCAGATGACCATGGAGCTCATGGAAATCCTCGGCCATAATTTCAGCGTCAACACCACGCACCAGCTAACGATGCTGTCTGCATTCAACTACGGAACAGATACGGCCAGAGCGCGTTTCGGGATGTTATGGCGGGAACATTACAAGCTGGTCGCCAACGTCAACCTGATTTTATCCGCGATCGACGAGCGCCGGCAGGTATTCTCCGACGAGCGGAATTACCGGCATATGAAAGGGGAGGCATACGGGCTGAGGGCTTACCTGCACTTCGATTTGCTGCGGCTCTTCGGGCCGGTGTACGCCACGGCTGACTCCGTCAACAAAAGCATTCCCTACAACCGCGCGTTCGACACGCGTTATACCGGGCTGTCGCCCGCCAACGAGGTGATGGACCTGGTATTGTCGGACCTGGACTCGGCCGCGTTACTGCTGAACGACGATCCCATTATCGCCGGTGGCCCTATGTACAATGCGGACCCCACGGGCGGGAGCAATTTCTGGCGGATGCGGCCTTTGCGCATGAATTACTATGCTGTAAAGGGCCTTCAGGCACGTGTTCATTTGTACCGCAACAATAAGCCCGCGGCATTGGCGGCCGCGCTGTCCGTTATCGAAGCCCAGGCAGGGCGCTTCCCTTTCGTTACCGGCACCCAGGTGAGCGGCAACAGGGCGGCACCCAACCGGGTATTCCATACGGAAGTGCTATTTGGCCTGCACGATATGCGGATGAACCAGAAACAACTGGCTTATTTCGATGCGGAACTGGCACCCAACAGGATCCTGGCGCCAAACGATGCAAGGCTGAACGCCATTTATGAAAACAATACGGCCGACTACCGGTTTTCCAACGTGATATGGGCCGTTCCCGGAAACGGTTCAAAAACACACCGCTGCTTTTACAAGTACGATGAGATGGAAAGGAAAGACTCGGTGTACAGGAACTTCCTCCCCCTTATCCGCATCGCCGAAATGTATTACATCGCGGCGGAGTGTGACGACAATCCCGAAACGGCCCTGGCGGCGCTCAATACCGTGCGTAAAAACCGCGGGCTGCTGGACCTGCCTCCCACGGCCAACCTCGCCAATGAGATCGGGAACGAATACCGCCGGGAGTTTTATGGCGAAGGGCAGCTTTTCTTTTACAACAAACGCCTCTTCATTACAAAAATGCGAAACGGCACTTCCGCAACCGGAACGGTGGATATGACCACCGGGAAGTACTGCCCTCCCATTCCCGAAGAAGAAATCCGTTACCGTGATTAAACCCGTTACGAACATGAAAAAAATTCTTTCCATACTAACAGGCGCCTTACTGCTGGGAAGCTGTCAGAAAAGCGAAGTTCCTTTTTACGACGGGCCTTCATCCGTGTACTTCGATGTGTACCGCGAAGTGAACCCCGGCACCGAATACCTCGCGGATACCAGCATCGTCTCCTTTGGCTTTGCGCCCAAACTGAACGATTCCACCATCACCCTCCGCATCCGTACCCAGGGCGACACCACCAACGCGCCGCGGCGGATTGATTTCCGGGTGGTGGACACAGCCGCCAACGCCGCCAGGGCGGAGCAATATCAACTGCCCGCCAGCGTGGAAATTCCCGCAGGGAAGAATTTCGCGCTCCTTAACGTCATCGTCAGAAAGACGCCCGACATGCAGGAAAAAAACTTCACCCTCACATTGGAGCTCATGCCCAACGACAAATTCCAGACGCCGGTGAAGGATGCTTATGTGTCGGCACGGGGCCGTAACGTCAATATCAAAAGCCATGTCCTGGTGCTCAACGACATCATCAGCAGGCCACGATATTGGATGGACCCGCTTTTCGGCCCTTTTTCCCGTAAAAAGCTGCTGCTCATCTGTGAAGTACTCGACCTGCCGGTGGGCCTCTTCGACACCCAGGTCTCCTACGGCAACATGCGCTTCTACGGCCGCTTCGTCCGGAATTACCTGGAAGCAGAAGCCAAAGCAGGGAGAACGGTCCTGGAAGAAGATGGTTCCGAAATGAAAATGGGCGACGGCCTTTAACAGATCACTATTAACGCATTGGATCACATGAAAAAAACTGCATTTATCCTGCTGATCGCAGCCACGCTCTCCGGTTGCTACAAGGACCTCGGGAATTACGAATACAAGGATGTAGGCGATATTGAGATCTCCAATATTGAAGAACAATACGCCCGCCTCCAACGCGACACGCTCCGTATTTCGCCGGAGCTGTCTTTCAGCACACCCGTTGCCGAATCCGATCTTGAATTCGAGTGGATGTGCATCCAGTCGCTGTCTACGGATGAATCCGGCAAGCGTATCATCGGCACCAGCCGGAACCTGGAATGGGAAATCACCGGCGCAACCGGGAATTACAACCTGTTTTACCGCGTCCGCAATAAAAAAACCGGCGTACAATACCACAAGCTGTTCAACCTCGAAGTGCAGACCAGTACGTATGAAGGCTGGGTGATCCTGAGCGATGTGGAAGGACTGGCGCGGATTGATATGGTAAGTCGCCAGACCGACGGTGCCGACAAGGTTTTCATCGATATTTCCGGCACTTCCGGTGCGCCCATGCCAGCGCTCCGTGGCCCCAGGGCCTTATCCATCGGCTCCGATTATGTAAGCCAGGTAGGTACGGTACAGTCGTTGTACGTCCTGACCGACGACGGTACGCAGAAGATCAACGCCAATACCTGGCAATGGACGCCTAAGCACGATATGTTGCGGGAGATGCTGGCGCCTGTTCCGCAGCCCTTCAGGCCGGTGATGCACCAGCCTTATGGCAGCTGCTTCGTGATCGTGACCAGCGACAAGGAGATGTACGCCATGTACCCGCAAAACGGTATTGGATACGGAGCCCCCGTGAACAAGCTGGCAGGTACGAACGAACCCATCGATCCGGCGCCGTTCATCGCCATCCCTGTGTTCGTGGCGCCAAATATCTGTATGGTATTCGATAAGTCACGACGCTGGTTCCTCCGGCTGGACGCGGCATCCGACCGGGGCTGCGATACCATCCCCACGCCGCCGAATGCCCTGTTCAGCTACAAGATCGGCAAAGACCTGCTGTGGATGGGGTACACCCGTTTCAATGGCGGGAATAATATCGCCGTGATGAAGGATCCTGTAACGAAGAAGCATTTCCTGGTGCGCATCACCCTGGCGGGCAACACGCCCCTTTTCCAGCAGGACCAGTATTTGGAGATCAACGAGAGCACCGGCGACATTGCGAATGCCGAGCAGTTCGCCTTCGGGCAATCGCTGGGATATCTCTTGTATTCGGTAGGCAGCAAGCTGTATCAGTTCGATATCAATTACAATACCCACAAACTGATGGCGGACGTGAGCCCGGAGGTCATCACCTCCGTAAAAACACGTCCCCATCTCAAAACCACCGAACCTTACGCCACATACCAGCAGTCGGTGGTTGTCGGTTCGCACCTGCCTGGTGGCACCGAAGGCAGCAACGGTAAGGTCCGCATCTACCGGATGCCGGAGCGGAACGAGCCTTTCGAGCTGTTCCGCGAGTGGAGCGGGTTCGGGAAAGTAGTAGACATCAGCTATAGAGTCAGATAGCCTGTTCTCCCAGGAAACCACCCATTGATTGACACGAGGCCGCCCCTTCTCCGGGGCGGCCTTTATTTTGCAAATTGCTGGCGGGCAACGGCAGAAATACAGCGGTATGCCCAATTTTTCCCATATTTCATAGGGCCATCCCCCAAAAATTCCTAATTTTACCAGCCTTGGTCCGCAGAGCCCCGCCCTGCCACCTTGTCACAACCTGGCATCCGGGCGTAATATTTGACTATATTTCCCCCGCAACAGGTTCCTTTATTCTTTTAGACATCGAAAATTTTAACATGCTAGGTTTTTTAACAAAGCTTTTCGGAGGAAACAAGTCTGAACGAGATATCAGGCTGATCCTGCCTATGGTGAAGCAGATTAACGAGGAGTATGAAAAACTGTCATCCCTGCCTATCGACGAACTGCGTGGCAAAACGCAGGTTTTCCGTTCCCGCATCAAGGATCACCTGGCTGAAATAGACCGGGAAATCGCCGACAAGAAGGCGGCTGCAGAATCCGAAGAGGATGTGAATACCAAAGATCTCACTTATCGTGATATCGATAAGCTCCGTAAGGAACGCAACAAGAAAATCGAAGAAATACTGCAACAGCTGCTGCCCGAAGCCTTCGCCGTGGTGAAGGAAGCATCGCGCAGGCTGAAAGAAAATGCCACCATCACCGCTACCGCCACCGATATGGACCGCCACCTGGCGGTGCTTCGTGATTACGTGAGCATCGAGGGCGACAAGGCGACCTGGAAGAACAGCTGGGTAGCGGGCGGCATCGAGGTAACCTGGAACATGGTGCATTACGACGTACAGCTGATCGGCGGTATGGTGCTGCACCAGGGCAAGATTTCGGAAATGGCGACGGGTGAAGGTAAAACCCTCGTATCCACGCTCCCTGCTTACCTCAACGCCCTCACCGGCGAAGGCGTGCACGTGGTAACGGTGAACGATTACCTCGCACGGCGTGACTCCGAGTGGAACGGCCCCCTTTTCGAATTCCTCGGCATTACCGTGGACTGTATCGACAAGCACCAGCCCAACTCCTTCGAGCGCCGCAATGCCTACCAGGCAGATATCACCTACGGCACCAACAACGAATTCGGTTTCGACTACCTGCGCGATAACATGGTGCACAGCCCTGAAGAAATGGTGCAACGCAAGCATCACTTCGCCATGGTGGATGAGGTGGACAGCGTGCTGATCGACGATGCGCGTACCCCGCTCATCATCTCCGGCCCTATCCCCCGCGGCGACGAGCAGGAGTTCCACACCCTGAAGCCCCGCATTCAGCGGCTGGTGGAAGAGCAGCGCAAGATCGTGACGGCCAGCCTCCTCGAAGCCAAGAAGCTCATCGCGGAAGGGAAAGACGATCCCAAGACCGGCGGCCTCGCCCTCATGCGCGCCCACCGCGGCCTTCCCAAGAACAGCGCCCTGATCAAATACCTCAGCGAGCCCGGCATGAAAGTGCTCCAGCAGAAAGCGGAGAACTATTACATCGCCGACCAGCAGCGCGAAATGCCGAAAGTGGATGAAGGCCTGCTCTTCCATATCGACGAAAAGAACAACAGCGTAGACCTCACCGAAAGAGGTATCGCCCTCATCACCGGCGCCGGCGAAGATCCCGCTTTCTTCGTGATGCCCGATGTAGGTTCCGAAATTGCCGACCTGGAGAGAATGGACATCAGCCCTGAAGAGAAAATGGCCCGGAAAGACCAGCTCCTGCAGGACTTTGCCGTAAAATCCGAACGCATCCACTCCGTACAGCAGCTCCTCAAAGCCTACACCCTCTTCGAAAAAGACGTGGAGTATGTAGTAATGGACGGGAAAGTAAAGATCGTGGATGAACAGACAGGCCGTATCCTGGATGGCCGCCGTTACTCCGACGGCCTGCACCAGGCGATCGAGGCAAAGGAAAACGTGAAAGTGGAAGCCGCCACCCAAACGTTCGCCACCATCACCCTGCAGAACTACTTCCGCATGTACCACAAACTCGGTGGCATGACTGGTACGGCCACCACCGAAGCCGGTGAGTTCTGGGAAATCTACAAGCTGGATGTGGTAACCATCCCTACCAACCTGCCGATTACCCGTAAAGACGCGGAAGACCTCGTATATAAAACCAAGCGCGATAAATACCGCGCCGTGATCGAAGAGATCAAGAAACTGAAGGAAGCAGGCCGCCCCGTACTGGTAGGTACCACTTCCGTAGAGGTTTCCGAGCTCCTCGGCAAAATGCTGACTTTCGAAAAGATCCCCCATAACGTACTGAACGCCAAGCAGCACGCCCGTGAAGCCCAGATCGTGGCCGAAGCAGGTATGCCCGGCGCCGTGACCATCGCCACCAACATGGCCGGCCGTGGTACCGACATCAAGCTGGGGCCCGGCGTGAAGGAAGCGGGCGGTCTTGCCATCATCGGTACGGAGCGCCACGAAAGCCGCCGTGTAGACCGCCAGCTGCGTGGCCGTGCCGGCCGCCAGGGCGATCCCGGTACTTCCCAGTTCTTCGTATCCCTGGAAGACGACCTGATGCGCATGTTCGGTTCCGACCGTATCGCCGCGCTGATGGACCGTATGGGTTACAAGGAAGGCGAAGTGATCCAGCACAGCATGATCACCCGCTCTATCGAGCGCGCCCAGAAGAAAGTAGAAGAAAACAACTTCGGCATCCGCAAGCGCCTCCTCGAATACGACGACGTGATGAACAAGCAGCGTACGGTGATCTACACCCGCCGCAACCACGCCCTCTTCGGCGAGCGCCTCGCGATCGATACCGACAACTCCTTCTACGAAGTAGCCGAAAACCTGGTGACCACACACCGCGCCACCGACGACTACGAAGCTTTCAAACTGGATGTGATCAAGAATTTCGCCATCGATACCGTGATCTCGGAAGACGAATTCCAGAAAGGCAACGTGCAGGAAATCTCCGAGAAACTGTATGGCGAAGCAGTTGCGAATTATCACCGCCGCACCAACGAAGTGGTGACCGGTACTTATCCTGTCATCAAGAAGATCTTCGAAGAGCAGGGGCAGCATATCGAGAACATCTCGATTCCGTTCACCGACGGCCGCCGTGGCCTCCACGTGCTGGCGCCGCTCCGTAAAGTGGTGGAAACCGAAGGCCGGGAAACCATTTCCGCACTCGAGCGCTCCATCACCCTCAACCTCATCGACGACGCCTGGAAGGAGCACCTCCGCGCCATGGACGACCTGAAACAATCCGTTCAGAGCGCCGTGTACGAACAGAAAGACCCGCTGCTGATCTATAAATTCGAAGCATTCGAGCTGTTCAAGCAGATGAGCGCCGAGAATTCCAAGGAAATCGTTTCCTTCCTTTGCAAAGCCGGCATCCCCGGTCAGCAGGCCGAAGAAGAAGCGCAGATCACCGAAGGGCATGAAGAGAAAACCGACATGAGCCGCATGCGCGCTTCGCACCAGGACCCCGACGCCGGCAACGGCCACGGCGCTCCCCAGCAAGGGCCCGCCCGCCGCGAAGAGTACGCCCCCGCTATGGACGAGCCCAAACAGGAGCCCGTTCGCGTAGGCCCCAAAGTCGGCAGAAACGATCCCTGCCCCTGCGGTTCCGGCAAGAAATTCAAAAACTGTCACGGGAAAGACCAATAATCACCCGCTGCGTAAAATAACCAACGGAGTTACCCGGGACTTTCCTGCGTAACTCCGTTTTTTGTTTGCTGCAAAACATCCTGTCAACATGAACATCAACCGCTACATCGACCATACCATCCTCAAACCCACCACCACGCTCGACGACATAAAGCGCCTCAGCATGGAAGCCGTGGAATTCGACTTCGCCGCCGTATGCGTACCGCCGCCCTTCGTGAACGCGGCCAAAACGTTCCTGGGCAGCACCAGCACCGCCGTGGCCACCGTTATCGCCTTCCCCTTCGGGTATTCAGCCCTGGAGGCCAAGGTCGCCGAGTCGGTACTGGCGATCATCGACGGGGCCGACGAACTGGATATGGTGGCCAACCTGATTGCCATCCGCGGGGGCGACTGGGCTTACCTGGAAAAGGAAATCGCCACGGTGCTGCCCATTGTCCGCAATAAGCAGCGGAAGATCAAGGTGATTATAGAAAGTGGCATATTATTGGAGGATGAAATCGTGCGTTGTTGCGAGCTGTACGGGCGTTACGGGGTCGATTTCGTTAAAACCAGTACCGGCTACGCCGAGAAGGGTGCTTCCGTGGAAGCGGTGGCCCTGATGCGGCGGCACCTGCCGGCCAATATTCAGATAAAGGCTTCGGGCGGGATTCGTACCTTTGCCTTTGCCAAGGAGCTGATATCGGCGGGGGCCACCCGCATCGGCACCAGCTCCGGAGCAGCGATCATGAAAGAAGCGGCTTCCCTGCAATAGGGCTTCGCTCATCCAATTTGCCATCAAACGAAAAAAATATATGATGTTAAGAACAGGCTGCCTGATGCTTTTGCTGGTAACCGCCGCTACCGCCCTGCGCGCGCAGGAATCGGTACAGCAGGACGGCAACGTCAAAGTAACCAAAGACAGCCGGATCGACATCCTGATCCGTAAACAGGTCTACATCAACAACCTGGCTATCCGCAACCAGCCGGGCTTCCGGGTGCAGGTGCTGACCACCAACAAGCGCAACGAAGCCAACGAGGCCAAAACCCGCGTGATGCAGCGCTATCCCGATTACCGTACCTATATCGACTTCGAAGCGCCTTATTTCAAGGTGCGCGTAGGCGATTTCAAATCCCGCGATGAGGCGACCGAGCTGCGCAAGGAGCTGGCGGAATTCTTCCCCAACGGCGCATTCGTAGTACCGACCATCATCAACGTATCACCGGAAAAAGAAGATTAATGAAAGACCGGATCAAAGCCCTGGCCAGTGAGTACGCCCCTGACCTGATCTCCTGCAGAAGACATTTGCATTCCCATCCCGAACTATCCTTCCAGGAATTCGAAACATCGAAGTTTATACAGCAGCAGCTGGAAAGCTGGGGCGTCCCCTTCCGCGCGGGCGTTGCCGGCACGGGCGTGGTGGCCCTGATCGAAGGGAAGAACCCCGGCAAGAAGGTCATAGCCCTCCGCGGCGATATTGACGCGCTGCCGATCGAAGAAGCCAACGATGTTCCTTATAAATCACAAAACGCCGGCATCATGCATGCCTGCGGGCATGATGTGCATACCACGGTAGCCCTCGGCGCCGCGCGCATCCTTCAGCAGTTGCGTGATGAGTTCGAAGGCACGGTGAAGATCCTCTTCCAGCCCGGCGAAGAAAAACACCCCGGCGGCGCCAGCCTCATGATCCAGGACGGCGCGCTGGAAGACCCGAAGCCCCAGGCCATCCTCGGCCTCCATGTGCTCCCCGCGATGGAAACAGGGCTCCTGGGCTTCCGCGCCGGCAAATACATGGCCAGCGCCGATGAGATCTATATCACCATCAAAGGCAAAGGCGGCCACGCCGCTGCCCCGCACCTCACGGCAGACACGATCCTCATCGCCTCGAACCTCGTGGTGAGCCTTCAGCAAATTATCAGCCGCAACAACGATCCCTTTTCCCCCTCCGTCCTTTCCATCTGCGCCTTCAATGGCGGATTCACCACCAACGTGATCCCCAGCGAAGTGAAGCTCATGGGCACCTTCCGGGCGATGGACGAAACCTGGCGCTTCAAAGCCCACGAGCTCATCCGTAAACATGCGACCGAACTGGTACACGCCATGGGCGCGGAGATCGACATCGATATCCTCGTCGGCTACCCCACGCTCTACAACAACGAAGCCGTAACCGGCACCGCGCGCAAGCTGGCCGAAGATTACATGGGCGCGGATAATGTCGTGGATACCGAACTGCGGATGGGCGCGGAAGATTTCGCGTTCTACTCCCAGGTGATACCCGCCTGCTTCTTCCGCCTCGGCACCGGCAACAAAGCCAAAGGCATCACGGCAGGCGTACACACGCCCAAATTTGACATCGACGAACGCGCGCTGGAAATCGGTGCGGGCACGATGGCCTATTTAGCCACACAATTCTGATCTGTATCAAGACGAGCATAAAAAAACCGCCCGGGTCAACACCCGGGCGGTTTTCATTTTCATACGTTATAGAATCTTTACTTAGATAACATGGCCGAATCCGCCGGTACGCCACTCAGCGTGAAACTGGCGCCCTTGCCTGCACGTACCAGTTCCTTTTCGCGGATCGCCACAAAACGGTTCACCGTCAGGTACGATTCGTCTTCCAATTCGTACCGCAGGGTATCCGCCCTGCCGCCGCTGATGTACACCGTCGCCCGGTTGCTTTTTACATCCAGGAACGGTACATCGGCATAACTGATGCTGGCGACGTTCATGTGTGAGAAATTTAACGCCACCGGGGCTTCCTGCGCCAGCTGAAATATTTCCAGGTTCAGATCGCCGGCTGTAATGCTTTCAACTTGCGGCACCCTGATCTCCAGTTCGCGGTATGATCTCACCGCCGACATCCAGTCGCGGGAATTATCCGCTTCGAACCAGCAAAACAGCGTATCGTTACGGACTTCCGTTTTCAGATAGGGCTTCATATCCGCCCGGTACGTGAGCCCGGCCTGTTGGTCTGGCCCTACCCAGATCCTTGCATTCACATGGTATATGCTGGCCCGGCTTTTACGTTTGCTTTTTAGCCGCACGACCCCTTCCAACACGATGTGCTTGTAACCCGGCAAGGACCGGTGATACCTGAAATCGCCCTGGTATGGAGCCATCGGCCGGGGTTGAGCTTCATGGAAATCCGCCCGCAGCGCCAGGTTGTGCAGCAGCAGGCCCACCGGAATCACCAGGACAAGGAGGAGTATAATGAGGTTGCTTTTCTTCATATGAGATGTTATTGCGCCTTTGACTGGCGG
>NZ_CALNBI010000244.1 GCF_937874145.1 uncultured Chitinophaga sp. | reverse complement strand
AACGGAATTTTGCCGGGAAGACAGGCCGCACAGATATGCCGGAGCGACGACGAGATGCCGAGCGCCTTATTGCCGATAAGCATCAGCAATGGCACCGACAAACCGATGAGCGGACCGGCGATATACCAGGGCCAGGGAGACTTTAAAAAGTTCATGAACGAAATTTACAAAAAACACTAGCAAGATGGAGCAGATTCTGCAACAATTCGGCATTGCCGGTACCAACAGCGGCGTTTCCACCGGCAGTAACATACTGAAAGCCGGCGGGGCCGAAATCGTGTCTTTTTCGCCGGTAGACGGCCGGGAGATCGCCAAAGTAACGGCCGCTTCCAGGGATAATTACGACGAAGTGGTGAAAACGGCCCAGTCGGCCTTCGGCGCCTGGCGCCTATGGCCTGCGCCCAGGCGCGGCGAGGTAGTCCGCCAGCTGGGCGAAGCCCTTCGCGCCAACAAGGAAGCCCTCGGCCGCCTGGTATCTTACGAAATGGGCAAAAGCCTCCAGGAAGGATATGGGGAAGTCCAGGAGATGATCGATATCTGCGACTTCGCGGTGGGCCTGAGCCGCCAGCTGCACGGCCTCACCATGCATTCGGAACGCCCGGGCCACCGGATGTACGAACAATGGCACCCCCTCGGCATCGTAGGCATCATTTCCGCATTCAACTTCCCCGTAGCGGTATGGAGCTGGAACTCGATGCTCGCCTGGGTTTGCGGCGACGTTTGCATCTGGAAGCCTTCTGAAAAAACACCCCTGACCGCACTCGCCTGCCAGCATATCACCGCGAAAGTTTTTGCGGCCAACGGCGTGCCGGAAGGCGTATCCTGCCTCGTAACGGGCGACCGTGCCGTGGGTGAATGGATGTCGGCCGACGGGCGCGTGCCCCTCGTTTCCGCCACAGGCTCCACCCGCATGGGCAAAGCCGTTGGCGCGGCCGTGGGCGCCAGGCTCGGACGTGCGTTGCTGGAACTGGGCGGGAACAATGCGATCATCATTTCGAAAGACGCAGACCTCGACATGTCGCTCATCGGCTGCGTTTTCGGCGCCGTAGGCACGGCAGGCCAGCGTTGCACCTCCACGCGCAGGCTCATCATCCACGACAGCGTGTATGACGCCTTTAAAGCCAAACTCGTGAGCGCTTACAAACAACTGCGCATCGGCGATCCGCTGGACGAGCAAAACCACGTTGGCCCGCTGATCGATAAAGACGCCGTGCAGGCTTACCTGAACTCCATCGAGGCCTGCAAGCAGGAAGGCGGGACTTTCGCCGTGGAAGGCGGTGTGCTGGAAGGCGCGGGCTACGAATCGGGCTGCTATGTGAAACCGGCTATCGCCGAGGTGAAAAACGACTTCAAAATCGTGCAGCACGAAACCTTCGCGCCCATCCTCTACCTGATCCGCTATTCCGACCTCGACGAGGCGATCGCATTGCAGAACGGGGTGCCCCAGGGTTTATCGTCCGCCATCATGACGCTGAACCTCCGCGAGGCGGAGCAGTTCCTGTCGCAGGCGGGTTCCGATTGCGGGATCGCCAACGTCAACATCGGTACGAGCGGCGCGGAAATAGGCGGTGCTTTCGGCGGAGAAAAGGAAACCGGCGGCGGCCGTGAAAGCGGTTCCGACGCCTGGAGAGCTTACATGCGCCGGCAAACCAACACCATCAACTACAGCAATAAACTGCCGCTGGCACAGGGGATTAAATTCGACCTGTAACCTGTTACGGAAATCATATCAGATCCCTCCGGGCGCCTGTGCCTGGGGGGATTTTCTTTTCATCAAAAAAGCCGGATCGCTCCGGCTCTTTAATGGTTGGTATCGGGATGAAGATCAGGCTTCGTCAGAACTCATTGTAACATACGTCCACAATCCTGTCCAGGCCGGTAAAGCTGTAGAAAGGCGTGATGTCGCCCATGAGAGTGGGCACTTTCAGTACATCGAGCTGACCGGTGCCGGCCGGAGCGCCCGGGTTGCAGGTGCCCACGCACAAGCCATAGACGGGGGATTCGTAGCGCTCGAGGTAATATTGCGGGTATAGTGCGATTTCCACGGGCGTAATGCGCACCGCACGGCTCGACTTCAACAACGTGATTTCCCGGCTGCCATAATCTTTCGCCACTTTGGCCACTTTTGTGTCCATGTCGTACTGGTAAAGTTTTCCGCCAACGGCATAAAACAGGTATCCTAACCGGGAATCCAGCGCAAATTTTGTGGCCTGGCCGATTTCGGGTGGATTGATGTCTTCCAGCGAGGTGGCTTTAAACGCACCGATCGGGCTAAACGCCATCCTGGCCAGGGCTACTTTGCCGGCGCCGTCTTTCA
>NZ_CALNBI010000243.1 GCF_937874145.1 uncultured Chitinophaga sp. | reverse complement strand
ACATCGAAATGGGCCGTACCTATAACGATAAAGCCGAAATCAAATCCGGCCTCAATCCTGGCGAAAGGATCATCACCACCGGCTTCCAGGGCCTGAACGACAACGACTTTATCAAGCTGTAACCGGCCAACTTTAAAAAATTAACCGATGAAGGACTTAGAAAAAGAATTCCGGCCGACCAGTTGGGCGATCGACAATAAGGTGAGCATTTATGTGGTCACCCTGATCATCGCCATTGCCGGCATCATCACTTATCAGAATCTTCCGAAGGAGCAGTTTCCCGAGGTAGTTTTCCCGCAATATTATATTTCCACGATCAACGTCGGCACATCGCCGGAGGATATGGAAACCCTCGTGACCAAGCCCATCGAGAAGAAACTGAAATCCATCTCGGGCGTGCGCAAAATCACGAGCACCTCCATCCAGGACTTCTCCGCCATCATCATCGAATTCAAACCGGAGGAAGACCTGCTCGAAGCGGGTATCCAGGTGAGGGAAAAGGTGGATGCGGCCAAAAAGGACCTGCCGAACAACCTTACCGAAGATCCCATGATCACCAAAATGGAGATCTCCGAGGTGCCTATCATGAACGTGAACATGTCCGGCGACTTCGATCTGCAAACCCTGAAAAAGTATGCGGACGAAATGCAGGACCGGATTGAAAGCCTGACCGAAATCACCCGTGTAGACATCGTGGGCGCCCTGGAACGCGAGATCCAGATCAACCTCGACAAATACAAAATGGACGCGGCCAAAATCAGTTTTGAAGACGTGATGATGGCCGTGGCAAACGAGAACAGGACCATCTCCGGCGGCCTTGTGCGTATCGACGGCATGAAACGTTCCCTCGCGGTGAAAGGCGAGTATAAAGATCCCAACCTGATCCGCGACATCGTGGTGCGCGGGGCTTCCGGCGCGGTGGTGTACCTCCGCGATATCGCCGAAGTAGTGGATTCGCATAAAGAACAGGAAAGTTATGCCCGCCTCAACGGCAAGTCGGTGGTTACCCTGAACGTTATCAAGCGCAGCGGCGAAAACCTGATCAACGCCTCCGATAAGATCCTGGCGCTGGTGGAAGACGCGAAAGCCAACCTGCTGCCCAAAGGCCTCGAAGTGACCATCACGGCCGACCAGAGCGATGCCACCCGCATCACCCTGCACGACCTTATCAATACCATCATCATCGGCTTCATCCTGGTAACCGTTGTACTGATGTTCTTCATGGGTGCGGTGAACGCCTTGTTCGTAGCCGCTTCCGTACCCATCTCCATGTTCATCGCCTTCCTTTTCATGCCGGCCCTGGGCTTCACCCTCAACATGATGGTGCTGTTCTCCTTCCTGCTGGCGCTGGGGATCGTGGTGGACGACGCCATCGTGGTGATCGAGAACGTGCACCGGATATTCTACGAACGGAAAGACCTCGGCATCGTTAAAGCCGCCAAGATCGCGGCGGGCGAGGTGTTCCTGCCGGTTTTCTCCGGAACGATGACCGTACTGGCGCCATTCTTCCCACTGCTGTTCTGGCCCGGAATCATCGGTAAGTTCATGTACTTCCTGCCGATGACGCTGATCGTAACCCTGTTGGCTTCGCTGTTCGTGGCGTATATCATCAACCCGGTGTTCGCGGTGGACTTTATGGACCGTCACGAAGGGGAAGACCATCCCAAACCGACCTGGAACCGCAAGTTCACCATTCTGACCATCGTGTTTGGCGTGGCGGCACTGATCGGTTACGGCGGAAGCATGGGCGCGGGGAACCTTGTGGTATTCATCTGGCTCCTCATCACCATCGAGCGGTTCTGGCTCGGCGGCGTGGCGCGGAAATTCCAGTCCAACATCTGGCCGCGCGTACAAAACCGTTACCGCCGCATCCTGGAGTGGTTCCTGGTGGGATGGAGGCCGGTATGGGCGCTCGTAGGCACTTTCGGGCTTCTCGTATTCAGCATCGTGATCACCGGTATCCGCAGTCCGAAAGTAGTGTTCTTCCCGACCGCAGATCCCAACTTCATCTACGCATACCTCGAATTGCCGAACGGTACCGACCAGGTAACGACGGATTCGATCACCAATATCATCGAGCAGCGCATCACCAAAGTAGTGGGCAAGAACAACCCGCTCGTGAAATCCATCATCTCCAACGTGGCCATCGGCGCAACCGATCCCTCGCAGATGGACCAGGGCAACTACCCCCATAAGGGCAAGGTGACCGTCGCTTTCGTGGAGTTCTCCAAACGTAACGGCCAGTCGACCCTCGAGTATCTCGACAAAGTGCGCCAGGCCGTGAAAGGCATTCCCGGCGCGGATATTACCGTGGAACAGGAACAGGGCGGCCCTCCCACAGGCAAACCCATCAACATCGAAATCTCCGGCGATGAATTTGACCAGCTGGCGATGACTTCCGAAAGATTGAAGCGTTACCTCGACAGCCTGCAGATCGGCGGCGTGGAAGAGCTGAAAAGCGACTTCCAGAGCAACAAGCCCGAGATCGTGGTGAACATCGACCGGGAGCGCGCCAACCGCGAAGGTATTTCCACCGGTCAGATCGGTACCGCTTTGCGTATCGCGCTCGCCGGCGTGGAAGCATCCAAGTTCCGTGACCCGGACGACGAATATGATATTACCGTTCGTTTGAAAGAAGACCAGCGGAACAATATCAACACCCTCATGAACCTGAACCTGACCTACCGTGATATGAACATGGGCGGCCAGATCCGCCAGGTACCCCTGAGCGCCGTAGCCGATATCCGATATAGCAATACTTATGCGGGTATCAAACACAAAGACGAAAAGCGGGTGGTAACGCTGTATTCAAACGTACTCACCGGGTACAACGCAAACGAAGTGGTAGCGGAAATCACCAGCGCCGTGTCCGATTTCAACCCGCCCGACGGCATCACCGTAAAAATGACAGGTGAGCAGGAAGACCAGGCCGAGACCATGAACTTCCTCCTGCTGGCGATGGTAGGTGCGGTAGGCCTCATTTTCCTCATCATGGTGACGCAGTTCAACTCCGTAGGCCGCGCCCTCGTTATTTTCCTGGAGATCCTTTTCTCCATCATCGGGGTGTTCCTCGGATTCGCCATCTTCGGAATGGATATCTCCATCGTCATGACCGGCGTAGGTATCATGGCGCTTGCAGGGATTGTGGCCAGGAACGGTATCGTACTCGTGGAATTCACCGACCTGCTGGTACAGCAGAACGTACCGTACAACGAAGCCGTGGTAGAAGGCGGCCGTACCCGTATGACGCCGGTAATCCTCACCGCCATCGCGGCCATCCTTGGCCTCGTTCCGCTGGCGGTAGGCCTCAATATCGACTTCTGGAAGCTGTTCGACGAGTTCAACCCGCACCTGTTTTTCGGCGGCGACAACGTAGCCTTCTGGGGCCCGCTCGCCTGGACGATGGTGTTCGGCCTGATCTTCGCCACCTTCCTGACGCTGATCCTGGTGCCCGTGATGTATGCCATGAACAAGCGCTGCATCGACGTGCTCGACCTTTACAATCTCCCCCGCGGGCTGAAATATGTTCCCTTCCTCGTGCTCATCCTCAAGCTGTTCATGAAGAAAGACACCGTGAGAAAACTGCATGACCCGAACTATATTTCACCGCGCCCATATCATTTCTTCAATCACCCCGAAGATGCGCAGCATGACGAACATGCCAGGCATCCGGACAAGGTGTCGATGAATTAAGAAACTGTTTTTATCAGAGCAAACAGTGTAACAGTTGTAGGTTAACTAGTACCGTCCCGACTCTTCGGGACGGTTTTTTTTTATTATTTTTCGACATGATTAAAAACTGGATACTTACCCTGCTGATGGCAGGAAGCAGCTGGGCCGTGGCTTCCGGCCAGGACAATGCCCGTTATACCGACGCGCGCCAATTCCAGATCGTAGGCAAAGGCCTGCCCACGAGCCCCGTTTACCAGCGGCTAGACTCCACGCAGGACCGGGCGCTGACGCCCGCGGTGAAGAACCTGTCGAAACACAGCTCCGGCATCGCCGTACTTTTCGAGACGAACAGCACGTATATCAGCGCGAAGTGGAACCTCCGCAGAGGGCTCTATCACGCCAATATCCCGCCGATCTGCCACAGCGGGCTGGACCTCTACGCCTGGAACAACGGGAAATGGCAATGGGTGGGCGTGGGCCGTCCGGGCGATAAAGACACTGCGAATACAAATACGCTCATCAGCAATATGGACGGGCAGATGCGGCAGTATATGCTGTATCTCCCCACCTACAACGAAATCACCTCCCTCCAGATCGGCGTGGCGCCGGAAGCGGAGTTGAGGAGATCGGCCAGTCCGAAGATCGACACCACGCACCGCATGGTGATTTATGGTTCCAGCATCCTGCAGGGCGCTTCGGCCAGCAGGGCGGGGATGTCATATTCTTCCATCCTGCAACGGCGGACCGGTTGGGACGTGGTGAACCTGGGCTTTAGCGGGAACGGCAAGATGGAATTCCCGGTGGCGGAGCTGCTCGCGGAAATGCCCGCATCTTTGTTTGTGCTGGATTGCATTCCGAACCCGACCGTGGAAGAAGTAAAGGAGCGGGCGTATCCGTTCATCAAACATTTGCTGGACAAGCGGCCGGAAGTGCCGGTGCTGCTGGTAGAGACGGTGAAAAGGGAGAACGGTTATTTCGACCAGAAGATCGGGCAGGTTACTGTAGATAAAAATAAGGCTATCAGGGAAGCATATACGAAGTTGAAATCGGAAGGGTATAAACAGCTGTATTATTTGTCGGCCGACAACCTGATCGGGCAGGATCATGAGGCTACGATCGACGGGGTGCACCTGACGGACCTGGGCTTTATGCGGCAGGTGGAGGCGATGATGCCGCAGTTGCGGAAACTGATGAAAAAATCCCAAGCGATAAGGTAAAATGCATGTAATTTTGGGCAAGACAAAAAACGCCAACAACCTATGCTGAACAGTCACGAGATAGACTATAAAATACACGGGGAGGAGATGCAGATCGTGGAGATCGAGCTGGACCCCAACGAGAGCGCCGTTGCCGAGGCCGGCAGTTTCATGATGATGGACCAGGCTATTAAGATGGAGACCCTATTCGGGGATGGATCCGGCGGCAAGCAGGGCATCTTCGGGAAAATAATGTCTGCCGGTAAGCGGCTGATTACGGGGGAGAGCCTTTTTATTACTTGTTTTACGAACGTGGGCCATGGCAAGCAACGCGTGAGCTTCGCGTCGCCCTATCCTGGCAAGATTATCCCGATGGACCTGCGGTTGCTGGGCGGCAAGATTATTTGCCAGAAGGACGCGTTTCTTTGCGCGGCGCGCGGGGTGAATGTCGGGATCGAGTTTCAGCGCAAGCTGGGGACGGGGATCTTCGGCGGTGAGGGTTTCATCATGCAGAAGCTGGAGGGCGATGGCCTGGCGTTCGTGCATGCGGGCGGTTATGTGATCGAGAAGGAGCTGGCGCCTGGTGAGGTGTTGAAAGTGGATACCGGTTGCGTGGTGGCTTACACCCAGCAGGTGGATTTCGACATTGAGTTTGTGCGCGGGGTGAAGAACATGGTATTCGGTGGCGAGGGGCTGTTTTTCGCGGTGATGCGCGGGCCTGGGAAGGTGTGGCTGCAGAGCCTGCCGATCAGTCGCCTGGCGAGCCGGGTGCTGGCTTATGGCACTGGCGCGCGGAAGGAAGAAGGGGGTATCCTGGGCGGCATAGGCAACCTGCTCGATGGAGATTGATAATCAACGCATTAATATCGGCGCCTGTCGGCCTGAGGGGGAACCCTGGGCGGGCGGGCGCCAACTTGATTGCGCATTTCAATGCGAAAATCCTTCCGTTTATACCATTTTTGCAAAAAATTAACGATTGGATTGGTAGTATTGTGCTAATATTGCCCGGAGGCTTGACCGGATACACCGGATTTTTTGTATATTACATGGGAACAGCGCTTGGCACTGTGTGGGTGCCAAAATCAGTGAATGTTCACTGGCGCGGTGAAGAAAATTTATCCTGGTGCTATGAATAAGAATTGAAAAACTTATCATGAAAATTATTCAGGTGTATCTCAAGGCAAAAATATTTTTACCAGGTCTTATAACGGTAGCCCTATAAGCGCGGTTTGGATGTTATCCAGTTAACCATTTGCCAGAACTACCTTTAAACATTCCTGTCGAGCTGGAGGTGAGGATTAATTAGAAATTTTCCGCGATAAAATTGTTACGCAATGCGGCGCTAAATTATCTTTGCGATTCCATTAACATAAGTAGAGAAAATTAAATAGCATTAAACGGAAGCCGGACCATATTGAACATAATCAATCATCCTGACGTTATGCAGGTTACGCGCCGGCGGATGAAATAATAAAATTTTAATCATTTTAGTTTAAACAAGTAGGTGAATTTCATTTTCATGAAATCATTGAAAAATTGCTTCAAACACGCTTTAATCAAGTAAGATGAATTTTGAGAGAAACGAACGCCCCCGAAAGTATTCTCCTGGCTACAGAGATCCGCAAGAACCCAACCAAGACCAGGACGGCGGTTATTCCAAGAAACCCGAATTTGGCAAAGACGGAGAACCACCTTACAACAATCCACGACCCGAAGGCGGCTATCGCCCGCGTAGCGAAGGCGGCGGCTATACTCCCCGTGGAGAAGGCGGCGGTTACACACCCCGCAACGAAGGTGGAAATTTCAACCGTGAAGGAACATTTAACCGCGAGGGCGGCGGATACACCCCGCGTAACGAAGGCGGCGGCGGATACCGCGACTTCAACCGTGACCGTGACTTCAACCGCGACCGCGGAGAAGGCGGCGGCGGGTACAATCGCGATCGTGGCGGCTACGGCGGCGGCGGTGGTGGTTATGACCGTGGCGGCGGCGGTTACGGCGGCGGCAATCGCGGTGGCGGATATGACCGCGGCGGCGGTGGCGGTGGCTACGACCGTGGCGGCGGATACGATCGCGGCGGTGGCGGCTATGACCGTGGCGGTGGAGGCGGTGGCTTCAACCGTGGTGGCGGCGGCGGCGGTTACGACCGCGGCGGTGGCGG
>NZ_CALNBI010000242.1 GCF_937874145.1 uncultured Chitinophaga sp. | reverse complement strand
AACCTGCGGAGGTTTGAGCTGGATGAAGCGGCTATCGAAGCCTCCTCCATCCGCAACATCACCAAACAAACCGAGCCCTTCGACTTCCAGGGTAAATTATTGCGGCATTGTTTCAGGATCATCAAATAGATTTTGCTATTTTTCGCCTATGCTGGCAGCATTCGTAATTCTGTACTTACTGATCACCATCCTGATAGGAAGGTGGGCGGCCCTGAAGGTCAAAACCGCCAGCGACTTTGTGGTGGCGGGCCGCAGCCTGCCCCTGGGCATCAGCACCTGCGTGATCTTCGCTACCTGGTTCGGATCAGAGACGATGCTGGGAGCCACGAGCGAGTTCGCGCAGCATGGCCTGCTGGGCGTGATCGAAGATCCGTTCGGGGCGTCGTTGTGCCTGTTGCTGGTGGGATTGTTCTATGCGCGGAGGCTGTACCGCCAGAACGTACTTACTTTCTGCGATTATTTCAGGGTGCGGTTTGGCAGGAAGGCGGAAATCGTGTCCGCTTTGCTGATGATCCCCTCCTACTTCGGCTGGATCGCAGCGCAGATCGTGGCCATGGGGATCGTGATCAATACCGTGATGGGAATTTCTACCGAAATGGCCATGGTCGCCAGCGGGATCATCGTCATGGGTTACACGTATATGGGCGGGATGTGGTCGGTTTCCATTACTGATTTCATCCAAACGATCATGATCATCGCGGGCATTCTCGTCATCACCTACATCGTCGTGGATGCTGCGGGAGGCTTAACCACTGTCGGGGAGCGCGCGCCGGCAGGCACTTTCCGCTTCTTCCCCGACCGCGACTGGAACAGCTGGCTGCATTACATGGCCGCGTGGTTCACGATCGGGCTGGGCTCCATTCCGCAGCAGGACGTTTTTCAAAGACTGATGAGCTCCAAAAGCGAGCGGGTGGCGCAATACAGTTCCTACCTCGGCGCGCTGATGTACCTGGTAATCGGCTCCCTGCCGCTCCTGATCGTGCTCTGCGCGCAACAGCTGTACCCTGATCTCGCAGCCGGCGATACGGCCACCATCCTGCCCGACATGGTAATGCAGCATGGCAATCTCTTCATCCAGATCCTCTTTTTCGGCGCGCTGCTCTCCGCCATCATGAGCACGACCAGCGGCGCCATCCTCGCTCCCGCTACCGTGTTGGGCGAGAATCTCGTCAAACCGTTCTTCCACGATATCAGCGATAAAAAGTTCCTGCTCATCATCCGGCTATCGGTTGTTGCGGTATCCGCTATTGCCATAGCCATGGCCTTTGCATCGCAGGATATTTACGAACTGGTGGCTTCTTCTTCCGTGCTCAGCCTCGTATCGCTGTTCGTGCCGCTTACCGCTGGATTGTACTGGAAACGCGCCAACGAAATGGGCGCCAACTTGTCTATCGTGTTGGGAACTGCAGGATATATTTATGCGGAATGGATGGAAACAACGACGCCGCCGCTGTTCGTGGGATTGGTCTGGAGCATCGCCGGGATGCTGATCGGCACTTTCTTTTGGAAAACCAGGCCAGCCGCGGGCAACGCGGTATCATAGCATTATTTCAGCCATCCGGTATTTTTTTTCAGCTGTTTGATGAGTTTCAAAAACTCGCCGCGATACCCTCCCGGATCCGGGCCCAGCGCGTGCTTCGCGATGCGGGTGACCATGTCGGTGTTGCCTTTGCCGGCGTATTGGGATTTGCGCAACAGCATGCCAAACAAACCTACGGAAGCGGCAAACCGGCAGTCGGCGGAAGATTCCAGGAAACGCGCAACGCTGTTATCGATCGTTTCTTCGAGGCGGTAGGTTTGCGGATCGCCGTCGGGGCGGTAGGTGAGCGTAACCGTGGCCAGCGTCCCCCCGGGATCAGGTTCCATGGGCGTGATTTCATACATCGCCACCACGCAGTGCCCTGAGCCCACGATCCCGCCGGTCACTTTCAGGCTGTCGGAACTGTCATCTTTGAGGATTTTATTTTCATACCCCAGCAACCGGTAAGCCTTCACCCGCATGGGATCAAAGGTCACCTGCGCATGCACGTCGCGCGCGATGGTGAAAAGCGTGGAACCGAATTCCCGCGCGAAAACTTTATTGGCTTCCTCCAGGTCGTCGATATACGCAAAGTTTCCGTTGCCTTTGCTGGCGAGGGTTTCCAGTTTCGAATCCTTGTAATCCTTCATCCCGAAACCGAGACAGGTGAGCAATACACCGCCCTCCTTCTGCATCGCGATCAGGTCCTCCATATCCTGGTCGCTGGTTTGCCCAACGTTGAAGTCGCCGTCGGTAGCCATGATCACCCGGTTGTTACCACCGCTGATGAAATTCTCCATAGCGATTTTATAGGCCATTTTGATGGCGGCCTCTCCCCCGGTGGCGCCGCCGGCGCTCAGGTAATCGATGGACTGAAGGATCTTTTCTTTCTGGTTGCCGGGCGTGCAGGGAAGCACCAGTCCGGGCGTGCCCGCATAGGCCACGATGGCTACCTTATCCCGCGGGCGGAGGTTGTTCACCAGCACACGGAAGGCTGCCTGCAGCAGCGGGAGTTTATTGGGCGTACCCATGCTGCCCGAGCAATCGATCAGGAACACGAGGTTGCTGGCGGGGAGGCTGTCGGTTTCGATCTTTTTGGCCCGCACCGCTACCTGGAGCAGGTTGTGCCGGGGCTCCCAGGGGCAGTCGGTGTAATGGCTGTACATGGCGAAGAGGGAATCGTGCCGCGGCAGCGGGTAGCTATAATGGAAGTAGTTCAACATCTCCTCGATCCGCACGGCATCCACGGGCACGGGCTGCTTCAGCCGGGCGAAGCGGCGCATATTGCTGTAAGCGGCGCGATCCACATCCAGCGCGAAGTCGGACACGGGCTTTTGGGCCGTTTCCACGAATTTATTCTCATAAAGGCGGCCATAGGTTTCATCATAAAAGTTGGTGATGGCGACGCCGAGATTGCTGTAATTGGGATTGGTGCTATGGGCATAGCGCGCACGGGCTTTTGCCTGCGCAATGTCGTTGCTGGCATCTGGAATTTTCTTCAGGGGGCTCAGTTCGATGAGCATGCGGTCATGCTGGAGCGGCACAAGCTTTCGTGCGTATCCGGGGTGATCGAAAACCAGGTGGGTGCTGCTGCCGGGAACTTCCAGTCTGAATAAACCGTATTGATTCGTCTGTACGGAAACGGTATCCGGCCATGCGGTGACCCTCACGCCTTTGACCGGATCGTGCCGGATGCTATCCTGCACGGCGCCGGTCACCACTTTTCGCTGTTGTGCCACTCCAATCATGCTCCAGCTTGCACAGAGGAACATCATGAGGAGTTTATACATCGAAATATTTTACATACACCGATGTATAAATGTAAGCAATTCTTTGATCCGGCGGCCGCAGGGGCTAAAAATTACTCGGACAGCTGGTAGATTTCAGGGAGATTGCGGCCCAGGCCATCATAATCGAGGCCATAGCCGAGGAGGAATTTATTGGGAACGGAAAAGCCCAGGTAGTCGATGTGGACGGGATGGGTCATGGCTTCCGGCTTGGTGAGCAGCGAAACCACCATGAGTTTTTCGGGTTGCTGGTGCTCCAGCTGGGGCAGGAACTGGCTGAGGGTTTTGCCGGTATCCACGATATCTTCTATGATCACGACGGTGCGGCCGTACAGGTCTTCGTCGAGCCCGATGGCGGTTATTACGTTGCCGGTCGACTTCGTGCCTTTATAGGAAGCAAGTTTGATAAAAGAGATTTCGGCCTCGATGGTGAGGTGTTTGAAGATATCCGCGGCGAACATGAACGACCCGTTGAGGATGGCGATAAAAAGCGGTTTTTTCCCTTCGAGGTCGAGGCTGATCTGTTGCGCCAGTTCTTTAATGCGCGCCTGCAGTTTCTCTTCCGTGATATAAGGGACGAACTTTTTATCATGTACCTGGATCATCGTGTTTTATCGGTTTAGCGGTTATTTTTTCACGACCAGTTGCTGGCCGATTTTGATGCCGTTGTCCTGCAGGTTGTTCCATTCCTGGAGTTGCGGGACGGTGCAGCCGTAGCGGCGGGAAATGCTGTACAGTGTTTCCTTTTCGCCAACGGTATGGTATTGTTCGCGGGCGGTGGTTTGCGCGCCTGCTTTCTTGAGGTCTTCGATCATGCCGGGGGGCAGCGCCTGCGAAGTTTTCTCCGGGGCGGGCGGCGGGGTGGCCGGCCTGTTTTCCGCTACGGGCGCCTGCGCGGAGGCTTTTTCGATTTCTTTCTTGATATCCCGGATGATCTCGCGGGGCTTCAGGTCTTCGTGCTCATCTACCATAGCCACGGAATTGCTGCCGAGGCGGGGTTTGGATGAAGCATAGCCATCCAGCGCGATGCGCTCGCCTGCCGCGGGCTGTTCGCCTTCCTCGAGCTTGTTGCGGCGGCGTAACCAGCGGAGCTGCACGCCTTCGGCCTGGGATATATCGTGCAGGGATTCGCCGGGGGCTACGATGTGGAAATCGTTGCTGCCGCGCTTGCTTTTGCCCTGGAGGAAGATGACCATATCTTTTTCCAGTGGCACGTCGGCCGGGAGATCATTGTATTTGAGCAAAGAGCTCAGGCGGATGTCTTTAGCGGCCGCTACCTGGATGAGCGCCGTTCCCTTCTTAACAAAGATGGCTTTGCGATTGTTGATGCGGAACTCGCCGGTTTCAGGGTACTTCTTCGCGGGCGCGGCGGCGGCCACCACCGGGCGGGAAGTTTTCGGCTGCTGCGCGGGGGCGTAGGAACCGGGGTCTCCGGCAAATAAGTCTTTCGCGCGGATGTCGCCTTTACCCATGGCGATGTCCGTGTATTGCTGGAGCTGGTATGTTTCGATCAGCTGGATGAGCTGCTGCGGATAGGTGCGGCTGGTAGCATAGCCTGCGGTCTTCAGTCCGTAGGCCCAAGCTTTGTAATCGTTCGGGTTGAGGTCGAACAGGAATTTGTACCGGGGATTGTTGCGGAGGAATTCGGAATGGTCTTTCCAGGACTCGGCGGGAGATCCGTATTTGCGGAAGCACTCGCCCCGCTCGTCGTCGTCATACGCAACGGAAGGGCCCGTCCAGTTGTTCTTGCATTTAATGCCGAAGTGGTTATGACTGTTCTGTACGAGCCAGCTGTTGCCGGACTGCGTTTCCAGGATACCCTGCGCGAGCTTGATGGCGGCCGGCACGCCGGAGCGGCGCATCTCTTCTATGGCGATGAGTTTGTACGTGTCGATGTACTGTTGGGTGCTGATGTTCTGTGCGGCGCTTCGTATGGCTCCGCCAAGCAGCAAACAGATTGCCAGGCAGTATGACTTCACTTGCATTATATGTCGAATTTAATGGGTCTTGTTATTTTTTGCGGATGAGCTGTACGCCATCTCGCAGGGTGAGCAGCAGCGTTTCCGCACGCTCGTCTGCCACCGCCTTTTCCACGAAGCGGACCATGGCTTTGGCATTGTTGCTCTGTTCGGTTTCCGGCAATACCACTTCGCCATGGTACAGCACATTGTCGGCCAGCATGAAACCGCCGGGCCGCAGCTTCTCCCACACCATATCGAAGTACATGCCATAACCGGCCTTGTCCGCGTCAATGAAAACAAGGTCGAAGGTTTCCTGCAGCTGCGGGATGATCTCCGCCGCTTTGCCGATATGCTGGGTGATTTTTGGGGTAAGACCGGCTTCCGCGATATAGCGGGCCGCCATGTCTTCCAGCTCTTCATTCACATCGATGGTATGCAGCATCCCGTCTTCAGCAAGCCCCTGCGCCAGGCAGATGGCCGAATACCCGGTGTAGGTACCGATTTCAAGGATACGGCGTGGCCGCATCATGTGGCTCACCATCGACAAAAAAACACCCTGCACATGACCACTCAGCATATGCGGCTGGTCCACCTTCAGGTAGGTTTCCCTTTGGAGGCGATACAGCAGGTCCGCTTCACGTGTAGTGTACTTCTCTGCAAACGCCTGTATATCCCCCGGTATTACCTCCATGCCGTATTTTTTTGCAAACCTAAGCAATTATCAAGTAAAAGCGATATATGTGAAGGACTGAAAATAAATCGAGCCTGATAGTAATACCAGGCTCTTTACCCCATGTTAACCATTAAAAGACACAACTTTTGACCATATATAATTTCTTTAACGGTCCGTTACAGGCTGTGGCTTTATAAATATATATGCAATTTCAAAATCATTCATGAATATTATTCATGTGTATATAACATATAAATAATCTAAAAATTGGGCCTGAGTTTGTTGGAAGCGTAGAACACGCGGAAGTATTCCACTACCTCGTCTGCCGTGTCGAACACCTTCAGCAGGTTGAGGTCTTCGGGGTGGATATTGCTTTCTTTTTTCATCATCGTGGTGTCGATCCATTCGAGCAGGCCGCTCCAATATTCTTTCCCCACGAGCACCAGGGGCGTTTCCGTCATCTTCTTCGTTTGGATGAGGGTAGCCACTTCAAAGAATTCGTCCATCGTGCCGAAGCCGCCGGGCATCATCACGAAGCCCTGGGAATATTTCGTGAACATGACTTTACGCACGAAGAAGTAATCGAAGTTGAGGCTTTTATCGCGGTCGAGATAAGGGTTGGCGTATTGTTCGTGCGGCAGGGTGATGTTCAGCCCCACGCTGGTGCCGTCTGCCAGTTGCGCGCCTTTGTTGGCGGCTTCCATGATGCCGGGGCCGCCGCCGGAGATGATGCCGAAGCCTTCTTCCGCGAGGCGCCGGGCTATTTCACAGGCCAGTTCATAATACACGTTGCCGGAACGGGTGCGGGCGGAGCCGAATATCGAAATACAGGGACCAATCTTGGCGAGGGCTTCAAATCCTTCCACGAATTCGGCCATGATCTTGAAAATCTGCCAGCTGGAATGCGCTTTCGTTTCCGTCCAGTCGCGCATTTTCAAATTCTTTAACGAATCATTCATCTGCTATGCGTTTTGGTATTGTAATCTACATTTTTTTACTGCATTGCGGGCAGGGCGTCCGCCTTCTTCCGGGAAAACAACCATAAACCGACATACGTAAACATGCCGTTTACGATCAGCAACTCGTTCCCGAATTTATATCCGCCAAGCAAATCCATCGAATACTGTTTCAGGAAGAAGCAAAGCAAGGGCGCGATGAGGCATACGATGAGTGAGCCGTAATCCAGGATGGGCCGCTTGTTCAGAATCCCGAAAGCGAAGAGCCCCAGCATCGGCCCGTAAGTAATCGTTGCCAGGAACAGTACGGAATCGATGATCGCGTCGTTGTTGAATTCCCTGAACAATAATATCGTGAGCAACAACGCCACCGCGCACCCCACATGGATCGCGTTCTTGATCCGTTTGCGGCGCGCATCGATACCGTCTGTCGGGTAACCGAGAATATCGATATAGAAAGAAGTCGTGAGGGTGGTCAGCACACTGTCTGCACTGGAGAACGTGGCGGCCGTCAATCCCACGATAAAAATCACGGAAGCGAAAGTGCCCAGGTGCTGCAAAGCCAGCAGGGGGAAAACCTGGTCGGTGGCCGGAGCCCCCTTGCCCGTCAGCGGCATCGGGATGTTGTTGGCGTGCAGGTATTGATACAACAGGATACCCAGGCTGAGGAAAAACACGTTCACTACGAGCTGCATGATGCTGAAGGAATAAATGTTCTTCTGCGCTTCCTTCAGGCTGCGGCAGCTGAGATTCTTCTGCATCATGTTCTGATCCAGCCCGGTCATGGTTACCGCGATCATCATCCCGCCGAAAAATTCTTTAGGGAAGAAATTGCTGGCCTTCCAGTCCCAGAAAAATGTGCGGGAATGCGGGCTGCTCACCACGTTGCTCACCAGGTCGCCCAGCCCCCAGTTGAGGTCGCGGCAGATCACGATGATGGTGAGCACCACGGCGAGGAGCAGGAAAGTGGACTGCATAGCGTCCGTCCACACCAGGGTTTTGATCCCCCCGCGATAGGTGTACACCAGCATCAGCAGGATCATGATGGAAACGGATAGCGCAAACGGGATGTTGTAATAATCGAAGACGAACAGCTGTAGCACGCCTGCCACGAGGAACAGCCGCGCGGCCGCGCCTACCAGCCTCGACAGGATGAAGAACATCGCGCCCGTCTTCTGCGTTACCGGCCCGAAGCGTTGCTGGAGGTAAGTGTAGATCGACGGGAGGTTGCGGTTATAATACAGGGGCAGCAGCACCGTGGCGATCACCACGTAGCCGAGGATATAACCCAGGATCGTTTGCAGGTAAGAAAAGGAAGCTACTTCCACTTTGCCCGGCACGGAGATGAAAGTAACGCCGGAAAGGGAATCGCTGATCATCCCGATGGCTACGAGATACCAAACGGAGTTGCGGTTGCCGATGAAATACGACTGCTCGTCCACCTTTCGGGTGGTGAAGTAAGAAACTAACAGGAGCAGGATAAAATAGCTGGCAATAAAAAGGACGAAAAGCCCCGGTGATATTGGCGACATCAGGATTCAGATATGTTTTAAACAACTAAAAATAGGGATTTCGGGGTTAAAATCGCACAAAAAAAGGACCGGCTGGAGAGCGGGTCCTTGTTGCTTATCACAAATACGGGAAATCATTCCACGGCGGTCACGTCGCGCGCGAGGCCGAACGACAGCGTCATGCCGGCCCCTCCGAGCCCGTTCACGATGGTGACGCCGGGCAGCGGGTGCAGCACGAGATCGTGTTCGCCGTTGGTGAGTTTCGGGTATATGCCGTGCCAGCGCTCCTGGATGTCCATGGTGGGCGCGTGGAGGAAAGTGCTGATGAATTGAAGGATGAGGCGGGAAATGTGCTCCTTGTCGAAGGGGTCTACCTCCCAGCCGTATTCATGGGAATCCCCGAGCGACAGCTCCCCTGCCCCGTTCTGGGTAACCATGAGATGGATGCCGTATTTCACGTATTCCGGCAGCGTGGCTTCCACGCGTTGCTTCACCGCCGCCAGGCCAGGGCAGTGCGCGAACGAAGCATAGTGCAGCATCGACATGCCTGTAACCAGCGCCGGCCCCAGCTTCCAGCCGCCGGGTTGGGGAACGGTGCGCAGCATCTGGAGCTTGCAGCGTGTAAGGGGCGCGGCTGCGAATATCTCAGGATACAGGGTTTCGAAATCATACCCGCTGCATACGAACACACGGTCTACCTTCCACTTTTCGTCTTTCGTTTCGATATGCGGGAGCTGGATGCCGTTGACGGGTGTGTTATACCGGAACGTGACGCCATGGGCGCTTTCGAGCCAGGCTGCCAGGCGGGCGCTGGCTTCGCGGGGGTTGACGGTCATCTCGAGCGGGCTATACAACGCCGCTTTAAGCCCTTCCGGCCGGAAGGCGCTGCTGCGGGAACGTGCGGCATCGGGCGTCAGCAATTCGCATCGGATACCGGTGCTATGCGCGAATTCTTCCATGACGCCGGCTTCGTCGGCATGGTATGCCAGCAGCATGGAGCCATTTTCTTCCAGTGCGAGCCCCGACGATTTTGCCACATGTTGCCAGACGGAACGGCCGTAGAGTGCGCGGTCGTAAATGTGCCCCTGCTTCTGGCCCAGCGTCCAGAAGAGGCCGAAGTTGCGGAAGGAAGCGCCCAGGGCGCGGGGATTGCGTTCGAAGACCACCACCTTCTTCCCTTTCAGGGCGAGATGGTACGCGGTGGCCAGGCCAACGATGCCTGCGCCGATTACTGCGGTATCTGCTTGCTGGTACATGCAACAAATATAGCAGTATTTGTAAATAAAGTTTAGTGTTGATTAACTCTTAACAGAGATTTTAAAAACCGAAATTCCCGCCGATGGAAAAGACGGGGCGATTGCGGTAAGGGGAGTTTTCGTCCTGCAGTACATCGTAAAGCAACATGATCACCAGGGCGGAATTTCCGCCGATAGGCTGGGCGTAACCGCCGCCCAGCAGGAGGCTGGGGGCGCCATAGCGTTCTTTGAACGTCTGCCGGGGATCGGAATAGACCTGGCTTTTGAAGCTGATGGAATTGTATTCCGGCTGGGCGTGAACGAAAAGCATTTCGAGCGGGTAATACCGGCCCCAGATGCCTCCGCCGAGAATGGTGGAATTATCTTTAACCTCATAACTTCCATTCCGGTATTTCTCCCAGGTAAATTGCGCATTGATACTGATGCCGGCTGCGGCTTTGGGGCTGAAGCGATAACCAATCATCGGCGATACATTCACCAGCGAGTAGTTCCCGAACGCGAAACCGAAGTTCCCTCCCACCATCAGTTTCGACGGGTCGAAACCGCGCGCTGTATCAACCCTGTAGGGCGATTGCGCCATCACCGCCTGCATGGAAAGCAGGAATACCGCAGCTATCAGGCAAATCCTTTTCATGTGCTCCAATTTTTTACGAGGCTAATTTATCTGTTTTTTCCCGTCGGCCGTTCAACTTTAACGAATTCCTTATCAGAAAGACGGGCAGAGCGTATACCGTTTGGCGTGGGAGAAGCTCCGGTTGGGGTACAAACCTACATACAGCAGGCTGAGCTCGTAAGCTCCCTGCCGCTTATTCGCCGCCGACAGCGCGCTGGTCGTAACGTCGTAATTGAACATCAGCCTGAAGTTGGAAACCTGGTACCCTACCAGCAACGCCGCCGCATCTTTCAGCCGGTAATAAGCACCGCCGAAGAGCTGCTGCGTGCCGTCGCCGGAAAGGTTATAGGCCGCATAAGCACCCAGCATCGTTTCGCTGACGTTGGCCTGCCGGGAGTAATAAGCGCCGGGATTGAGGATCACCTTGTCGCTCATCTTCAGGCTGGCATTGAGGAAGCCGATATAACGGCGGTCGATTTTATTATTGCCGTCGTAGAAGGACTCGCGGGGCGTGTTGACGTGATGCACCGAAAATCCGCCATTTACATACACCAGCTCGTTCGGGAAGAACGCATAATTCATACCCACCTGCAGGTCGAGATATCCCACGGAGGCTGATGTAAACGGCTCTCCTGAAAACATCTGCGAATCGAAGAAATTACCGTTCCATTGCGAGCCGAACGTCAGTTTGCTCAGGTCCACGCGCTTGTCGGCATACCCGACATTGAACCCGGCCGAAAGCAGGCTGCTCTGGCCGAGGAGCTGGTGGTAAGCCACGGACCCGTATGCCTTGGTGCTCGTCAGGTTGCCGCTGCCCGCCACGTCGCGCATGATCATACCGCCCACGCCCACCCAGCCGTAAGTAAGCCGGTCGCGCAGGAGCTGGAAGTCACCGAATGCCGACATGGTCTTGTACGGCACAGGGATCGTAGCCCACTGGTTGCGGTAATTGATGCCGATCCGGTAGTTGCCGTCCGGAATAAATCCGGTATTAGCCGGGTTGGTAGACAATGGTGAATTGAAGAACTGCGAAAAATGCAAGTCTTGCGCGGCCGCCGGGAAGGCTGCCGCGAGGCAACAAACTAGGAAAATATGGTACCCTGCTTTTCTCATAACCCGCTTATCTTAACAATGTTACGTTTCCTGTTTTGGTGATTTTGTTCCCGTCCGTAAATTCCGCGTTCAATACAAAGGCATACGCATCCATCGGCTGCACGGTTCCGTTGAACCGGCCATCCCAACCCAGGCGCTGATCGTTCGACTGGAACATCAGCTGGCCCCAGCGGTTAAATACTTTCATATCATACCGCACGATACCGAAACCTTTGATTTCCCACTTATCGTTAATGCCGTCGCCGTTCGGGGAAAAGGCCGTGGGAACATCGTACAATGGATTTACAATCGCCTGGACCTCCTGGCACACCGTGTCTTCACATCCATATTCGGTGTAGGCCGTGAGGCAAACTTCATATATGCCGGACCGGAGGTACTGGTGCGTGGGGTTCGGATCGTAGGAAATATTCCCGTCGCCGAAGTCCCAACGGTAGCGTACCGCGTCCACAGATTGGTTCGTAAATGTAGTGGGCGTGTTTTCCACGGCTTTGGTGGGCAGATAGGTGTATGCCGCGGTAGGACCGGGCATGATTTGAATATACCCTGTCGTATCATCCACCAGGTTACAAGT
>NZ_CALNBI010000241.1 GCF_937874145.1 uncultured Chitinophaga sp. | reverse complement strand
CCAACCAGGACGCGCAGGAACTGCGGGTCACGAGCGCCATCCGCATGAGCGCCACTTTCCCGTACGTGTTGCCGAATGTTTTCCTGCCCAGCAACCCTATCGTGGATGTGATGGATGCGGGCATCAGCGATAACTTCGGTCAGGAAACGAGTTTGCGCTTCCTGTATAATTTCCGGGAGTGGATCAATGAAAATACGGGCGGGGTGATTTTCATCCAGCTGCGCGATTCGCGGAAAAACGATGTGTCACCCATCAAACAGAAGAAAGACCTGGGCGATTTGCTTTTCGAGCCCTTATTTTCCATGCAGCGCCACTGGACTAGCATGCAGGATTTCGACCAGGACCATCTCATTAATTATATGGAAGGGAATTTCCCGGGGAAGTTCACGAGGCTGATTTTCCAGTATGTTCCGCAGCAGGCGGATAAGGCGGCGGCCCTGAGCTGGCACCTGACGCCCAGGGAGAAGCTGGACATCGCGCGGGCGCTGGACAACCCTGCCAATCAGCAGTCGTTCCGTCAGCTAGAGGCCGCGCTGGGCATACGTTCCGCACCAAACTGACGACATTCATACAGTAAATCAACCATTCATATTTCCTTCGCTTGCAGCCACTTGGACAAATGTCCGGAATCTGTTATTTCCGGGTTATTTATGACAGGGTGGCACCAAATTCGCATGATTATTCGTACCTTTGCGCCTTCTTTCGGGTTTCTCCGGTTAAAACATGATACCGGGTAGGGGTTCGGAAACGGCTAAATTACTCATTGTCATGCAAATCAGAAACATCGCTATCATCGCGCACGTAGACCACGGCAAAACGACCCTGGTAGACAAAATCTTACATTCTACGAACGTCTTCCGGGCCAACCAGGAAACGGGAGACCTGATCATGGATAATAATGATCTGGAAAGGGAACGCGGTATTACCATCTTGTCCAAAAACGTATCTGTTGAATATAAAGGAGTGAAGATCAACGTTATCGATACCCCGGGCCACGCCGACTTCGGTGGTGAGGTAGAGCGCGTATTGAAAATGGCGGACGGTGTGATCCTGCTGGTGGATGCCTTCGAAGGCCCCATGCCGCAGACCCGCTTCGTACTGCAGAAAGCATTGCAGCTCAACCTGAAACCGATCGTTGTAATTAACAAGGTGGACAAACCGAACTGCCGCCCTGACGAAGTACATGACGCCGTTTTTGAACTTTTCTTTAACCTGGACGCAACCGAAGAACAGCTGAACTTCCCGACCTATTACGGTTCCGGCAAGAATGGCTGGTTCAACGATTCGCTGACTCCCCGTGAAGACATTATCCCCCTGCTCGATGGTATCCTGACACACGTTCCGGAACCCAAGATCGCAGAAGGTTCCCTTCAGCTTCAAATCACCTCTCTCGACTATAGTACCTTCCTCGGCCGTATCGCCGTAGGTAAAGTGACCCGCGGTAAAATCTACGAAAACATGC
The DNA here is from genome assembly GCF_937874145.1 of uncultured Chitinophaga sp. Lineage (GTDB taxonomy): Bacteria > Bacteroidota > Bacteroidia > Chitinophagales > Chitinophagaceae > Chitinophaga. Next base: position 16,027 of record NZ_CALNBI010000241.1, on the reverse strand, counting down.
CCATTTCGCTGGTGCAGGTAGACGGTTCGATTAAAAAATCCCGCGTTCGCGAGCTGTACATCTTCGAATCCCTCGGCAAAAAGAAAGTAACAGAAGTGTATCCCGGCGATATCTGCGCCGTGGTAGGCCTCGAAGACTTCGGTATCGGCGACACCATCGCTGACTTCGAAAATCCCGAAGCCCTGCCCGTTATCAGCGTAGACGAGCCCACCATGAACATGCTGTTCTCCATCAACAACTCGCCTTTCTTCGGTAAAGACGGTAAGTTTGTGACCTCCCGTCACCTGCGCGACCGCCTCGTCAAAGAAACCGAGAAAAACCTCGCCCTCCGTGTAGTAGACACCGATTCCGCCGACTCCTTCCTGGTGTACGGCCGCGGTATCCTCCACCTCGGCGTTCTCGTGGAAACCATGCGCCGCGAAGGTTACGAGCTGACCGTAGGCCAGCCCCAGGTAATCCTCAAGCACATCGACGGCAAGAAATGCGAGCCTTATGAAACCCTCGTGGTAGACGTTCCCCAGGAATTCGCTTCCAAAGTGATCGACCTGGTGACCCGCCGCAAAGGTGAAATGCTCATCATGGAAACCAAAGGTGAAATGCAGCACCTGGAATTCGAAATTCCTTCCCGCGGCCTCATCGGCCTGCGTACCCAGATGCTGACCAACACCGCCGGCGAAGCTGTAATGGCTCACCGCTTCAACGATTACAAACCCTGGAAAGGCCCCATCCCCGGCCGCAGCAATGGTGTTCTCGTTGCCAAAGAAGCAGGTACCACCACCGGTTACTCCCTCGATAAACTGCAGGACCGTGGTTCCTTCTTCGTGGATCCGGGAGAAGAAGTTTACCGTGGCATGATCATCGGCGAAACCAACAAACCCGGCGATCTCGTGGTAAACCCCAACGAAGGCAAGAAACTGACGAACATGCGCGCGAGCGGAAGCGACGCGGCTACCAATATCGCACCCAAGATTCTCATGACATTGGAAGAATGTATGGAGTACATTCAGCAGGACGAATGCATCGAGGTAACTCCGAACCACATCCGTATGCGCAAAACCATCCTTGACGAAGAAGAGCGGAAGAAGTTCCAGAAGATGCTGAAAGCTGAAGAGGTTAACTGATGAATTGTAGAATAACGCAATAAGGATAACGGAACCGGGCCATTACAGCCCGGTTCTTTTTTTATCCTTACATCCCGGGAAGGCCCATGCCGCCGAGCATTCCGCCGGCCATGCCTTTCATTTCCGCTTCCCAGGTTTCCTCGGCCTGTTTCAGTGCGCGGTTCAGCGCCGTGATGAGCAGGTCTTCCAGTTCCTCCTTGCGGTCGGCCACCAGCAAAACCGGGTCGATCTCCACGCTCCGCACTTCGCGGCCGCCTGTTACCACCACTTTTACGGTTCCGTCGCCGGCTTCACCGTCGACCAGGATGTGCCGCAGGCGCTCTTTGCTTTCCTGCATTTTCTGCTGCGCTTCCTGCAGCTTTCCGAACAAATCTCCAAACATAAGATCAGGTTTGCCGCAAAGATAAATTTTCCGGGGCGGCGGCAGAATATGTATCTTGCCGGTTATGATAATCACGGATGTATGTATTATCGGAGCTGGCCCCGGCGGCGCGGCCGCAGCGCTTCAGCTCGACCGGCTGGGAATCCCCTGCGTGGTGGTCGACAAGGCCGTTTTCCCCCGCGACAAGGTTTGCGGCGACGGGCTGAGCGGTAAAGTCATTGCCGGGCTCAACCGCATCGACCCCGCCATCGGGCAGCGGCTGCAGGCGTTTGCCGAAAAGGAGAACAGCTGGGGCGTAACGTTCGTGGCGCCCGGCCGTACCGGGATGGACGTTCCCTACAAACCGAATTACAATCCCGCCGCCGATGCGCCCATCGGCTTCGTCTGCAAGCGGATTCATTTTGATAATTTCCTCGTCGATGAGCTGAAGCAATGCCAACATGTGCAGCTGATAGAAGGCAAGTCCATCGATAATTACACGCAAACGGCGGGCGGCTACGAGCTTTCCGACGCGAAAGGCACCTTGCGCATCTCCGCCCAAATGATCATCGTGGCGAACGGCGCGCATTCCGCATTTACGAAAGACGTGGCCGGCATCCGCATGGAGCCGAAGCATTACGCCGCGGGCGTAAGGGCTTATTATACCGGGGTGACGGGTATGCACGATCACAGTTACATCGAGCTGCATTTCCTGAAGAACCTCCTGCCGGGGTACCTCTGGATTTTCCCGCTGCCCAACGGAGAAGCCAACGTCGGGATCGATATGCCGTCCGACACGATGCGCCGCCGCAAGGTGAACCTCAAAACCCTCCTGCACGAAACCCTCGCATCTGACCCGGTTTTCTCGGAAAGGTTCCGGTCGGCCAGGCCCGTGAGCCCCGTAGAAGGGTACGGCCTGCCGCTGGGCTCCCGCTCCCGCCGCCTTTCCGGCGAGCGCTGGATGCTGGTGGGCGATGCGGCTTTCCTCATCGATCCCTTTACCGGCGAAGGCATCGGCAACGCCATTTACAGTGGCGGGATCGCGGCGAAGCAAGCCGCGGAATGTTTGCAGTCCGGGGATTTTTCGGCGGAGAAATTACTGGCTTACGACGCTTCTATCCAGCGCGTCCTCGGGGCCGAGCTGCGGCTCAGCACGAAGCTGCAAAAGCTCGTCCGTTATCCGCGCCTCTTCAACCTGCTCATGAAAGCCGGCACCCGCAACAAACAACTCCGCGACGTCATTTCCAGCATGTTCTACGAAGTGGATCTCCGTAAAAAACTAACCAAACCATCTTTTTACATCAAACTAATTCTGAACCGGTAACCTATGATGAGAGCGACTTTCCTGCTGGCCGGACTCCTGGCTTTTACCACCGTTAACGCACAGACGAAATTTTACGACGAACAAAACGGCATCCTCCGCCTCACGCAGGCCGGGGCTGTGCATCTTTCGGGCCTCCCGCTGAAATGCATGCAGCATGAGTTCCCTTACAAAACGGGCATCGTTTTCTCAGATTCGGGCCTCGTTCAGAAACCGATCGAGTATCATCCCGCGTTTTACGGGTGCTTCGACTGGCATAGCAGCGTGCATGGCCATTGGATGCTGGTGCGCCTGCTGAAAACGTATCCCAACCTGCCGGATGCCGCGCTGATCCGGGAGAAGCTGTCGCAGAACCTCACGGCCGACAATATCCGCAAAGAGCTGTTGCTTTTCGCCAATAAGGAAAACAAAGGTTTCGAGAGAATTTACGGGTGGAGCTGGCTGCTCCAACTGCAGAACGAGCTGCTGACCTGGAACGATCCCTTTGCCCGGGAGCTTTCCCGCAATATCGCGCCCATGGCCCGGTATTTCAGCAACTCCTGGCGCGATTTCCTCAAAAAGATCGCCTATCCCATCCGCGTAGGCGAGCATACCAACCTCGCTTTCGGCCTCCGCCTCGCCTGGGACTACGCTGCCACCGCCAAAGACACGGCCCTGCAGTCTTCCATCCGCGGCGCGGCCATGCGGTTCTACGCCAACGACCGCGACTGCCCCGCCAGCTGGGAACCCGGCGGCTACGACTTCCTTTCGCCCTGCCTCGAAGAAGCCGACCTCATGTGGCGCATCCTCCCCGGAGCGGAATACAAAGTTTGGCTGAAGCGCTTCCTGCCAGGGCTTTTCAAACAGGAGCCGCTGTTCCATATCGCCACGGTGAACGACCGTACCGATGGTAAACTCGTACACCTCGACGGCCTCAATCTGTCCCGCGCCTGGCGCCTGTATGGCATTGCCCGCCACGCCGGCGACCGCGCGCCCGCCATCCGCGAGCTCGCCTCCCGGCACCTGCGCGCCGCGCTGCCGCACGTAGCCAGCGGCGATTACGCCGGCGAGCACTGGCTGGCGACCTTCGCCGTTTACGCGCTGACCGTCGAGTAATCCACCAAAAATCAACGGAAAATGTTATAGATACAGGGTATCTTTCGGCTTATAAACCGAAAATCATACCCTGTATCCTATGTTCCCTACCATTTTCTGCGCCGTTATGGGCAGCACCCCCGGACTCATCTTCGTGTTCCTTATCGCCGTGGTACTCAGCATCATTTGCGCCAGCGCGATCAACAAATCTTCCATCATCACCGGCGTAGCTGACCCCGATCCACGGCCCATCGGCGGAGGCCTGATCCTGGTGGCCATCGTGCTGATCGTCCGCGTCATCTGGATAACGATCCAGTTCTTTACCGGCGAATTCTGGCTGGATAATTTCTGGGAGCAGGTGAATTACAATTACGGTATGCATGGCACCCTCCGCGCCGGCGTCACCCTTATTTACATCGAAATTTTTAACTACGGGATTAACTTCGTAGCGACGATTTTCGTGACATACCTTTTCTTCAAACAACGCGACATCTTCCCCAAAGCGGCTTCCTGGCTTTTCATCGGCTCGGCCATCATACACCTGACCGACACGGCGGTAGCCCATTTGCTGATCAACAGCAAAATGGAGCCGCTGTTTGTGCTGGGATTTGGGCTGGTAGGGATTTTAGCGTCCATTTTTTTATATTACATCAACTTCTCCGATCGCTCCCGCGAAACCTTCACCGTTCCGCATCATAGCCTGATCATTGAAGAATATCCCGTACCGTAATTCTCAATTGTTTTTCATGGAACCATCCCAGGCCTCTGAAGTAGAATACCTTTCCTCGCTCCTGCTCCTGCTCGCAATGGCAGGATGGGTGGCAGCCGCGTTGTTTATATACCGCAAATCCCTGGCACCGGTTTACCCGACGCCATACCCCCAATTGTTTTCCGGCGGCACGGTGCTGGTAGGCATTTTCCTGTTTATGCGGTTGATCGGCAGCCTGAGCGAGCTCATTAAATCGGAGATCTGGGGCGATAATTACTGGGAGCAGATAAAAACCACCACCGAATCCGTACCAGGACTGGCCATTCCACTTTACGCCATGTTGTTCTTTATGGTTGTGCTGCAGACCCTTTCTTTTGCCGGGACTGTCTTTTGTATCGTTTTGTATTACCGTAAACGCGATATATTCCCGCGGGTGCTGACCGGTATGTTTATCGCCGTGGAGGGCCTGGGCGTGATCGTGATCTTGCTGTCCCTGATGTGGGCCGATTATTCGGAAATCCTTACCGACAGGGATCTGATACGCATCTTTTACAGCTGGGGGATCATGGGGCTAGCGGCCTGGTATGTCTTGAAGTCGGAAAAGGCCAAAGCTACTTTCGTGCTGCCGCACCATAGTTTGGTCGATCATAAAGCGAATACTATTACTTTCGATTTTGAGGAAGAGGAAAAAAGGGAGCCATGAGGCTCCCTTTCCGTTGCGGGTTTTTATTGTGGAATAGTTACGGAGTCGAAGATGACAACTTTATCCCAAAGCGCGTTGCAGTTCTCGATGAACGCCAGGTGTACGGGATGCTCCTGGTAAATGTCGTGCCCCGCTTCGTCGTTGAAGACGGTGAGCAGACAGTAGCTGTAGCTCTTGTCGATCACCGGGCGGTCGGTATCGGCGGGTTTGCCGACGTTGAACATGACCAGGGTTTCGATTTTCTCAAGCGTGCTCACGCCTTCTTCAAATTTCCTGATTTCCGCTGCGCTCAGACCGGGTTTCAGATAAAAATTTACAACGTGCACGAATTTGTTTGATGACATGGCCGATTGATTTTGAACAGACAAGTTAGTGGTTCCATTTTTAAAAATCAAGCCGTCTTTCATCATATCAGGTATGCGCCTGGATCTCTTTCCGCACCGTGGTCCAGTTCACGAAATACACCAGCGCCAGGATGCCCAGCGTGGCCGCGAATGTGAGTACGCCCGGCCAGGGCGCCACATACATGCCGTGCTTTTCCAGTACACCGCTGGCCCAGAACTGCGCCGCCGCCACCACGATCAGCGCGATCACGCCCGTCACGAAGTACACGGGCACCAGCTGCCCCAGCAGGTAACGCTGCAGCCGCCGAGGCGAAGCACCCAGCGTCACCAGCAGCCGTATCTCTTTCCTGCACGATGATATCACCAGCTGGATAAACATGCTGAACACCAGCAGGGCAAACATCAGCAGCACCAGTCCGAAAAATCCCACCACGCTCACGATCGTTTGCACGATGCCGCGGATCTTGTTGTATTTGGTTTTCTCCGCATCGGTCGAATAACCATGCTTTTCCAGGTAATCTTTCAGTTCCAGGCTGCTCGGGTCTTTCACCCGTATCACCACCCGCGACGGCAGTTTCACTTCCCCCGAACCAAATTTTGCATTGGCCCAATCCATAAATGATTGCGGCACCAGCACCGTGGAAATCCTGTCTGAGAATCCCGCGATCTTGCCTAAAAATTTCGCCTGTTGCATGCCCTGCGTGATCACCACTTCCGGCGTCAGGTTCTGGATAGAAGTTTCGGAAAACTGCGGGATACCATTCCCCAGCGCGAACCCGAAGTTGAACATGTTCACGAAATCGCGGGGCACCACGATGGGCAGCAACTGGTCGCCGGCTTTCCACTTCCACTCTTCAGATTTTACATCCAGAAACGTATCCGGCACGGCTTCGAAGAACGCCAGCGTCGAAAAACCGAGCTGGTCGGCCTGCAGCTGTACATTGAACTGCGCGGCGGTAATGGGCCCGAATGCTTCCACAAACGGCTGCGCGGCGAAATCCTTCTGTTCTTCCGGGGTAAAAACCGTTTGCCCTGGCTTGCCCATCATATCGTTGGTGATCTTTTTGTTCACCACGAGATAGTCGGCTCTTTCATTTTCGTTGCGGCTGCCGTGCAGCAGTTCGTTGAAATCGGTATGCACCTGTACCGCCACCAGGATCAGCAGCATGGCCACGCCGAGGCCGATTATGGCCATCCAGTAGCGGCTTTTGCCTACGCCGGTGCGGATGATTTTCTTTAGAATCCGGTTGAATTGCATGCTATAGCTGGTAAGTTACGTCGTAAGGAAAATGCTGGTCGTGGTCGAGATCGGTGAGGATGAAGCCGGCATTGCGCGCGCGGCACTCCTGTTCGATCAGCCGGGCCGCTTTGGCGGTGTTGGCTTCGTCGAGGTGGCTGAAGGGCTCGTCCATCATCAGCCACTGGAACGGCTGCATGAGGGAGCGGATGATGGCGATGCGCTGGCGCTCGCCGTACGACAGCGTGGCGGCGCTTTGCTGCAGCACATGCGTTACGCCGAGTACTTCCGCGAATTCACGGATTTTTTCGGCGGAATAAATGGGTTGCGGGATCATCACGCGCTTCAGTTCAATATTTTCTTCGGCCGTCAGCTGGTCGAAAAGGCGGAGGTCCTGGAACACGACCGAGATGGTTTGCTGGCGGATGGCCGCGAGCTGGTCGGGGGAATATTGTGCCCAGGGCTTGCCGTCGGCCTTAATAGTGCCGGTATAATCGTAGCGGATGTTGTAGAGATAATGAACGAGCGTGGTTTTGCCCGTTCCTGAAGGGGCCTTGATCTTGACGAATTGGCGGGGTTGGAAAGCAACCTCCCGGTCCCAGATGTCCGAAGGCCGCTGCCGGATCCTGTCGCGCAGGGGAACCGGGACCACGGCAGAAAGCTCGATCTGCATGTTGTAAAACGGATGTTAGGTTTAAATATAGGTAAAAAAAGAAAGCCGCCTCTTGTGAAAAAGGCGGCTTCCTGAAATATTTGAAAGGCTATCTGCGGATTATTCTGCGGCAGGTGCGGCGATGGCGGCGTCTGCTTCCACGGAATCCGTAGCGGTTTGCGCTTCTTCAGCGTTGTATTCGCCCCACTGGGCAGCTTCTGCTTTCTTCTTGGCGTTCGTCCAGTTGTACACTTTGTTGGTGAAGTTGAACAGCTGGGAGAGGGCGTTTTTGGATTGATCCTTAAACAGCACCACGGCAGAAGAATGGGATTTGTCGCCGCTGATCTCGTTGGATTTCGCGGAGATGGATTTCACGAGGGTTTTAATGTCGTTGCTGATGCTGTCCGGAACATCCATTTCCTTGGCGGGGATGGCGGCCATGATCTTTTCAACATCCAGGTAGAACGCGCCGATGCTGCCTTTGGCATTGTCCAGGGCGTCGCCTTCCAGCTTGGCTTTGCCGCTGCCTGCGTCATAAGCTTTGATCAGTTCGGCGTCGGAGCCGGCCAGTACGCGTTTGCTGTTGATGGAAACGGACAATTCGTCGCCGAGGGGCATATTGGGTACGTATTCATCGCCCTGTTTGGTGAGCGCCTGGGCCAGCATGGGGGAAGCCATCACTTTTTCGAAAGCGGCTTTGTCGCCAACCTTCATGCTGAAGATCCATTTGAGCTGCGGTTTGGTACGGGTGCTGTCCCATTCGGTGGGCGCGGCAACGGTAGAAAAGTCGGAGCCTACCATGGTGATTTCACCTTTGAAAGCCGTCAGCAGGTCGTCGAGCGTGAAGCGGGCTTCAGCGAGGCCCATGTTCACGAGGCCGTCCATACCGATCAGTTTGATCAGCTCGCCCACAACGCGGAGGTCGCAGTTAACGGCGGCATAACCGAAGATATTGTCGGAAGGGTATTTCTCGATGTTTTCGAGGTTGATTTTCTCCATCGGGTATTTCTTGATGATGGCCATCATTTCCTTGCTTGCGTAGGAATACATGTCCACATCGATCTTACCGGTTTCGAAGTTGGCGGAGGCGGTGGTGAAGGCGCCTTCGGTGATTTTCTTCATGTTGGAAGCCATGAGGGCGCCCATACCGGAAGTATTGCCGCCATTGATGCCATACAGCGATTCGCTGCTCATCCAGAAGAGCATGTCGCCTTTTTCCTTGCTGATATCTTTGAAAGAAGCAATGGAAGCAACGGACTCGTCGGCTTTCAGGGTGAAGAGTTTTTCGAGGAGGGCGGTACCGGTGGCGGGTTTGCTCGTGTCTTCGGCATCGAAGTAACTGCGGCTCTGGTCAACGGAAGCCACGGCGATCATCGTTTTGCCGGTGAAGCCTACCACGTTGTTATCGTCTTCTACAAATTTGAAGTCTTTGCCGGCTTTCACTTCCTTTTTGGATTTTTCCTTGATGAAAGCTTCGAGCTTGCCTGCATCGGCTACGTCTGCGATCACGGTCATGTACATGCTGCCTGCGGATTCGCCGGGGATCATGGCGAAGAACAGGTCGCCCTGGAGGTCGATGCCGGAGTTCTTAGCGTCGGCGAGTGCTTTCGCGTAGTTGTTGGAAGTATCGTTCTGCTGGAGGGTTTCGAAGACCTTATCGATGGTGAGGCCGTCTTTCGCCAGCTTATCCTGGATTTGTTTGGATTTGAATCCGAAAACGAGCGCGGCATTCTTGGGAATGTGTTTGCCCTGTTCAGGAGCTTTGGAGCACGAGGCTAACAGAAGAACCGCGGCGCCTGTCAGGAACAGGAGCGCTTGTTGGATCGATCGTTTCATAAAGAAAGAGATGTTAAGAAAAATGGATTTGAAAATTAGGAACGAAAATACAAGCTTTTTTGCTAATGCGTCTATTTTTGTTGCCCGGCGGGCCCCTGGCTCGATTACTTTGTACAATTTACATACCTTTGGAAGATATTCAGGATTTTAACCATTTTTTGAAAGACCATATCTGACCTTTATGTACCTGATCCTTTTACAGTACATCCGCCCGCTGGCGGCCATAGAGCACTATATCGAAGCACACAATGCCTTTCTCGAAAAGCAGGTGCGCGACGGGCGCTTTATCCTCACCGGCCGCCGGAAGCCCCGCACGGGCTCCATCATCGTTTGCCGCGCTTCCAGCCGGCGGGAAGTAGAAGCCATCCTGGCCGAAGATCCCATGGATAAGTTCCAGCTCGCCGTCTACGACATCATCGAGTTCGAACCCAATACCTTCGAAATGGCCGGTATCAGCTCCTGATCCTTCCTTAATTAATTTACCCCCAGCCTGCACGCCGGTATGCCCATGCCGCCCTGTCGGTTTCATCCGCGCAATACACACCCTACGCAACCCGCCGGACGTTCACTATTTCATTAGCAATCAGATGATACTATTTTTTCTCCGCCGAAACGGACGCCTCCGCAGCGGACTTCAGGCGCAGCAAACCCTTCCGGAAGTCGGTTTCCAGGTTGTCTTTCATAAACATACCCACGATATTTTTGGGCCGGGGATACTCCGCGTCCATACTCCAGGTTACGCGGGTGCCGCCCGCCGAATCGGCGAATTTGAAACAGATGTCGGAAACAGCGTTGAGGGGCTCGAAAAACTCTAATTGCTGGCGGATTTCGGTGTGGGGAGTCAGCGAAAGGTGGCGCAGGCGGCCGTAGCCTATTTTTTTCCCGGTCCAGGTAGTGGAGGCGCCGGCCGTTCCATCTACCCCGTCTATCCTGAATTTGGCGGATGGCTCCATCTCGCGGAGCGTATTCCATTGATTATAACGGTCGAATCTGGCGGTTTGGTCCCAAACGGCGGCAGGCGGCGCATGAATCAACACCGACTGCTCGATGTGCACTTTAGTCGGCGCCACCAGCAGGAGGATCACCAGCAGGGCCACCGCCATGCCAACCACCCAGGCACCGATATGTAGGAATTTTCTCAAAGGGATAGCAGGTTTTTCCACAATTTACCGAATTTTTTCCGGGGGATGAAACGGCTGCATATCCCAAAGGCCGGCGCAAAGGAGTTTGCACCGGCAGCATACAGTCAGGTTCTTTGGATGGGGGTTACTTTTCTTTGTCGTTGAACTTCTTCTCGGCGTCCTTCGCTTTCTCGAAATCCAGGATCACCGAATTGATGCAGTAACGAAGCCCGGTCGGCGGCGGCCCGTCGTCGAACACGTGCCCCAGGTGCGCCTTACAACGGCCGCATTGCACCTCGGTACGCTGCATCCCATGAGAATTGTCGGGCGTGTAAATCACGCTCGTTTTGCTCACCGGCTGGTAAAAGCTCGGCCACCCGCAGCCGCTTTCAAACTTGGTGTCCGACACGAATAAAGGATTGCCACACGCAGCACAGTAATAGGTCCCCGCTTCTTTGCTATCCCAGTATTTACCGGTAAACGCCCATTCCGTACCCTTGTCGCGGGCGATGTCGTATACGTCTTTCGGCAGGATTTTCTTCCATTCTGTGTCTGTCAGGTTGACTTTACCAGTATCCGAGCGGGAGTACACCGGATTCTTTTTTTCTTCCATAGATGATTTTTTAGGCCCGTTTTGCGAGTAGGAGCAATGACTCAATGTCATGCCTGCGACCAATAAAAGATAGGTCCATGTCTTCATGGCGTCAGATTGAATTTGCGCATTACTATCAGAACGTTTGAAGTATATGAATTGTTAATCTGGATATGCGTCGTTCCGTTCACGCAACATAAAGGTACGAAACCAGCAACTGTATGGATTGTACGCCTTCATGTATTTAACAATATTTTTTATTCCTAACTTTACGCCAAAAGGCAGGCAAGTGGCGGATATCATCAACTTATTACCGGACAATATTGCGAATCAGATAGCAGCGGGCGAAGTCATCCAGCGGCCGGCATCGGCGGTGAAGGAATTGCTTGAAAATGCGGTGGACGCTGGCGCTACTGAAATCCAGCTCATTATAAGAGACGCGGGCAAGGAGCTCGTCCAGGTGATCGACAACGGCAGCGGGATGAGCGACACCGACGCACGGATGTGCTTCGAGCGGCATGCCACCTCCAAAATAAAATCGATCGACGATCTTTTCCAGATCCGGACCATGGGCTTCCGGGGCGAAGCGCTCGCTTCCATCGCGGCCGTCAGCCAGGTGGAGCTCAAATCCCGCCGTACAAGCGATGAGCTGGGCACTTTCATCGAAATCGACAACTCCCTTATCCGCCGCCAGGAACCCTGCCAGGCGCCCGTGGGAACCAGCATCGCCATGAAGAACCTCTTCTTCAACGTGCCCGCCCGCCGTAACTTCCTGAAAAGCAATGCCGCAGAGATGCGCCACATCGTGGATGAGTTCATCCGCGTAGCGCTGGCCTTCCCCCATCTCCAGTTTTCGCTGAACAGCAACGGGCAGCAAATGTTCCATTTCGAGAAGGGCTCACTCAAGCAAAGGATCGTCTCCATCCTCGGCCAGCACTACAACTCCAAACTCGTCACCGTTAAGGAAAGCACCGATTATATGAACATCCACGGGTTTGTGGGGAAACCGGAAACGGCCAAGAAAACCCGCGGCGACCAGTTCTTCTTCGTTAACAACCGGTTCATCAAATCCAGCTACCTTAACCACGCGGTGATGAACGCCTTCGCCGAAACCATCCCGCCCGACAGCTTCCCGCTGTATGTGCTCTTCATCGACCTCGACCCTGCGCATGTCGACATCAACGTCCACCCCACCAAGCAGGAAATCAAGTTCGACGACGAGCGCATTCTCTACGCCTTCGTGCAGTCGGCCATCAAACACGCGCTGGCGCAGTTCAGCGTAACGCCCGCGCTCGATTTTGACCTCGATCCCGGCATCCAGCAGCTCGACGCGCTCACGCAGCCTTTTACGGAGGAGAAGAAAGCGCAGTCGGCCGGCACTTCCATCTACAAAACCTTTACCAGCGCCAACCAGGCGCATATCATCGATAAATCGAACAACAGCAACCTGCAACACTGGAAAGAATTGTACGGGCCGCCTCCCGCGCGCGAAAACGACTTCCCGCTTCCGCCGCCTCCCTCCCATTCCGACTTCCCGCCCGTGTCCACCGCCTCGGTGATCGACGAGCGCTGGCAGGAAGCGGCGCATGACCAGAAAGGGCCGGTGCAGGTGCATCAGCAGTACATCCTGTCGCAGATCAAATCGGGCTTCATCCTGGTAGATCAGCGGTCGGCCCATGAGCGCATCCTGTACGAGCGCTACCTGCGCGCCCTCGCCGAGAAACCCATCGCCACGCAGCAGAGCCTCTTCCCGCAAACGCTGGAACTGCTTCCTGCCGACGCGATCATCGTCCACGAAATGCTCCCCGACCTGCAAGCCCTCGGTTACGACCTGGAGCCCTTCGGCCAGCATACCTTCGTGGTCCGCGGAACGCCCGCCGATATCCAAACGGGAAACGAACAGGCCAGTATCGAAGGACTGCTCGAACAATTCAAGCATTTCAGCCACGAACTGAAGCACAACCGCCGGGAGCGCCTCGTTCGCAGCATGGCACGCAACAACGCCATCCCTTCCGGCAAACCGCTCAGCACCCGCGAAATGCAAAATATTATCGACGAACTGTTCGCCTGCTCGATGCCCAACGTTTCCCCGGGCGGCAGAGGCACGTTCATCTCATTCAAACTCAACGACCTGGAAAAAATGTTCGACCGGGGATTCTGATCCGCCGGTGCATATAACTTGCTCCTTCATCCCGGTTACATTCCGCTAACCGGGATGGAATCAACTGCCGATTGGTCATTATCCTCGGTTACTGATGCTATATTCACCCGGGTCAACTCCGCATCAAGTCCACCTCACCTCCACCTTCCCTATCCCATCCACATCAATACCACGCGGGCTTTCAGCCCTCTTCCCGGCCTCGTCGCGCGGTATTACTTTCCTCTTGACAAGATATCATCACCCTGCCTGTTTTTTCTTCCACCAGTTGGCCATTTATCGCCTTTCAAAAAGAAAGCCGCTTCGATGGAAGCGGCTTTCTTTTTATTTCTCCCTGAGGATTTCGTTGACATCCATCAGTCGTTCGTACAACATAGAAAATGCGGTGTAATTGCGCTGGTATACAGCCGAATGTTCCGTGTCCGGCTCAAAAACACGCGCCGCGGCGGCGGAATTGAACTGCCAGGCGTCTACCTGTTCCAGCGCGTGCCAGGCCAGCATGGCGGCTCCCAGGGCGGAGGCGTCTTCGTCCTGGTGCAGGAGCATGGGTTTACGGAAAATATCGGCCATTAATTGTATCCACAGCGGGGACGCGGTAAATCCTCCGCTCACGGTCACTTCGTTGATTTTGCCGGTTACGCTTTCGAGGGCTTCGCCGATGCTGAGCAGGTTGAAGCAGATCCCTTCCACCAGTGCCCGTTGGAAATGCGGTGAGCTGTGGTGCTGGCGCATGCCCACGAACGCGCCGGAAGCGCGGCTGTCCCACACGGGAGCGCGCTCGCCCAGCATGTATGGCAGGCAAAGCAACCCGTCGCTGCCAGGAGGTGCGGTGAAAGCGGTTTTCAGGAAATCGTTGTAGTCGGACCAGGGCAGGAAAGCTTTGGAGAACCATTGCAGCGAAACGCCGCCGTTGTTCATCGCGCCGCCGCAAACGTAATGTTCGGGCGTGAGCACATAAGAGAATATCCTGCCGGCGGGGTCGTCGGCCGGTTTGGGCGACATCACGCGGATGGCGCCGCTCGTGCCGATGGTGAGGGCGGCATGCCCTGGCTCCACGGCGCCGGAGCCCAGCTGCGCCAGGCAGCCGTCGCTGCTGCCGGCCATGATGAGCGTGCCTTCCGGAACGCCCATGGCTTGTGCCATGGCGGGGTCCATGCCGATAAGGAGCCGCGTGGTCTCCACCGGGATGGGCAGGCGCTCGTCGGTGATACCGGCGATTTTGAGCGCGGGGGCGTACCAGTCGAGCGTGCGGATATCGAACAAGCCGGAGCAGGAAGCCAGGCTGTAGTCGGTGACGAATTCATGGAAACAGCGGAAAAGGAAAAGATCCTTGATCCCCACGAAGCAGGCGGCCTGGTCGAAGATTTCGGGCTGCTGTTCGCGGATCCACTGGATTTTGCAAAGCGGCGACATCGGGTGGACCGGCGTGCCGGTGGCGCGGTGGATGTCGCGGCCTTCTTTGGTATGGCGCAGGGCGGCGGCGTAGTCTTCAGCGCGGCCGTCGGCCCAGGTCATAACAGGCGTAAGCGGCTCGCCGTCGGCGTCTACGGCCAGCAGGCTGTGCATGGCGCTACTCAGCGCGATGGCGGCGGGCGGGTATCCCATTTCCCCGACGGTTTCGCGGATGGTTTTGATGATGGCGGCGAGCACGGTCTCAGGGTCTTGCTCGCTGTACCCCGGAACCGGTTCCCGGGTGGGATAGGATTGCTTGCGGGATGCGGGGATTTGCCCCGCGGGTGTCACCGCGATCGTCTTCGCACTCCCCGTTCCGATATCGACGCCGAGGATATATGGTGATTTTGTTGTCATAGAATAGAGGCCGAAAGTAAAAAAACAGCTTTCATTTTCCGTATTTAATTTATAGATTTAAAATCTTTCAGGTCAAATCTTACCATAAAAATCCACGTACTTACAATGGCATTTGAGATTAAAAAACAGGCGAAAGCGTACGATGTGTGCATCATCGGATCGGGCGCTGGCGGCGGAATGGCGGCCAAGGTGCTGTCTGACGCAGGGCTGAAAGTGGCGCTGCTCGAGGCAGGGCCCAAGTACGACCCGGCCGATCCCGAACAACAAACCCAATTAAAATGGCCTTACGAGTCGCCGCGCCGGGGCGCCTCCACCACCCGGCCCTTCGGCGATTTCGACGCCGCCTACGGCGGATGGGAAATCGACGGCGAGCCCTACACCCAGAAAAACGGCACGCAGTTCGACTGGTTCCGCTCCCGCATGGTCGGCGGCAGAACCAACCACTGGGGCCGCATCTCCCTCCGTTTCGGACCCAACGATTTTAAACATCATAGTATAGACGGGCATGGCGACGACTGGCCCATCGGTTACGACGATGTAAAACCCTGGTACGACAAAGTCGACAAAATGATCGGCGTTTTCGGCTCGAAAGAAGGGATTTACAACGAACCCGACGGCTACTTCCTCCCTCCTCCCAAACCACGCCTTCACGAGCTGATGGTGAAACAGGCCGGTGATAAACTGGGCATCCCCGTGATCCACTCCCGGCTGTCGATCCTGACGCGCTCGGTGAACAAAGACCGTGGCGCCTGTTTCTTCTGCTCGCAATGCAGCCGCGGATGTACCGTTCATGCCGACTTCTCCTCATCCACCGTACTCGTGAAACCCGCCATGAAAAGCGGCAACGTGGATCTGTACGTGGGCGC
This sequence comes from uncultured Chitinophaga sp., assembly GCF_937874145.1. GTDB lineage: Bacteria > Bacteroidota > Bacteroidia > Chitinophagales > Chitinophagaceae > Chitinophaga. Next base: position 123 of record NZ_CALNBI010000241.1, on the reverse strand, counting down.
CATGGCGAGGGAAATCATTACCGACGCTTCCGGCAAAGCCACCGGCGTGAGCTACGTTGATAAAGCCGACATGCAGGAATACCGCATCGATGCGCGCGTGATCGTGCTGGCGGCGAGCGCCTG
>NZ_CALNBI010000240.1 GCF_937874145.1 uncultured Chitinophaga sp. | reverse complement strand
AGTCACCACCCGCGAGAACCGCAATATCAACATCGTGCAGGGTTTCGATTTCACGGTGGGGCACAACAACCGGATCGGGGAGTTTCAGTATAACATCTCCGCCAACTTCAACTATTCCCGTATCATGAACCTGTACCAGGAAGGTGACCTGCCGCGCAACAGCTTCGAGCGCTGGCGCAACGGTCGTACCAACCGTTACAACGATATCGTGTGGGGGCATACTTACCTGGGCCAGTTCCAGAGCCAGTCGGAAATCGACCGCTATCCGCTGCAGGGCGGCGACCTCGCCAATTCGCGCGAGCTGCCCGGCGATTTCAAATACCAGGACACCAACAACGACGGTGTGATCAACGACGGCGACCTGCTGCCGCTCTGGCTGGGGCAAAATGGAACCAACGACAACCAGAACCCCAGCGGCAAAAATCCCAAGATCAACTACGGCTTAACGTTAGGCGCGAGCTACAAAGGGTTTGACATGAACGTCCTCTTCCAGGGTGCCGCCATGTACACCGTGCGCTTCAGCGAAGTGTACGCCGAAGTGCTGGCCTTCCGTGGCAATACGCCCGCTTACTTCTTCGACCGCTGGCATAAAGCAGATCCCTACGATCCCTCCAGCGAGTGGATCGCCGGTAAATGGCCCGCTACGCGCTTCAACCACAACGTAGGCATGATGTACGCCGAAAGCTCCGTATGGCGCCGCAACGCTTCGTACCTCCGCCTCAAGAGCCTGGAACTGGGGTACACCGTTCCCGCGAAGCTCTACCGCAAAGCAGGCCTCGAACGCATCCGCGTATACGCCAGCGGCTTCAACCTGTTCACTTTCGCCGATTCGTTCGTGAAACCCTTCGACCCCGAAAGGCTCGAAGGCCTCTTCAACGCCGGGTTCAATTATCCCCTCATGCGGACCTACAACTTCGGCATTAACGCAAACTTCTAAAACGGGACTATATGCAGACTTTTCCTAAAATACTGACATGCCTGCTGGCCGTAATGCTCTTCAGCTGCAAGTCGGTGCTGGACCTCAAGCCCACCGATAAGATCCTGGCCGAAGACCTCTTCGGCGACCCCGAAGGCGTGAAACTTTACATGGCCAATTTATATTACCAGCTGCCGATGGAAGACTTCGCTTTCTTCCGCGCCGGCTTCAACCAGAACGGCGGCGATCCCAATAACGGCGGATTCGCGCCGGCGATGGTGACCGACGAAGCCGTACATTCCGAATTCGGCGATTTCGTGGGCGATGGCGATTTCCATTGGTGGGACCAGGGATACAAGCTCATCCGCGACGTCAACCTCCTGGCAGACGCCATTCCCACCCTGCAGATCATCGAAGCCGATAAAAAGAAGCTGACCGGCGAAAGCGCCTTCATCAAGGCCTTCGCGTATTTCGCGCTGGCGAAACGCTATGGCGGCGTTCCCCTGATCAAACAAACCCAGCAGTACACCGGCGACGTGGAAAGCCTGAAAGTACCGCGCAGCACGGAAAAGGCGACCTGGGATTATGTGATGGAGCTCTGCGACCAGGCGATCGACAACCTTGAGCCGGGAGACGGCAAAAGCCGCCGCGTGACGAAGTACACCGCTGCTGCGCTGAAGTCGCGCGCTGCGCTGCATGCCGCGTCCGTGGCGAAATTCTGGAGCAGGGCGCCCATGTCGGGGCCTGCGGTGACAGACAAGCTCGTGGGCATGTCGGCCGGTGATGCCGCCGCGTATTACACGGCCTGCATCCAGGCCAGCGAGCTCATCATCAGTTCCGGTGCTTTTGCGCTGTATGGCGCCAACCCGGCTTCGCCGGAAGAAGCGGCGGAAAACTACCGCATGCTGTTTGCCAATCCGAACGGCGGCGATAAGGAAACCATTCTCCTAAAAGGTTTTACGCTGCCAGGCAACCTCACGGGCCATAACTACGACATCTGGTACCAGCCCGCGCAATCCGCCAATGGCT
>NZ_CALNBI010000239.1 GCF_937874145.1 uncultured Chitinophaga sp. | reverse complement strand
ATTTTTTGATGGCTACTTTCCTTACGTTTTACAAAGCCTTTCTTGCGGTAATGTCCTGCCGGGAATTTACAAGGGCGATAATGCCTGTTCTGATTTTGGACGGGCCGGTCCTGACGCCGGCCTTTAAGGAAAACCGGCAGGCAAACGCCTGCCGGACCTTGCTACTATATGACTGCATGCTTAGAGGATGTAATAATCGGCCGTTTCTTCCTGCGGCGCCAATTCGGTGTCTACCGGCATGATGTCCTCTTCGGATATCTGCAAAAGGTCGCGTTCCACTTTGCGGGCGATGGCGGTCATCGGCGTGTCTGTCGGTTTGTTTTCGAAAGGGTCCTGCAGGTTGATGGCCATTTTCTCGATCAGCAGGAAGGACGCCGAAATAGCGGCTACCAGCGGCACTTCCACGATGCCGAGCGAGTCGATGAGGGCGAATGGCAGGAGGAGAATGAAAAATATAACGGCAAAATGGGTATAGAGAGAATAGGTGGCCGGGAACACGGTGTTTTTGATCCGTTCGCACTTGCCCATGGCGTCGCAGAGGCGCGTGAGGGTGCGGTCCAGCTCGATTTGCTGGTATGGATTGATCCAATCCTGCTGCAGGGCGTATTTAATATCGCGGCTGTGCAGCTGGAGGATACCGGCGGGTACGTTGTCGTATTTGGCCAGGTGGTTCAGTTCCCGGCGGGAGAGGAGCCGCTCCAGGCCGCGCAGCGGGTCCTTTTTGCGGAGGCTTTGGCCCAGCGCATAGTTCCAGGCGATCTGCCTTTTGATGAAATGCTGGCGGAAGTGGCGGAATTCTTCGGAGTCGTCGCCATCAACGATCGACATCATCTGCCTTGCGAGCGAGCGTGAATCGTTGACGATGGCGCCCCAGATCGTCCGGGCTTCCCACCAGCGGTCGTATGCCTGGTTGGAGCGGAAGGCGAGGAGCAGCGACAGCACGGTGCCCAGTACCATCGGGACCGACAGCGGGATGGATATTTCCTTGATCCCGTATTGGTAGTACAGCATATTGATGATAAGCGTGTACACCGTAACGGCAAGTATTTCGTATTTGATCTTTCCGAAGATGTACCCTAACGGAATTCCTTTCTTCAGTAACATACGCTGAGTTTTTTTAGGTGAGTCATACCTGCACGCCGAGGAGGGCGGAGATGGAAGCCGGAGCGGTAACCACCTGCCTGGGAGCCGTGAGCCTGAGCGTTGACACGGGCAGCTTCATATGGCGGAACAGGCTTTCGGGGTTGTAACTGTTTTCGCCGGCGTGGTGATAATGTAATTGATCGGGAACGGCGATACGGTCGATTTGGTGGGCGCGGATGAAATTGCGGAGCGCCGGGGCGGTGGTGCCGTAAAAGAATTCCACGTTGATCTCGCTGAAAGCCTGGGCGTAGCGGTTCTTCATCACTTCACATCCTTCCCGGAAATCGTCCGGAACGGACACATATCGGTGGCTGCGGCTGAAAGGCCAGCAATCCAGCAGGGAGTCGGGGAGGCGGAGCGCATGCATGAGGGTGATGCGCACGGGGCCTTCGGTTTGGGATGCCAGGTGATGAAGATAGCTCAGCGAACGGATGCTGAGATCGGTAGGAATCATGACGTTTTGCATACGGATTGTTTTAAAAGCAAAACTATGGCGGGGTGGTTAAGAAGGAGTAAATTCGGGATAAGGATGTGATGGCAATCCGGTAAGAATCTGGCGGCAGGGAGGTAAGAATCCGGTAAGATTCTTTACCCGCCGGAGGTTTTACGGCCTTCAGCCCTTATTTTTGAAAGGATCAAGATGCATGCAGTATGAGAATTTTGTTAGTTGAAGACGAACCGGCGGTAGTGTCGGTGATTTCAAGGGGATTGACGGAGTCGGGATATGAAGTGAGCGTGGCGCCCGACGGGCTCCTGGGCCTGGAAATGTCGCGCAGCAACGATTTCTCGCTCATCATCCTCGATGTGATGCTGCCCGGTATGAACGGGATCGAAGTGTGCCGGCAGATCCGAGCGGAGAAGAACGGAACCCCCATTCTCATGCTCACCGCCCTTTCCACGATCGATAACGTGGTGATGGGGCTGGATTCCGGGGCAGACGATTATCTCACCAAGCCCTACAAATTCCAGGAACTGGAAGCCCGCATCCGTTCCCTCGTGAGGAGGCAGGGCAACGGCGTACAAGCCATGGCGGCGCCCCGCAGCGCCAATATCCTCCGCCTGGGCGACCTCAGCCTCAACACCGATACCCGCCAGGCCAGCCGCAACAACCGTATCTTCACATTAACGGCTACAGAATACCGCCTGCTCGAATACCTGCTGTCCAACCCCAGAAAAGTACTTTCCCGGGCAGACATCCTCGAGCACGTCTGGGGCATCGACTTCAACATGAACACCAAGGTGGTGGACGTGTATGTAAACTACCTCCGCAAGAAAATCAATAAGGAATCCGAACCGGAGATGATCCACACGATCGTGGGGCATGGGTATATGTTAAAAGAAAACCTCACCGATGAAGATCAGTAACAAAATCATGCTCCTCTTTTCGGTGCTGACTTTCTCCATCATCCTGCTGATGAGCTTTTTCGTGTATTACCTGGCCAACCAGTATTCTTTCGGCGACTTTTACAAACGCCTTGAAATCCGCGCCTATCTCACCGCCAACGCGGCGTATCCGCCCAACGGGACCGACACTACGGCATACAACATCATCCGCGACCGCCACCTCGAAAAACTGCCTTCCGAAGAGGAATACATCATCCCGGTGGAATATGCGGCGGGGAGGTTCGTCCGCCCCGCCAGGCCCAACCTGCCCTATGCCTTTTACGATGAAGTCGTGCGCCAGGGGCACAATACCTACCGCCACAACGAGCGCTTTTTCGCCGGTATCCTTATTTCGCATGGCGGGGGGCGGAGCATCGTGGTCGTGTCCGCCGTGAACGAATACCGCGGGCAATACATGGCCGAGCTGCGCAGGATCCTCGTGATATGCTTCGCCGTGGCGGCTGCGCTGATCGTGGGGGCGGGCGTGTTCTTCTCCCAGTATATCCTCGCACCGGTGCACCACATCATGCAGCAGGTGAAAAACATCAGCTCCAATAACCTCCACCTGCGCGTAAGCACCAAATCGGGGCAGGACGGGCAGGATGAAGTGGGGGAACTGGCCGGGACCTTCAACAACATGCTCGACCGGCTGGAAACGGCTTTCGAAACGCAGAACAACTTCGTGAGCAATGCTTCGCATGAGCTCGGGACACCGCTCACGGCTATTATCGGGGAAGCGGAACTGGCCCTTCGCGGCGAGCGGGACAATGAAAGCCTCCGCGCATCCATCTCCCGCATGCTTACCGAAGCGGAACGCCTCAACCATATCACCCGCAGCCTCCTCCAGCTGGCCCAGACCGGGTTCGACGGGAAGAAGCAGCATTGGGAGCTCATCCGGACCGACGAACTGCTGTTTGCCGTCAAGCAGATGACCGACAGGCTCAGTCCCGGCAACCACGTTTCGATCGACTACAGCCTGTTCCCCGAAGAAGAAGATAAAATGAGCATCATGGGTAATTTCCAGTTGCTGGAGCTGGCCATCACCAATATCGTGACCAACGCGATCAAATATTCCAGCAACCAGCCGGTGTCCCTGGCGCTGGCGGCTACCGATACCAAAAACATAGTGATCGTGAAAGACAACGGCATCGGGATTCCCGCGCAGGACCTGCCTTATATATTCAGCCCGTTCTTCCGCGCCAGCAACACCAGCCGGTTCGAGGGTTACGGCATCGGCCTGCCCCTCACCAATACCATCATCCGGATGCATAAAGGCGAAATCATCGTGGAAAGCCGGATGAACGAAGGGACCGAAATCAGGGTGGTATTGCCTTCTGTGGGGTAGATGGATGGATCCGCCTTTCATCAAAAGTTATCTTTCTTTTCTCCGGCGATGCGTATATTGTTTTCGAACAATGAAATAGCTCCCGATTATGCGTATTCTTCGATTTTTCATGCAGGGCATGTTCCTGCTGCCCTGCGTTTCCGCCGTGGCGCAGGAAACCTGGCAATTCCGCGAGGCCCTGTTTGTGGGCAGCCCGCAGCGGTACGGCCGCGAAGCGATCTATACCGATCCCCTCGCATACCGCCTTTACACCAACACACTTAAAGCCCCGAAGAACGGGGATGCTTTCGACGATAAGCAGTCGTGGCAAGCCGTTACGGCCGACAGTGCCCATCGCCTTTTCCGCCGTGGCGGCGGCAGGGGCAGCTTCGGGCGGGGCGGGTACTTCTACCTGACGTACAATGCCGGCAAAGCGGGTACGGCGCTGCTCAATATCCGCGGCAACAGCGGGTTGTATTTCAACGGGGAACCGCATACCGGCGATCCTTACAATGCGGGATGGCTCTACATCCCGGTGAGCCTGAAAAAAGGGCTGAATGAATTATACGTTCGCGGTGGCATGATCACGGCCAGCCTGAGCTTCCCGGAAAAGCCGGTGCACCTGCAGGCGGCGGATGCCACCTTGCCGCATATCATTGCCGGCAGCGGGGCCGATACGCTGCAGGGCGCTTTGGTGGTGATCAACGGAACGGCCGGCGCCGCGAAGCAGCTGCGGTTGCGGGCGGTGATTGGTGGTAAGGAAGTGGTGACGGATGTGCCGGCAGTGGCGGAGATGTCGTCGCGCAAGGTGCCGTTTTCCTTTGTTGCGCCGGTTGTAGACGCGCCGGGGAAGGTGGAATGCGTAGTGGCGCTGCTGGATAAAAACAAAGTGATCGATGAAACGAAGATTATGGTGGAAGCTGTGGCCAAAGGCGCTCAATACAGCCAAACCTTTATCAGCGCGATCGACGGCAGCCTGCAATATTATGCCGTGACCCCTCAGGCAGGTGGCCCCCGGAAAGGGCAGGCGCTGTTCTTGTCGGTGCATGGCGCCGGCGTGGAAGCGATCGGGCAGGCGAGGGCTTACCAGCCGAAGGACTGGGGCACGCTGGTGGCGGCTACGAACCGCCGGCCGAGGGGTTTCAACTGGGAAGACTGGGGAAGGATCGATGCGCTGGAAGTATTGGCCATCGCGCGTAAATCGTTCCAGCCCGATCCGCAGCAGGTATACCTGACGGGGCATTCCATGGGCGGCCACGGCACCTGGTTCCTGGGCGCCACTTATCCCGCCAGCTGGGCGGCTATTGCGCCGAGCGCGGGGTATCCTACACTGAAAGGGTATGGCTCGGCAGACGGCCTCGTGCCCGACAGCAGCAATAACCCGATGGAGAAAATGTTGCTGCGTGCCGGCAACCAGAGCGATGTGATCAAACTGGCGCAGAATTACAAGCCGCTGGGCGTATATATCTTTCATGGAGATGCCGACCGTGTGGTGTCTGTCGACTATGCACGGCAAATGCGCGCCCTGCTCGGCGGGTTTCATCCCGATTTCGCGTATAACGAATATCCCGGCGGGGAGCACTGGTTCGGAGATATCAGCGTAGACTGGCAGCCGATCTTCGATTTTTTCCGCTGGCGCAAACGCCCGGCGGACTCCGCGGTGAATGTGATCGACTTCATTACGGCCAACCCCGGCATCTCCGATGCATACCGCTGGGCTTCCGTGTACCAGCAGCAGCAGCCTCTGCAATACAGCCGCATCCGGCTGAAGCGCAACCGGCAGGCGGCGGTGATCCAGGGGCAAACGGAGAACGTCCGCCTGCTGAAGCTGGACCTCGGCGATTTCCCGGCGGGTACGGAGCTGACGGTGCAGCTGGACGGATCGGAAGTGAAGGTGCGTGCGGCCCCGCAGCCGGTATTCCTGTTGCGGAATGCGGGCGGATGGCAGCTTTCCGGCCAGCCTTCCTTGTCGGAAAAAGGGCCCCACCGGTATGGTACCCTGAAGGATGCATTCAACCATCGCATGGTGTTTGTGTATGGCACCGCGGGCACTGCGGAAGAGAATGCCTGGAGCTTCAACAAAGCCCGGTACGATGCCGAAACCTGGTATTACCGTGGCAACGGTGCCGTGGATATCATCGCGGATAAAGATTACAAAACAGCGCTGTACCGCGACAGGGGTGTGATCATCTACGGGAACAAATCCACCAACAAAGCCTGGGACCTGCTGCTGGCAAATGCGCCGGTGCAGATTTCCAGGGATAAGGTGACCGCCGGCGGTAAAACCTGGACGGGCCCGTCGCTGAGCGCTTCCTTCGTTTGGCCGTTGCCGGGATCACAGGTGGCCTCGGTAGGCGTAGTTGCCGGTACCGGTATCACCGGGATGAAAGCGGCGTATGCCAACCAGTATTTCGCGGGCGCGAGCGGGTTCCCGGATTACATGGTCTACGATGCGGCCATGATGAACACCGGCGCGGAAGGTGTGAAACTGGCCGGCTTCTACGATAACGCCTGGCAGCTGACGGAAGAAAATAGTGTGCGGAAAGACTGATGCTTTCCAAATAAACTTCAGGAATGCCGGTGCATTGCGCCGGCATTTTTTATTGCAGGAAAGGCCAAATTCATCATCGGGAAAAAAAAGTTTTTGTTTAATTCATCCGGAGTTATACTTTTGCGGCGGAGGAATGGCAGAGCGGTCGATTGCGGCAGTCTTGAAAACTGTTGACTGTAACAGGTCCGGGGGTTCGA
>NZ_CALNBI010000238.1 GCF_937874145.1 uncultured Chitinophaga sp. | reverse complement strand
CAGGTCGAGGTGGCCGGACACGAAATCTGCGTGGAAATGGGTTTCGAAAATATATTTGATGGAAGCGTTCCGCTCATGTGCGAGGGTAAGATAGGGCTCAATGTCGCGCAGGGGATCGATAATGGCGGCTTCACCCTCCGACTCGATGTAATAGGCGGCTTCCGATAAGCATCCGGTATACAACTGCTTAATAAACATAATGGTGGTTTGATTTGGGCAAAAATACGGAAAAAACAAAAGACCGTCGGTACAGACGGTCTTTTGAGTATCGTAGGTGGCCCCTGGTTGCGGGCTCGGTTATGAAAAAGGTAGATACGGGGATTATCCCACCAGTTCTTCGACGAATTTTGCCACTTCGGCAATACGCTGCTTGTTGATGGTATAATGGATAAACTTGCCGTCTCTCTCGGTAATCACGATCCCGGCGCGGCGCAGGATGGCGAGGTGCTGGGATGCTACGGATTGTTCGAGGCGCAGTTTCACATAAATCTCCGTTACGGTCATACGCTTATGGTCCTCCAGCAGCTTGATCATCTGCTGGCGAAGCTTATGGTTGATCGCTCTCAACACCATCGCGGCCTTCTTAACGGCAATGTAATCCAATTTGATCTGATCTTTTTCATTGTTACCTCTAGAAATAATAAGAGTATTAGAAGAGGTGGTTAATAATTGTTTTTCCATCGCAAAATAGTTTTAAAAATAATGAAATGACAGGGATCAACGGACAGTAATAACGAGACTATTAGACAATAATCGCGGATATTGATTATACAAAATTATAATATTTGTCACAATAAAAAAAATTTCTATACCTTCTTTTTTAATATATAGCCCGGAATACCCCTGTTTTTTCCACAATTTGACACTCACATGACAGTTCCGGGCGCTATATTCCGTCCGTTGGTACCCTTTCAGATATAAACGTGTTTCTATGCGTAATATGATGCCGGGAAATGCTAAAAATCTGCTAAAAAATCAACGGATGTTACTTTTTACCGGGGTGGTAGAAGGCTTTCAGGTAGTGGGGAGCGAAGTAGGCCACATCCTGGAAGTCCTTATCTGCAAAGGCTTTCGCGGCCAGGGGGATCATGTGCCCGGCCGATATCTGGTATGAAGGAAAAACCGTATTGGTGCGTTCTCCTAACAACTCCTGCCATTTAGGGGCTCCGTCGCCGAAGAAAATGACGGTTTTCTGTGCAATAAAGTTGTCGAGCGAGCCCGGTTCGAGCACCAGGGCCTGGGGCACCAGGAGCGCTTCCAGGTTTTGATCGTAAACGGCTGTAAACACCTCCATCCGCCGCGCATCGATCATCGGGGCGTACAGCACATCCTCCGCAGGCCTTTGCGCCTGCATCCCCGCCGCCATCATCTGCAAGGTGGAAACGGCGATGAGCGGCTTCTTCCAGGTGTAACACAGCCCTTTCGCCGTGGCGGTGCCCACGCGCAAACCGGTGTAGGAACCCGGACCGGCGCTGACGGCGATGGCGTCCAGCTGGCCGGGTGTTACGCCGTGGCGGCGCATGAGGTCGCCGATGTACTGCGTAATGGTAGCAGCGTGGTCGCGCTGATCGGTATTGCGGATGGTTTCCAGGGCCTCACCGTTGCGCGAAAGGCACACGGAGCCGATGGATGTTGCAGTGTCTATATGGAGGATATGTGCCAAGTGGATCAGTCTGGTTGTTGGATAAATGCGTTGTATTCCTGTTCAAGCGATGCGCAGATGCGATAACGCTCGCCGCCAGTTTCGGCATACACGGCGCGCAGCACTTCGTATACGTTGCGGATGCCGATGCGGCTGCACCATTCGAAAGGACCGTAAGGATAATTGGTGCCCAGCTTCATGGAGATGTCAATATCTTCCCGCGAAGCGGTTCCCTCTTCCGCCGTGAAATAGGCCTCGTTGATGATCATCGCCACCGTGCGGGGCGTTACCAGTCCCGCCGAAGCTTTGACGGTATCATACTCCCATCCCAGTTCCTGCATGATGGATTTCAGCTTGCCGGCGTCGCTTTCCGCCGAAATCCCCACTTCCAGCCGCGGCATCCGGTAAAAACCGGGCAGCCAGTTGACGGCATACAGGCTGGGATATTGCTCCCAGGCGGCCGGCGGCGTTTTCACGAGGCAACCCAACACCGGGAGCCCCGGCTGCAGCGAGTAAATCATAAGATTCTCGGGCCGCTCGTCGAGGGAAAGGTCGATCACCAGGTCCGCACCGCCTTTCAGCGGGCGCAGCTCCGGCTCGTATAACACGCGGTGGCTCCCGGTGCTGCGGGATTCGCGGAATGCTTCCCACCGCTCCTTTTCGCCGGTTACGAGTATATCCATTCCGGTTATTTTACGGCGATCATGGAAATCTCCACATTCGCGCCTTTCGGCAATGCGGCTACCTGCACGGTTTCGCGGGCGGGGAAGTATCCGGAGAAGTATTTACCGTATACCTCGTTAATCTGCCCGAAATCTCCCATGTTCATGATGAAAATCGTGCTCTTCACCACGTCGGAGAAATCCATCCCGGCTTCAGACAGGATGTTCCGCAGGTTCTGCATCACCCGGTGCGTTTCGGCGATGATGTCGCTCTGCTCCATCTGGCCGCTTTCAGGGTTCAGCGCGATCTGCCCGGAAATAAACAGCATGTTGCCCGCCTGCACGGCCTGGTTGTAAGGACCGATCGGCGCGGGTGCGTTCGTGGAGTTGATGATTTGTTTTTCCATATGCCGCAAAAATAAGGTTTTAAGTAAGCAAATTGCTTATATTAGCATGAACGTACGAGCGAAGACTAGTCAACTACCCGAAGAAAATTTAGCTGCACAAATATGTATGTCAAAACAAGGCATGGCCTGTCGTTGAATGGCGCATGGCAAATGCAGATCGCCCTGTTTGCCGGATGGATCGTTCCGTGCTCGATCGTGTTTCTGATATCCGGCATCAACCTTCTTCAATTTCCTGCATTACTTTCCTGGCTGTATCTGCTGGGCGGCGTCAGCGTCATTACCTGCGCACTGGTCCGCAAGCGCGACAACTTCAAATTCATGCCGCGCCTCTACATGACGGCCGAGCTTTTCCTTCTATGCATCACCTCGGCCATCGCGCTGGTGATGGTGAAAGATGGATCGGGCAGCCTGCTTCCCCTGCCCGTATGGTCCGATATGACATTTACTTCCATCCGCACGGGCGATCCCTTTGCCGTGGTCTGCACCGTGGTGCTCATCGCCATGATGGAAGAAATCCTGTTCCGGGGCATCATCATGGAAGCCCTTCTCCAACGTTACTCCGCCGGCATTGCGCTCCTCCAGAGCGCGCTTCTGTACATGCTCGCCCACCCCGATCCCGCGCAGATGCCCGGCGCTTTCATGCTGGGGCTCCTCACCGGCGCCTTCTACCTCCGGTTCCGGGACCTTTGCCCTTCCATGCTCATACATATCTCGTATAACGCCGCCGCCGCGCTCATGCTCAACGCCGGCAGCCACCATTTCGCGGAAGATTCCCCCGTCGTGTACGTGCTGATTGTTGCCGGATGCGCGGGCGCCCTCATCGCCGGCTACTTCCTCATGCAACGCATCCCCCTCCCCAAATCAACGGAGAAAGCGGCCCCCCTGCCGGGAAAGCCGCTTTTGCACACGGAACGCTCCGTATAATTTATTTGCCGAACATCAGTTTCGCCAGCTTCGCGTCGTGTCCATACACATCGTCGCGGAAGTTCAGCCGGCCGTTGCTGTCCACCCAGGCCGTGAAATAACCAATGAACACGGGCAGCTTATCCTTCACCGTTACATACTTCTCTTTGCCGGCATTCATCGCCGCGTCGATCTTGGCGGACGTCCAGCTGGAATCTTTCCGCAGCACCCATTCGGCCAGCTTCTTCGGTTCCGACACGCGGATGCAGCCGTGGGAGAACGAACGCTTCGTTTCGTTAAACAGCCCTTTCGCCGGCGTATCGTGCAGGTAGATGTTGTATTCGTTCGGGAAAAGGAATTTCACTTTGCCCAATGAGTTCTTCGGGCCGGGTTTCTGGCGCACGGAAATATTGTTGCCGCTGCCGCTCATTTCCATGTTGTGGCGCGCCAGGTACGCGTTGCCGCTCTTGCGGATGCCGGGCAATACTTCTTTCTTCAGGATGCCGGGCGGCACGTTCCAATACGGGCTGAACACCACATATTTCAGTTCTTTGCTGAAAATCACGGTGCTGTTACCCTGCGTGCCCACCACCACGTTGCAGCTCCAGGCCAGTTTGCCTTCTTCATAAGCATGCAGGCGGAATTCGGGGATGTTCACGAGCAGGTAATCCGTCGTCACTTCCACCGGCACCCAGCGGATGCGCTCCATGTTCAGCAGGATCTGGTGCATGTAATGCTGGAGCGGACGGTTGAGCGCGGCCACCGTCTGTTCGCGGATAATGCCGTCGTCCTTATGCCCGTGGCGGACCTGGTAATTGCGCAGCGCGCTGTCGAGCATGGGCGTAAACCGGGAAGTGGTATCGTTTTCCTTGAAATCCCCCAGGAGATGTAACCGTTTTTTCACGGCGGCGATCACTTCGGAGGAGTCGCCGGATTTATAGGTTTTCTTCTTTTCGATCCGGATAGAATCCAGCGTAGGATTATCTTTCGCGAGTTTAGCCAGGCGCTGGATCTCGTCGCGGAGGAGTTTATATTGCCTGTTCACCGGCTCATTGGCCGCAATCGCCGTTTTGGGATAGCGGATCACGGAATCGAGCAGGCTTTCGACATTGATTTTTTTACGGGGGATGAACCATTCGAGGTCCTTGGCATTGGCGCTGGTCATACCGCCCCAGACTTTCTCGGCGTAGGTGAAGAATTGCCCGGTGAGGGCGATTTCGGTGAGGCGTACGAGTGAGTCTTTATGATTGAATTCGTCTCCCTGGGAACTGAGGGAGTCGAACATGCGCATGGCGGAAGATTTGTCGAGCGCGGAGTCGCTGATGCCGGAGGCTTCGTCCTGCCGCATCATATTCATGAACCCGCCGGCTTGTTCGGTGAGGCCTGCGGAGTCGATCCAGGCGAAGTGGAAGTCGCGTTTGCGGTAGAAGTCGAGGATGGAAGTGCGATAGGGTGCAAATTCCGCATGATGGTCAAGAAACGCCACGACCAGGTTGCTGTCCATGGCTTCGGCGATGTATTCTTCTTTGGTGTAATGGGTGGTGTCGCGGTTAATACCTTCGCCTTCGGCGCGTTTCTGGCCTTGCTGGCAGGCGGTTGCGGCGAGGAGGAGGAGTAAAGCGGGCAGTACGGTTCTTTTCAACATATCGAAGTCACATTTAGGAGGTATAACAATATTCCGCCGGGTATGTTGCAAACCTGGGGCCGGAGGGCCGGGCGGCGGAAAAAAGGGCGCATCCGGTTGGGTGCGCCCTGGTAAAATTATCAGAATTTGATTTCTTCGTCGTTGTCATCGAAGAAGTGGTACTCCGTGAGATGGTAGTTGGAATCTGCGCGGAGTTTGATCCATTTCTTGTACGCGAAATACCATTTCCACTGGCGGCTGCGGAGCCAACCTTTGGTGAGGTAGGCGTAGAGGATGGGGTGCACGCGGATGGTGAGGCCTTTGTGCTGGTGGTTGAGGAGATACTGGAGGTTCTTCTCGATGTCTTCCACGATAAGCATGGAGGCGCCGATTTTGCCGGTGCCTTTGCAGGTGGGACAATCTTCCGCCACGGAAATGGTGATTTCCGGTTTCACGCGCTGGCGGGTGATTTGCATGAGCCCGAACTTGGAGATGGGCAGGATGGTGTGCTTGGCTCTGTCGGGCGCCATGAATTTCTCCATGGCTTCGTATACGTTCTTCTTGTTTTCGGGCAGTTTCATATCGATGAAATCGATGATGATGATGCCGCCGAGGTCGCGGAGGCGCAGCTGCCGGGCTATTTCCGCCGCGGCTTCCAGGTTGGACGCGAGGGCGTTTTGTTCCTGGTTGTTGCTGGAGCTTTTGTAGCCCGAGTTCACGTCGATAACGTGGAGGGCTTCCGTGGCTTCGATGATGAGATAAACGCCGGAATCGAGGTTGACGGTTTTGCCGAAAGAGGCTTTTACCTGCCGGGTAACCCCGAAATGGTCGAAGATGGGGGCGCCGTTATGGTAGTAGGTCACGATGTCCTGCTTTTCGGGCGCTATCTTCTGGATATACGTTTTTGTGTCGGTGTAGATGTTTTTGTCGTTGATGACGATCCTGTTAAAGGATTCGTTCAGCAGATCGCGGAGGATGCTGGTGGTTTTGGTTTGTTCGCTGAGGATCTTCTGCGGAGCTTGCCCGCTGCGAAGGTTTTCCTGGATGGTGTGCCAGGTATTCACCAGGGTTGTCAGGTCTTCATGCAGTTCGGCTGTTTTTTTGCCTTCTGCCGCGGTGCGGACGATGACGCCGAAATTGGGTGGTTTGATAGCTTCAACGATCTTCTGGAGCCTTTTCCGTTCTTCGGAGGAGTGGATCTTTTTGGAGACGGCCACGATGTTGTTGAACGGGGTGATCACGATGAACCGGCCGGGGAGCGAGATTTCGCAGCTGAGGCGCGGGCCTTTGGACGAGATGGGCTCTTTGAGAATTTGTACGAGGATGTTGGGCTTTCCACCGAGCACTTCGGTGATTTTTCCGGTTTTGATGATTTCGGGTTCATTTTTGAATTTGCCGAAATCGAAGGCGCCGGATTTATCGGAGATGGCCTGGTTGGTGAATTTTAGTATGGAACGGATGTAAGGGCTGAGGTCGGTATAATGGAGGAAGGCGTCCTTTTCGAATCCGACGTCCACGAAAGCCGCGTTGAGGCCCGGTATCAGTTTTTTTACTTTGCCTAAATAAAGGTCCCCCACTGCAAAATTAGGATTGCGCTTTCGTGATGCAGCTCTACCAACTTCTTATCTTCCAGCAATGCAATTTCAACACCGGATGGTGCTGCATTTATAATCAATTCCTTATTCAAGCGTCAAAATTTTATCCATAAATACTTCCACTTTAGTGCCACCCTCTTGGTGCTCTGTTTGGGTTGACAAGGGGGTACAGCATTCCCAGATGTAGCCGGTGGTTAGCGGCGGTTACATTTCGAGAGAGGATTGCAAAGGGTTCAGTGATATACAGGTATCCGTGGTGTCTGTGAGGCCGAACTTACGTAAACAACCTGCATGACACTAGCAATTTAATGATTAATGCTAACATCATGCAGGATTGCATTAAAAAATTTATCGTGCAGCCCCTCCGGCTATCTATATCTGAAGTATAAATGGCGGGGAAACAGGAGAATTATTTCTTGCCTTTCTTGTGGCGGTTCTTTCTCAGTCTTTTTTTACGCTTGTGGGTTGCGATTTTATGTCTCTTTCTTTTCTTTCCGCAGGGCATACGCTTGTAATTTTTTTAATGTTTTATGAAATACTATTTAATACTTTTTATGTACCCGTCGATCTCAGCCGCCAGTGCGGGATCCTTGATCAGCTTGCGGCACTGCCGGAGCAGTTCCACGGCTTTGTCGTTTTCGCCCTGGCTCTGATGGGCAACAGCCTTCAGGAACAGTGCTTTAGGTTCGTCGGGCGTGCGTTCGAGGACTTTGTCCATCCGCTCGATCGCCTTATCGAACTGGCCGGATTTGATGGAGAAATTTGCCAGGGTAAGCTGGGCGTCCAGGAAATCCGGGTTTTTCTCAGCCACTTCGCGGAGGAGGCCGATCCCTTTCATGGGCTCGCCGGTGTAATCCACGAGGAGGGCTCCTTTTCTGAGTTTCAGCGTGTCGTTGCCGGGTTCCAGGGCGATAGCCCGGTCGAGCAGGTCGATGGCGGATGAAACTTCCCACAACTGCACCGCGGGGTCCTGTGTGTGTGAAAGGTGGTCCAAAAATAAATTGGCTGCAAAGGTGAGGTTTTTTCCGGAATTTTCCAACTTGGCTGCTTCTCCGGCATAATGGGCGGCGATGGGGAGTTCGTTGAGGCCGTCCCAGATCAGGTAGAGCTGACGATATGCGTTGAGCTGCTGCGTCTGCACGTCGCCGCGCACCACAGCATTCTCCAGCCGGGAGATCTCTCCCAGCTTTTCGGCCGGAACACGTTCCTTGGCCTTCAGCAATATGTCCTTGAAATCCGCTGGCTTAGCGGCATTTCCTTGTGGCATCGCCATACCGGTAGCGGCATGGTCGTGATCATGCACTTTCGGCGATATCCGGCCGAACGCAAATAAAGCGATAACTGCGGCAACTCCGAGGCCAATCAGCAATAGTTGATTTCTTTGCACCCTATTCCAATGTTAGGATGCGAAGTTATGAACTTTTAAGCTTCTTTACCTCTGCAACAAATTCTTTCGACGGTTTAAACGCCGGAATGTAATGCTCGGGGATCTCCACGGCCACATTCTTCTTGATGTTGCGCCCGATCTTGGCAGCTCTCTTCTTGGTAATAAAACTGCCAAATCCGCGGATGTAGATATGCTCGCCATTAGCTAACGCCTCCTTCACTTCCTTGAACATGGCTTCGAGTGTTACTAACACATCTACTTTCGGGATGCCGGTTTTTTCAGCAATGTTGTTAATCAAATCAGCTTTTCTCATAATGAAGCGGAGGATTACTTGTTTTCAAAGTTAAATAAAAAATTTTAATCGCTCTATTTTCAAGCAAATAAAATTTAATATTTTTTTATATAGATAGCAGGTTATAAAAATACGTTTATTTGCGTTCTTTTCCAACCCGTAAATCATTGCAATACAACACCGATAAAGGTTTCGGGAAGGCGAATATATACAAATCATTCGACATATATAAATTATTTTGTGCAAATGACCGATATGAAGCAATTTTTTACCGCGGGTATACTTGCCTGGAATGAGCTCCATAACGACCGGTCCATGCCCTGGAAAAAGGAAAAAGACCCCTACCGCATCTGGCTCTCCGAAATCATCCTCCAGCAAACCCGCGTCGAACAAGGCCGCCCTTATTACGAACGCTTCATCGCAGCCTACCCCGCCATCACCGACCTCGCCGCCGCACCCGAAGAAGAAGTCTTCCGCCTCTGGCAGGGCCTCGGCTATTACGCCCGCTGCAAAAACATGCTCGCCGCCGCCAGAACCGTCGCACAACAACACCAGGGAAAATTCCCCGACACCTACGAAGGCATCGCCGCGCTCAAAGGCGTTGGCGCATACACCGCCGCCGCCATCGCATCGTTCGCATACAACCTCCCGCACGCCGTGCTCGACGGCAACGTATACCGCGTATTAGCACGGTTCTTCGGTATCGACACGCCCACAGACACGACTGCGGGCAAAAAACTTTTCACTCAACTCGCCCAGGATGTACTCCCAGGGCAACAGGCCGGCACCTATAATCAGGCGATCATGGACTTCGGGGCCGTCGTCTGCAAACCTCAGACGCCACTCTGCAAATCTTGCCGGCTCTCTTCTCAATGCGAAGCTTTTCAAAAAGGATTAACAGACCTCGTTCCTGTAAAATCCAAAAAATTACGCATAAAAAAAAGATATTTCTATTATTTATTGCTGGGCAAAGGATCGCTGCGGTACGTCCGCAAGCGGACCGGCAAGGATATCTGGCAGAACCTGCATGAATTTCCCATGATAGAAACCCCTGCCCCCGTCACCGAAGCCGAGCTCCTGGCGCTCCCTGCCTTCCGCGCCCTCGCAGGCCCCGGAAACCTCCGCATCGAAAGCGCCTCCGCGGAGAAAAAACAACAGCTCACCCACCAGACCATCCACGCCCGCTTCCTCCGCATCGGTCCCGAAAACGAGGTTTTACCCCCCGAAGGCTTCCGCGCCGTATCCGCAGCCGGGCTCGACCGCCTCGCCTTCCCCAAGATAATTGTGGACTTCCTTAAAGGGTGACGAGCCGCCCGCACTCCGGTACCATTCATTTATAACGACTTATATAAAATAATCGTGCGTACCCGCGAGAAATTTTTGTGGTGCCGATTGGAAAAAACATTAACTTTAGTAAGGTTGACCGTGAGATGATTTTTTAAACATAGGACAGAATTAAAACCTACAATTATGAGAGGTGTTAATAAAGTAATCCTGATTGGCAATCTTGGCAGAGACCCCGATGTTCAGTTCCTGGAAGGTAACATAGCAGTGGCAAAATTCTCACTGGCCACTACGGAAACTTTCAAAGACCGCGCCGGCAAGCTGATTTCCCAGACAGAATGGCACACAGTCGTGCTCTGGAGAGGCCTGGCAGAGCTGGCCCAGAAATATCTCCACAAAGGAAGCCTCGTCTATATCGAAGGCCGCCTCCGCACCCGCAGCTGGGAAGACAAGGAGGGCAACAAGAAATTCGCCACCGAAGTAGTCGGCGATAACCTCGTGATGCTCGACAAGCGGATGGACGTCGGCAACGGCGACCACGCCGTTCACCACGGCTCCGGATCCTCCACCAGCGGCCAGCAAAGCCCCGGCCACCACGGCGAAGGATACCCCGGCATCGAAATCCCGCCCATGGGAGAAGCCGCGGACGACCTTCCATTCTAAAAATCGGAAAAACCCTCCCAGGCAAGGCCCGCTCCTTTTCTTGCCGTTACGGGACATTCTTTATATTTGCACGCGGGAAAGCGATTCACCTCTCCAAGACCTGAATTACTTTCCCCTTATTTTTGACCAAAGCTCAACATATTGGCTTATTTTTCGGCTAGCATGCTACCGTTACTGAATGTTTTCCTGCAAAACCCGGCGCCAACCGCCGCCCCTGATGTGAATGTCCTGGTGTTTCTGCTGGTCATTTTCATACTCCTTCTCCTGACCTTCATCGTGTCCGGAGCCGAAGTAGCGTTCTTTTCACTGAATTACAAGGACCTCAACGTCCTCAAAACCCGGCAAAACAACGCCGGCCGCATGATCACCCGGCTGTTGGAGAAACCCAAATCCCTGCTGGCATCCCTCCAGATCGCCAACATCCTCTTCAACATCGCCTTCATCTTCATTTCAAATTACCTGATCTACCAGGTGGAGTCGCTCCAGGAACTGGCTGTGGTCTCTTTCGTCGTCCGCATCGCCATCATCACATTGCTACTCCTTTTCTTCGGCCAGATACTCCCCCGCGTGTGGGCCACCCAAAATAACATGCGCTTCGCCACCTACTTCGCCTGGCTCGTTCACCTCATACACGCCACCCTCGAACCGGTGAGCAACTTCTTCGTGAACCTCAGCGAAAGCATCGAAGCCCGCCTCTTCCACCGCAATTCCCGACCCATCAATTACCGCGAAATCGATGAAGTCATCGAAATGAGCGTGGAGCCCGGCGCCTCCCAGGAAGAAAAAAATATCGTGCGCGGCATCCTCAAATTCGGCAACATCGCCGTCAAACAGATCATGCGCACCCGGCTCGACGTGAACGGCCTCGAATACGACCTGCCCTTCAGCGAAGTCACCAAACACGTCGCCGAGCTCCATTATTCCCGGCTCCCCGTGTATAAAAACAACCTCGATACCATCGTGGGCGTCATCCACACCAAAGACCTCCTCCAGCACCTCGGGAAAGGCGATAATTTCGACTGGCACGAAGTCATGCGCCAACCCTTTTTCGTGCACGAGCATAAACTCATCGAAGACCTCCTCAACGAATTCCAGACCCGCCACATGCATTTCGCCGTGGTGGTCGACGAATTCGGCGGCACCTCCGGCATCGTGACCCTGGAAGACATCATGGAAGAAGTGATCGGGGATATCAAAGACGAGTTCGACGAAGAAGAATTCAACTACAATAAAGTCAACGACCACACCTACGTGTTCGAAGGCAAGACCATGCTGAACGACGTGTGCCGCATCCTCAACATCGCGCCCGACACCTTCGAGCTGGTGAAAGGCGAAAGCGATTCCATCGGCGGCCTCATCCTGGAGCTTTCCGGAAAATTCCCGGAAGAAAACTCCGTGATCAGCTACGGCAACTTCGATTTCACCATCCTGGAAGTCACCAAAATGCGCATCCAGAAAGTACAGGTCAGCATCAAATCAGATATCGAAACGGAATAATGAAACGCCTTCTCCCGCTCCTGACCATCGCTTTCCTCTTCGCCGCCTGCCAGCAACAAGGGCATACGCCCAAGCCCAGGGGCTACTTCCGGATCGACCTTCCCGAAAAGGAATACCGCCTGTTCGACCGCCCCGGCTACCCCTACACCTTCGAATATCCCGTGTACGCCAATGTGGTCAAAGACTCCCTGTTCTTCGGGGAAGACACCGAAAACCCCTGGTGGATCAACCTCGAATTCCCCGAATTCAACGGTAAAATTTACATGAGCTATAAACAGGTCGGCGGAAAAAACGCGCTCGACAAGCTCGTCAACGACGCATTCAAACTTACCTACAAGCATACGTACAAAGCGGAATCCATTGAAGAAGAAGCCATTACGCTGCCAGGCGGCGTTTCAGGGCTGTTTTACCAGGTGGCCGGCAATGCCGCCTCCGCCAAACAATTCTTCGTCACCGATTCCAGCAACCATTTTTTGCGCGGAGCGTTGTATTTTTACGCCCAGCCCAATGCCGACTCCCTGGCGCCGGTCACCCGGTTCGTGGAGGAAGACATGCGGCATCTCGTGAACACTTTGAAATGGAGACCAAACTGAGCGAACGATGATAGTGATAGATGACAAATACATCAGTGATGATGTGGTCGAGAAAAACTTTGTATGCAATCTGAACGCCTGTAAAGGCGCCTGCTGCGTAGCGGGCGATTGCGGCGCGCCACTCGAGGAATCCGAACTGGAAACCCTCCGCCGCATTTACCCTTCCATCAAACCGTTTCTCCGCGAAGAAGGCATCCGCGAGCTCGAATCCACAGGCCTCCACACCTGGGACGATGAGCATGGCCATGTGACGCCCATCATCAACGGCGCCATATGCGCTTATGCCGATATCGACGAACACGGCCACGTGGGCTGCGGGATAGAAAAAGCCTGGAAAGCCGGCGCCACCGATTACCGGAAGCCCATCTCCTGCCATCTCTACCCCATCCGCATCACCAAATACGAATCCTTCGAAGCCGTTAATTACGACAAATGGAGCATCTGCAAACCCGCCTGCAAACTCGGCAACCAATTGCAGGTCCCGGTTTACAAATTCCTGAAAGAAGCGCTCGTCCGGAAGTACGGAGAAGAATTTTATACCGTCCTCGATACCATCGCTACAGGACAGTACAGGGAAGATGAATGAATATTTGATAGCATCTTTGCAAGGACCTGTACAATAGGCTCAATCTTTGCGTAACCGGTCCATCCGTGGACAATTTGACTATCTTTACAAGCATGAATAAAACGGCCAGCACATTTCTCAATGAAAGTGAAGTAAAAGCGGCGGATCTCGGCCACCGCAATACGATCAATTTCAACATCGGCAAATACAACACCGCGGTAAAAAACGGCAAGAAGCAGTTTGCCGATATTACCACCGCCCGCGAACGGGCGAAGAACGTGAAATGGCGCGCCATAGAGAATCTCGACAAGCACCTGGAAGAATTCGAATCGAATTTCATCCGCAGGGGCGGCAAGGTGATCTGGGCGGAAACGGCGGAGCAGGCCAGGGAAGAAATCCTCGCCATCTGCAAGGCCAAAAACTGCAAATCCGTGGTGAAGAGCAAATCCATGGCCACGGAAGAAATCCATCTCAACGACTTCCTGCACGAACATAATATCGAAAGCGTGGAAACGGACCTCGGCGAATACATCCAGCAGCTTGCCGAAGAGCCGCCGTACCACATCGTAACGCCCGCCATGCACAAGAGCACCCAGGATGTGGCGGATCTCTTTCATGACAAGCTGGGCACCTCGCCAACCCTGTCGCCCGAGCAACTTACGCTCGTGGCCCGCGACAAGCTCCGCCAGAAATACCTCGATGCGGAAGTGGGCATCACCGGCGCCAATTTCGTGATCGCAGACATCGGCGGTGTAGCCGTTACCGAGAACGAAGGCAACGCCCGCCTTACCACCTCTTTCCCCAAAACGCACATCGTGCTCGTGGGTATCGAGAAAGTGCTGCCCTCCATTACCGACCTCGCCCTCTTCTGGCCCTTGCTCGCCACCTACGGCACCGGCCAGCAGATTACTTCCTACAATTCCATCTTCTCCGGCCCGCGCCAGGAAGGGGAAACCGACGGCCCGGATGAGATGTACATCATCTTCCTCGACAACGGCCGCACCAACCTGCTGAAAGACGTGGAAGCCCGCGAGGCGCTCTATTGCATCCGCTGCGGCTCCTGCCTCAACGCCTGCCCGGTATATAAAAACATCGGCGGCCATACCTACAAAACCACCTACAGCGGCCCCATCGGCTCCGTGATCACCCCGCACCTCAAGGGCGTGGGCGAATACATGCACCTGAGTTACGCTTCATCGCTGTGCGGCAACTGTACCGAAGTGTGCCCCGTGCGCATCAACCTGCACGAGCTGCTGCTGCACAACCGTCATAAAGCCGTGGAAGAGCACCATACCGGCGGCGGCGAAAAGATCGGCTGGTTCGGCTGGAAACAGGCTTGCCTCAGCAGGAGGATGATGAATATCGTGGGCGGGAAAACCAAAAACCTCGTCATCGGCAAACTGTTCGGCAGCGCCTGGGGCGACGATGAGCGCGGATTACCCATCTTTGCGCCCAAATCTTTCAACCAGCTCTGGAAGGAAAGAAGGAAATAAAGTTTTATTGCTTAATGATAGAAGGGAAGGCCGGCAGTTTGCCGGTCTTTTTTATTGCCCGGGGATGAGCTTCACCGGCACCATGATCTCCGCTTTCCCTTTGCGCCCTTTCACCGGCGACCATTTGGGCCCTTGTTCCAGGCGCTTCACGGCAGCCTCGCCCGCGGCGGGATGGAAAGGTTTTACCGCTTTGATTTGATGCAGCGTACTGTCCGAGTGCACCGTGAAAGTGACGCGCACTTCGCCGGCAAGATCGCCCGCAAGCCCGGGAACAGGCACTGGCGGCAGTGCTTCCAGGTAATGGCGGTATGCGGCCTGGCCCAGCGCTGGCTGCGGAACGGCACGGCCTTTCCCGCCCGTAACGATGACCGTTTCCGACAATGCGTTATCGCTGGCGGGTAGGTAGATGTTGAAGTTGCTTTTATCCGTTGGCACGGGCACCACCATGTGCTGGTAGCCGATCATGGACACGTCGATACTCGTTCTGGCGCCGGCGTTGACGGTGATGGCGAACTGGCCGGAGCTGTCGGTGACCACGCGCTTGTTGGTGGAGCGTTCGTGCACGATGGCGCCGCCCATGATTTCGCCGGTGGTGGCGTCGAGGACTTTCCCGCTGATGAGCCGTATGTCGTGCGATTCGTGGTGGGACGGATATTTGGATTCCACGCCGGCCACCTTGCCCTGCGTCATGGCAGCGGGTTCCTCGCTCTTTTTCGCGAGCGGCGAGGGTTTGCGGCCGATGTACACCGTATCTGCGTTGAAGGGGTTGGAATTGTTCTTTGCGATGCCTTCCGTTCCGCCAGAAGTACGCTCGTCTGTAGATGCGTTGCCGGTTCCGCGAATCATGATCCGCTTTGCAGGCGGTGGAGGCGGCGCGGCGGCAGGAGCGGCGGCCACGGCAGCGGGGGCATCCGCTTCCGCAACGGGGGTGGCTTCCCTGCGGCGCGCTTCTTCCGCGCGGGCGGTGTTCGCATTTCCGGGTACCGGCTTGCTTTCCCGCGGTTTGGGCGCAGGCGGTTGCGGTTGCACGGTGGCGCCGGCGTCCATGAGTGTTTGGGTGGATTCCGGGGCCTGGGGAGCGGCTGCGGGCGCTGGCTGAAGAAACGCAGTGTCCTCTTGTTTTTTGGCGGCCGGGAGCTCCTGGGCCACTTCTTTATCGGCAGGGCGGCGGAAGAGGAACAGGGCGGATATCGAGATGAGGAGCAATACGCCGGCGGCGGCCAGCCAGCGGCGGGCGAGGCGGCGCACCATGCCTGTCGGGGCAGGCGGTTGGGCGGCTCTTTGCTGCAGGCGGGCGCGGAGGTCGGCCAGTTCGGGATCGCGGGAACGGGGACTTTTGCCGTATCCTTCCAGCGCTTCGGCCAGGAAGGGGTCTTCCAGGGCCTGGCGATCCAGGGCGTGCATCGTCTGATCGTCCAGCTCACCCGCCAGGTACCGGCGGATCAGGTCCGCAGTGGGCTCGATATGTTTTCTCGGCGTTGCCATTTATTTTTTCTCCATACAGATCTTCAGGTTTCGTTTCCCGTTCTGTATGTAGCTTTTCACTTTATTCATGTCGTAGCCGGTGATCTCGGCTACTTCGCGATAGCTTTTTTCCTGCAGGTAAAACAGGTCGACGCTTTTCTTCTGTTCGTCGGGGAGTTTTTCCATGCAGCGTTCCATGGCCTGGAGGTTGTCTTCCAGCCCGTTTCCATTATCCGGATGAAAAAAAGGCCCGGATTCCACAAATCCTTCTTCTTCCATGGCCACGATTCTGCCGCGGGTGCCTGCCGCGCGGAGCTTCATGAGGCAGTGATTCCTGGCCAGCACATGCAGCCAGCCCCTAAAGCTTTGGATTTCATGTTGTTTCACTTTAGGAATCAACTCCTCGAATATCTGCATCACGGCATCTTTCGCGCTGTCGTCGTCCAGGTATTTGAGGCAAACGCCGTAAACGAGGTCCATATACCGCTCATAAAGGGCCGCCAACACCTCGAGCTGTCCGGTTTCTTTGTATTCCCGGACCAGTGCGGCGTCATCGGCTTCCTTCCTGTTATGTTGCTGTAAAAAGGGCATTTGCTTGGGGCAATAGTACAAAATTATTGCGCGTCGTGGACATGCTCTCCGCAAGTAATTTGCGCGTAACCAAAGCAGGTATCTTAATGGGGTTTATTTGGCGTATTTGACCACACCATGAGATTTCGTAAAACTATTATTTAACGGTTAACAAATCGCTAACGCGCGCCCGAGCTCCATATTCCCAATTTGCTACTGATAGGCTCATATTAAGAAGGGCCGCTCACAAAAAGCGACCCTTTTTTGTATGAGACATACAAATAAGAGGACCAGACCTCCTAAAGATGGACCAGAAGGATTCGATCAGCTCATGATGTGGATCTTGCGTTACGCAGTTGCCACCGGCTTAATTGAATTACTGTCCTGATCAGCGCCCCCTCGTTGCAGCGAACGGGGGCTTTTTCATTTAATTGAAGTTATTTGTTTCTTTTGATTTTGCCGCAATGAGATGTGTGATGTTTGGTTCTTCCAGGGTAAATTATCCGCTCTTGTGTTTGTCTATTCAGGTACACCAAAATTCATTCTTAAACAGTGCTATAACAATATCAAAGGTAGATTTCAGGGAGTTGGAGTTTTGTTAATAAGCGGTTAACATACAATTCTAAATCAACTAAATACAATTAGTTATCAACAATTTAAGTCATTAATGCGACAAATTATAATCTAGACCTGGTGTCGTAAAACCATTTTAAACTTAAAAAGGCCACCCTCTACAGGTGGCCTTTTGTGTATGAAGAAGATGGACTTCGCGATTAGTGGCGGAAGTGGCGCATGCCGGTTACGATCATCACCATGCCGTTTTCTTTGGCGAAGCTGATGGAATCGGCGTCGCGGATGGAGCCGCCGGGCTGGATCACGGCGTTAATACCTTCTGCATGTGCGATGCGTACGCAATCGTCGAAGGGGAAGAACGCGTCGGACGCCATGGCAGCGCCTTGCAGGCTGAAGTTGAATTGCTTCGCCTTCTCGATGGCATGACGGAGCGCGTCGATGCGGGAGGTCTGGCCGCAGCCTTTGCCCACAAGCTGGCGGTCTTTCACGAGGGCGATGGCGTTTGACTTCAGGTGCTTGCAAACGATGTTGGCAAACTCCAGATCGGCACGTTGTGCGTCGGTGGCGGGTTGAGCGCCGGTATCGTTCCATTCTTTGTAGCTGCCTTCGTCGTTGTCCTGTACGAGCACGCCTCCGAGCACGTTTTTGAACATGCTGGGGGTTTTCAGGGGCTGTTTCTGCAGGAGGAGGATGCGGTTCTTCTTGGCCTGGAGGATTTCCAGTGCGGCGGGCTCAAAGCCGGGGGCGATGAGGATTTCGAAGAAGATCTCGTTGATGGATTGTGCCGTGGCTGCGTCCACTACCTTGTTGCAGACCAGTACGCCGCCGAACGCGGATTCCTTGTCACCGGCCAGGGCTGCTTCCCAGGCTTCGGGAAGGGTGGCGCGGCTCGCGATACCGCATACGTTGGTATGCTTGATCACGGCGAAAGTGGTTTCGGTGAATTCGGCGATCAGCTGAACGGCCGCGTCCACGTCTACCAGGTTGTTATAGGAAAGCTCCTTGCCGTGGAGCTTTTCGAACAGATCGTTGAGGTTGCCGTAGAAAACGCCTTTCTGGTGGGGGTTTTCGCCGTAGCGGCACACCTGGCCCAGGGGCGCCGACAGCTGGAAGTAATCCTGCTGCTCTTCGTTCCGCATCCACCAGGAAGCGATGGCCACATCGTAATGGGCGCATACTTCGAAGGCTTGGGCTGCAAAACCGCGGCGTTGATCGAGGGTGGTGGCGCCTTTGCCTTCCACCAGCACCTGCTCGAGCGCACCGTACTGGTCTTTGGAAGCCACGATCACCACGTCTTTATAGTTTTTACCTGCTGCACGGATGAGGGAAACACCGCCGATGTCGATCTTCTCGATGATGGATTGTTCTTCGGTCGTGCTTTTCACGGTTTCTTCGAAAGGATAGAGGTCCACGATCACGAGGTCGATCTCGGGGATCCCGTACTGGGCGAGCTGCTCCAGGTCCTGGGGGGTTTCCCTGCGGGCCAGGATGCCACCAAATACTTTGGGGTGAAGGGTTTTCACACGGCCGCCCAGGATGGACGGATATGCGGTCAGGTCTTCCACAGCTACGCACTTCACACCGAGATCTTCGATGAACTTTTGCGTACCGCCGGTGGAATAAATGGTTACGCCCTGCTGGCCCAATGCTTTGACGATATTCTCCAGGTTGTCCTTATAGAACACGGAGATCAAAGCGGATTTGATTTGCTTCTGCATGCACAGTTTTAATTAGAGATTTACAACTAAGGCCCCTTCATCAGGAACCGAAAAGTTGCGCAAAGTTAGTTCCTTACCGGCATTTTTCCATTCCTGCAGGCGGAAAGGCGGTAAGGAAGCATCAAAAATCAACAGCTCATATGTAAAATATTCGCTCAAGCGACTGATATTGACATTCGCTTTATGTGACAATAAAATATAATCGATTTTAATTTTTACAGGAGGAGGAGCGGCGGGAAGTTTGCCGTCAAGGATGAGGAGGCGCTTTCCGCCCAGGCACATCACCGTCCGCCGCGGGGCCAATGAACTGGAACGCAGGTTCCAGTGCCACTCCGCACCCTGCAGGGCGTTGACGGCCTGCAGGGTGCTGTCGCCGTACCAATAGCTTTCTCTTCCTTCCACATACCCAACCACCGTGGCTTTGGGAATATTCAACACAACGAAGCGCCTCTGCGCGGAAGCGCTAATTATTTCCACGGTGTGCATCGCCGAGCCCGCTGCCATCAAGGCCCCCATCCCCAGGAACCACCGGCGGCTTTTTAAAAGCCCGGCTACCACGCCCGTCACGATAACGCCATACAACATGCAGGTCTCCGCCAGCGTAATGCGGATATGGCTCCACACGGCGCCCGGCAGGTCCCCCAGCCACGCGATCACGATGTTCATCCCTTCTATCCCCCACCCCACAAGCCACCCTACCCATCCGGCGCCGGTATCCCACCACGAAACCGCCATGAGCAGGAGCTCACCGTACAGCAACAAGGTGCTCCAGGGTACGGCTACCAGGTTGGCCGGCAGGAAATACACCGGGAACTGCCGGAAGTAATACAGGCAAACGGGTAACGTGAACGCCTGGGCCGCCAGCGAAACGGCGGCCAGTTGCCAGATTTTGTCGAGCCAGGGCCATGGCGGGGCCCAACAGCAGTAGATCGGACGGTAACAAATTTGTATACCCGCCACTGCGAAAAACGACAGCTGGAACCCGGCATCCGCCAGGAACATGGGATTTGCCGCCAGCAGCAGGAATGCCGCCGCCGCCAGATTATTATAGGGCGACACATGCCGGCTGATAAGGAAACTGCCCGCTGCAATGGCGGTAAACATCACGGCGGAACGAAGTACGGACGCGGAAGCCCCGGTGAGCAGGGAGAAAAACCACAATACCCCCACCAGCAGCACCGCGCGCAATACGTTCGTCCACCGGCGGTTGGGTAACCATCGCAGCAGCTGGACGCCTCCCAGGTAGATCAAACCCAGGTGCAGGCCGGAGATGGCGATGATATGCACCACACCGGTATTCGTATAGTCGCGCACTACTTCCGCATCGAGATGGGCGCGGTATCCTACCAGCAAAGCTTCCGCGATGCCCGCGCGCTCCTTTCCGGGAATATGGGTTTGCAGTGTGCGCAACGTATAATCATGCGCGTGGTGCAGCCATTGCTCCGCGACAGTGAACCCATTGCCGGGGAGGCGCCGCCATTGCGCATCCGCCAGGAAGGTGCGGTGAAACAGGCCTTTCCTGGCGCAGTAGGCCGCGTAATCGTAGGCGCCGGGGTTGCCCGCATTGCGGATGGGCTCGGCACGGGCGCGGGCGAAGATCCTGCTGCCGGCGTCTATCCCCGGGTCCGACGCGAAATACACGATGATAGTGCCTGTTGCGGCAGTCAGCGAGCCTGCGTTCCCTGCGCTTTCGATCCGGCATTCGGCTTTCCAGGAGCGGGCTTTGGGTTGGGGGTTTTCCGTCAGCACCAGCACCATATTCAGCGAATCGTTACCCAGATGCCCGGCCCACTGCGGGTTCCGGCGGATATCCGTTACGGCGGGCAGCATCATCCCCACACAAAAAACCGTTCCCAACACACCCACGCCCTGCATATGCCGCACCGCGAAACGCGCACGTAACGGCAGCAATGCAGGCAGCAACCAACATAGCAGGCACATCACCGGGAGTATCCAGGGAATCCGCGGGAAGTAAGTTCCGGCGAATGCACCGGCTGCCAGAAACGGCAACAGGCGCAGGAAAGGAGCTGCTTTCCAGGTTTGGTTTTTCATGAATAACAAACAATGGTCAACAGCAATTTAGCTTGTCGCCGGGAATTGGACAAATCGGATATCTCCGAAAATCGGAGATTAAAAACCCGCGTTTGTGATTCGGAAATTTGTTGGAAATAGTATAGTCATTCAGGTGACTATGAGACTGTGATTAACAAATTACTAACTCGCGGCGCTCGGATATTTTTGCAATTTAGTCACGTTTCTTATAACGAAGGGTCACATTAAAACGCGACCCTTCAGTTATGAAAAACAGTCAACTGAGGTTTTCACCTCAAAAAAAACAGGATGGATTTGATGCATTGATGATTTGGGTCATTCGTGCAATTGTTACGATCAAATTAATCGAACATCTCGTATCATCCTGACCTTGGCCCCCATCGTTCCAGCGATCGGGGGCCTTTTATTTTATCCAAAGTCACTTGTTAATCTCGCGTTAATTAGCCATTTGTTTCACTTTCACCAATGATAAACTTCACATTTCATTGTAAAAATATCGCACCCGGTTTATAAATTTTATTAATGACCTGTTAAAAGGTATTTTTCCATCCAATTGATTATCAATCACTCTAACGCAAAAACGTTAACAATTTCCTAACGTGTTGAAATATATTTGGTGCGAGTCCCCGAAAAAAGAACTGTTAAAAAAAACCGCACCAGTTGCCTGGTGCGGTTTGCTATATTTTCACATGACCTTATTTGCTGAGGTGCATGCTTCTTTCTTTGTAAAGCGTCCGGAAATAAGGGTCGCGGAGGTCTTTGATGAAACGGATGGCTTCGCCGGTGGATTTCATCTCGGGGCCCAGCTCCTTGTTCACACCCGGGAACTTGTTGAAGGAGAACACCGGTTCCTTGATCGCGTAGCCCGTGAGGTTTTTGTTGATCGTGAAGTCGGTGAGCTTGTTCACGCCCAGCATCACTTTGGTGGCGATGTTGAGGTACGGCACCTGGTATGCCTTCGCGATGAACGGCGTGGTGCGGGAAGCGCGGGGGTTGGCTTCGATCACGAACACGTTGCCGTCTTTAATCGCGAACTGGATATTGATCAGGCCGCGGATATCAAGTGCGCGGGCGATCTTCTCGGCGTAGTATTCCATCGTGGTCACCACCATGCTGCTGAGGTTGAACGCAGGCAGCACGGCGTTGGAATCTCCCGAGTGGATACCGGCGGGCTCGATGTGCTCCATCACGCCCATCACATGGAAATTTTCCCCGTCGAAGATCGCGTCGATCTCGGCTTCCTGGCAGCGGTCCAGGAAGTGGTCGATGAGGATTTTGTTGCC
Organism: uncultured Chitinophaga sp.; assembly: GCF_937874145.1. Taxonomy (GTDB): domain Bacteria; phylum Bacteroidota; class Bacteroidia; order Chitinophagales; family Chitinophagaceae; genus Chitinophaga. Next base: position 10,977 of record NZ_CALNBI010000238.1, on the reverse strand, counting down.
GGGCAGGTGTTTCAGCAGGCTGAGCACCGATTGTTCCAGCTCTTCTTCGTTGATCACGATCCGCATGCGCTGGCCACCGAGTACGTACGAGGGGCGCACGAGCACGGGGTAACCTACTTCCTTGGCCACGTCGATGGCGTCGTCTGTATTGTAAGCAGTGCCGTATTTGGGATACGGGATGCCGAGGTCTTTCAGCAGGTCGGAGAAGCGGCCGCGGTCTTCGGCGATGTCCATGTTATCGAAAGAGGTGCCGATGATGCGGATCCCTTTTTCGGTAAGGCGTTTGGCGAGCTTCAGCGCGGTTTGCCCGCCGAGCTGTACGATCACGCCTTCCGGTTTCTCCAGTTCGATGATCTCCCAGAGGTGCTCCCAGTACACGGGCTCGAAGTACAGCTTGTCGGCCATATCGAAGTCGGTGGACACGGTTTCCGGGTTGCAGTTCACCATAATGGCTTCGTAGCCTGCTTCCTGGATGGCCTGCAGGCCGTGGGTGCAGCAGTAGTCGAATTCGATACCCTGACCGATGCGGTTGGGGCCGGAGCCGAGGACGATCACCTTCTTCCTGTCGGAGGGGATGGATTCGTTTTCGGTATCGAAAGTGGAGTAGAAATAAGGTGTTTTCGCTTCGAACTCTGCGGCGCAGGTATCCACCATTTTATAGGTGCGGGTGATACCGGCGGCTTTGCGTTTTTCGTACACTTCTTCTTCTTCGCAGTTGGTGAAGATGAGGGCGAGCTGTTTGTCGGAGAAGCCCATTTGTTTGGCTTCGCGCAGCATGTGCAGGGGTACGGAGTCGAGGCCGTGTTCTACCAGTTGTTTTTCCAGGGTCACGATATCGTTGATCTGGTGGAGGAACCAACGGTCGATTTGTGTGGCCTGGTGGATGGATTTCACGGAAACGCCTTCCATGAGCGCGTCTTTGATGCGGAAGATGCGGTCCCAGGTGGGGCGCTTCAGTTTTTCCAGCAGTGCGTCGCTTTTCATGAGGGATTTGCCGTAGTAGCCGAGGCCGACAGCGTCGTTTTCGAGCGACTGGCAGGCTTTCTGGATGGCTTCGGTGAAGGTGCGGCCGATGGACATTACCTCTCCTACGGATTTCATCTGGAGGCCGAGGGTATCGTCGGCACCTTTGAACTTATCGAAGTTCCAGCGCGGCATTTTTACGATTACGTAATCGAGCGCGGGCTCGAAGTATGCGGAGGTGGTGCGGGTGATCTGGTTTTCCAGTTCGTCGAGGGAGTAACCGATGGCGAGTTTGGAAGCGATTTTCGCGATGGGGTAGCCGGTTGCTTTGGAAGCGAGGGCGGAGGAGCGGGATACGCGCGGGTTGATTTCGATGGCGATGAGCTCTTCGTTCTCGGGGTTCATGGCGAACTGAACGTTACATCCGCCGGCGAAGTTGCCGAGGTCGCGCATCATCATGATGGCTTTGTTGCGCATGTCCTGGAACGCGGTATCGGAGAGCGTCATGGCCGGGGCCACGGTGATGGAATCTCCGGTATGCACGCCCATGGGGTCGAGGTTCTCCACGGTACAGATAATCACTACGTTATCGTTCTTATCGCGCAGGAGCTCCAGTTCGTATTCCTTCCAGCCGAGCACCGCTTTTTCCACGAGTACTTCGTGAACGGGCGAGGCTTTCAGGCCGCGGTCGAGCTTTTCGTCGAGCTCGTCTTTATCGTGAACAAAGCCGCCGCCGGTACCGCCGAGGGTGAAGCTGGGACGGATAACGAGGGGGAACCCGATTTCCTGGGCAAACTCCTTGCCTTCGAGGAGGGAGTTGGCTGTGCGCGCGGGGGCCACGGGAATACCGATCCGGATCATCCATTGGCGGAATTGCTCACGGTCTTCGGCCTTGTCGATGGCTTTGATATCCACCCCGATGAGGCGCACGTTGAACTTTTCCCAGATACCCAGCTCATCCACTTCTTTACAGAGGTTGAGCGCCGTCTGGCCACCCATGGTGGGGAGTACCGCGTCGATATCGTTCTCTTCCAGTATCTGTTCAATACTTTCGACGGTGAGCGGCAACAGATAAACCTTGTCGGCCATCATGGGGTCGGTCATGATCGTGGCCGGATTGGAGTTGATGAGTATTACCTTGATCCCTTCTTCCCGCAGGGAGCGGGCCGCCTGGGAGCCGGAATAGTCAAATTCGCAAGCCTGACCGATAATAATGGGACCGGAACCGATAATGAGGACCGATTTGATTGATGTGTCTTTGGGCATCTTCGTTATTAGCTGTTTTTAATGAAAAACCATCCGATTTCCCATGCGCTTTCAACGCACAAAAAAATCGTGCAAAATTAAGGGAATAATTGTTTTTTCCCTTCAAAAAATATCAGATGCCGCGTAAAATTTCTCGGTAGCGATTTATTTTATATGTGAAAAAAGGGAAAGATTACTCCGGCAGCGTGGCATACACGTATACCAGCTTCCATTCGCCACCCGTTTTCTGGAACTCGAAATCTTCCATGGTGGCGGCATCTTCGGAGATCATGGACTTGTCATCATCGCTGAGGTCGCGGCGGGATTTCAGGAGTCCATACTTGTTGATGAAACTGTCGCGCGCGGGCATGTCGAGGTAATTGCTGAAGAAAGTTGCGAATTCCTGCGCGCCGACGGTGGAAACAGCCGTATCGGAAAGGCTTTTTTTGACTACCAGGGGAAATTCGATGTAACTGGATATGGCGGGATAGTCTTTCTTCATGATCGCCGCGTGCACTTTTTTCCAGAACATTTCAAATTCTTTCACTTCGGGTGCGGATGCCTGTTGCGCTTTCCCCACCAATAGGATGAGGCACATGGCCAGGACGGATAGGCAGTGTTTCATAGTTCGAGGGATAGGATCGTTTTATAAATATAGGATTGCTAATATATATAAAACAGGCGTTTTTTTCCTCATCGCGGAGAAAAATTTCCCGATTCGCAATATTCAAGTAACACTGCGCCAATACTTTTGCAGGGTAATTAGCTATAGAATCCATCCTGATTTGTTAACAACAAGCCCTCAAGTTCCTTACCTGTGAAGACCCGGGATGCCGTTGCCAGGAAGCTGCGGCATCTTTTTTTGTATCAGGAAGCAGGGGAAGCGATCTCCCGGAGCCGGGAAATTTCGAGCAGGGCCTGGTTGTAATCTTCCAGCAGTTTGTAGTATTTGTCTTTCCAGGATTCGGTATCCGCCAGTTCGGCGCCGCCGTCTTCCGCACTGCCGCCGATGAATTCTTTCTGGCTGATTTCCAGCACCTGGCAGACTTTCTTCAATTGATCCGGGGTAAAAACGGGTTTTTCGAGCAGATTGTAGAGCGCCCTCCTGCTGAGGGCCATCCGGTTGGCGAGGCGCGTTTTGTTAAGGCCCTTCTCCTCGATCATTTCATCGAGCCGCCGGCCGTGATGGAGGTCCTGCGCAGGCTGCGGGAGTGCGCGGCGCGGGTGCGTCCATCCATAAAATTCATCCAGACTGATGCCCAACATTGTGCAGAACTCCAGCAGGGTGGATCGCTTGATGGCCTCCTTGCGGAAATAATAATGCGCGATCTGGTTGCTGAAATCGGCGTGCCTGGCGAAGTCCAGGATCTTCATGCCCTTGTCGCGAACGATCTGCTTCAACCGCGCTCCCTCATGAATTATATTTTTTGAAACCGACTCCAATGTAAATATATTTTATTATACTTGTGATGATTGTCAATGTAAAATGTGATACCTATAATATCAATATAACATTTTTATTGACATTTTGTGCCAAGTTTAGTCAAAATGATAAATTTTTTCGCATGGAAACTACGCCAATTTCATCCCACAACCTGTTGGTGTACCTGCACAGCGAGCTGGTGCAGTTGCCCAAATCGTTCCGGGATCACGTATGTAGAGAATGCGGGTGGAGCAACGCTACCTTTTACAGGAAAGCCAAAGGCGCTTACCCGATCAGCAACGCCGAAAGAGATAAAATCCTTTCCGTAGGCGATAAGCTGCTGAAAAATGTCTCCAGCGTGAGCAGCCGTTTAAAAGGCAGCCGTTAACCAAAGGTTGCCCGCTTTCAGCCCGGGCCGGAACCGTCAAGCAATAACCCTCCGCCGCCCGCGGAACCATTGTAAAACACCCAAAATAGCAGCCATGCCAATTCAATTCCAACCAACAAGCTTTAAAGATCAGCCGATCTATTCCACCATCTCCCGGTTCCTGGACGATCTCCACCTGCAGGAAGGCCGGAATATCTCCCACGTGACCGTCACCGTTCACGGCAGCCCGGCGCACTTCGTGCCGGATAGGGATATCCACCAGCTGGAAGTTACCCGCATGAAGGGTTACAACACGCTCGCCTACCAGGAAATGACCCTGGAATCGCCGGTAAACAACATGGTGATGATGATCGCGCTTGCGCCGGAATCAATCCGCTGATCAGCCGTTATCAACTATTTGCACAACTATCAGGGCCTCCGGGCCCTTTTTTTATGCCCGGAAATGAACCCTTACATCAACATTTCAGTTAAACTCCTATACAACCCATCGGCATGATCATCCGTGTGTACACGCTGCTTTGCTGCCTGCTGCTCTCCGCCCCGGCCAGCGCCCAAAATTCCAAAACGCCCATCTCCCCCGATGCCCGGCAAAAAACGTCGGACACCGTGGTCACAGACGCCGTGGAACGCGTGGAGAATATCACCAAAATGCTCAACCGGGTCAACAACACCCTCCGCCGCGGGTTCGATACCACCGAAATCTCCGCCGAACTGCCCGAATCGGAACGCCTCGTCAAAAACCTCCACGCCGGCATCCTCGCCAATCCCAGGCTCCTCAACATCCGGTCGCTCTATGCCCTGCAGGTCATCCTCCTCGAAATGGAACAGACCCACAACCGCTGGCAGCAGTCGCTGTCGTCGTACAGCCGGGCCGTCACCGACATGTCAGCCGAAATCAACAACATCCTGCACGATACCGTCCTGGAACGCCTCCCGAAAGATCCCGGCCTGCAATCGCTCTACGTCAACCAGCTGTCGCAGCTCAACCGCAAATGGCTCCAGGCCGACACCGCCAACCGCAACAGCCTCCTCCGCATCGGGCTCCTCCAGAACCGCGTGGCCATGAATTACATCGCCATCACCGATATGCTCGACGAGGTCGATTTCAAACTCAAAAACGCCCAGCAGCATATCTGGGGCCGCGAAGAAAACAACCTGTGGGACGCGCGCCCGGGAGATTATGAGAACAGCTTCCCGCAGGTGCTGCAAGGATCCATCCAGGCTACGCACCGCGTTTTCCGTTTTTACCTGAAATACAACTGGGATATTCACCTGCTCAACCTCGCGCTGTTCCTCTTGTACTTCGGCTGGCTCATCGCCAGCATCCACCGCATCAAAAAATACCATCACGATAAAAAAGGCATTTTCGGCAATACGCGCTATGCGGCCAGGCAGCCGCTCCTTACTTCGCTCATCTTCATCCTGACGGTCGGGCCGTTCCTGTACACCAACCCGCCGATCATTTTCATGGTGATGCTGTGGACCGTGCTGGCCGTGTGCGTGGGCCTGCTGCAGACGCGCGAAATGCCCGTGTGGATGCGCTGGCAGTGGGGGATCATGCTGGCGGTGTACCTGGGTTACGCCTTGCTGAACCTTCTGTTGCAGAATTCTTTCCTGGAAAGATGGGCGCAATTTTTCCTGCAGGTGGCCATGTTGCTGGTGTGCTGGTTCTTCCTGAAAAAGCAGGAACAGGAATCCGGTTACAACTGGCCGAAATACACGCGGCTGGTCGTTTATCTCGCCATGGCCATGTTCATCGCGGCGATGCTGACCAACCTCTTCGGCCGGGTGATGCTAGCCAAGTTCTTCGGCATCAGTGCCGTGTTCGGGCTCATTTCGGCACAGGCGCTCGTGGTGCTCGTACAACTCCTGTTCGAAACGTTTTACCTCCATCTGGAAGCCAGTAAATCCAACAGCCGCTTCGCCGCTTTCCTTGATTTCAACCGCATCCGCGAAAGCCTCCGCTCTACGCTCTACCTGCTGGCGGCAGTGGCCTGGTTCGTGATCCTGCTCCGCAACCTCAATATCTACGGCATCATCCGCGACGAAGTGCTGCTGTTCCTGGAAGCGGAACGCAAGCTGGGCAACACCACCTTCAGCTTTTCCAGCATTTTTATTTTCGTGGCGGTGATCTGGATCGCGTTCCAGATCAGCAAGGTGATGATGTTCATCTTCGGGCACCAGGACGGGTCGGGTTCGGTGAAAAAGAACCGCTGGAACAGCGCGGTATTGCTGATCCGGCTGGGCGTCCTGGGCGCGGGGATCCTCCTGGCGTTCGCCGCGCCTGGCATTCCCATGGACAAGCTGACCATCATCATCGGCGCGCTCAGCGTGGGCATCGGTTTCGGTTTGCAGAACATCGTGAACAACCTCGTGTCCGGCGTGATTCTGGCTTTCGAAAAACCGGTGGAAATCGGGGATGTGGTGGACATCGGCACACAGAGCGGCACGGTTAAAGAGATCGGCATTCGCGCCAGCAAAATCGCCACGGTTGAAGGTTCTGTGGTGATCGTCCCGAACGGCGACCTCCTTTCCCAACACATCACCAACTGGACTTTAACCACCCAGCTGAAGCGCAGCGAGCTCATCGTGGGCGTGGCTTACGGCTCGGACCTGAAGCAGGCGCAGGCTTTGCTGGAAGCGGCCGTCAAAGCGCAGGAGGCCATCCAGCAATTCCCCGCGCCGCTGGTCGTGATCCATTTGCTGAACGACAGCTCAGTGGATTTCAGGGTGCTGTTCTGGACGGATATCAATGTCGGTTTGACGGTGAAGTCGGATTTGCTGCGCACGATTTACGACTCACTGAACAGCCACGGCATCGAAATACCTTTCCCGCAGCAGGATGTGCATATCCGCGGCGAAGCGCCGCCCCCCGCCCGCACCACATCTCCCCCTTCTCCCCAACCCTGAAATTTTAACTTTTAGTTATCAACTAAATTCTTAGTTTTAGAAAAATCCACGATATGCGATTCCTACTTATGCTCCTATCCGTGCTGTTTTGCGGCGGTGTGTCGGCCCAGGACAAAGTTAACAACGATTTACTGATGGGTTACCTCCAGGACCAGCAATATGAATCGGTGATCAGGTATATGGAAGAAACGGTGAAGCCGCAGCACCCTAATGGATTGGTGATCCTCGCCAATGCATTTTATCAAAACACACAGATGGGCGAGGCGGCGAGAACTTACCGGAAGATCCTGGAAATTATGCCCGACCACGTGACTGCGCACCAGCAATTGGGCAACATAGCCGTGCAGCAGCAGCAGTATTCGGCAGCCCTGCCTCACTTTCTGCAACTCACCGTGCTCAGGCCGGATAACGCGGCCTGCTGGAAGCAGTTGGCGCGCGCATGCACCAACGTGGTGGGCATGCAGGATTCCGCGTCGGCCTATATGCAAAAGGCCTACGCCATCCAGCCAAACGATCCTGGTGTTGTGGGGTTCCTGGCCGAAGAACTGATGGGGAAAGACGAAGTGGAACTGGCAGACAGCCTGCTGCGCCAATATTATCTCAACGACAGTGCGAACATCAACATCAATTCCCTGCTCGTTAAATCCGCCTACAAGCTCGACCGGTACGATGACGCGGTGCGATATGGGCGGCAAATTATGCAACAACGCGCCATGGCGCCGTTGGCTTACATCTATCTTGCCGTTACCTACTACAATTTAAAAGCGTACGACAGCTGCGTGAGTGTGCATAATTTCATGATGGAATTCATGAAGGAATCGCCGGAAACGCTGAAGTTTTATGCAGCTTTATCGTACGGACAGCTGAAACAATATGACAAGAGCAATGCGTTGTTACTGGAATGTATTTCGATGGCCAAATCCAAGTCGCTGGACAGTTATTACGCCGCACTTGCCGGCAACTACGAGCATATGAAGAACTACCGCGCGGCGATAGCCCATTACGACACGGCGTATTTCCTGTTCAAGGAACCGATGCGCCAGTATGGCATTGCGCGGATTTATGATCAGCATATTCAGGATCCGCAAAAGGCGCGAAAGCACTACCAGCTTTACCTGAAGGGTGCGAAACCGGAAACGAAGAACGAAACCGAAATCCACACTTACGTGAAGGAGAGGGTCAAAACCCTCCATTAGCAAGGGTTCCATGATATTTCAAACGCCCGGCCATTGCGCCGGGCGTTTGTCGTTATTGAACCAAATCCAATGTTATTTAGCCATTATTTGATATTGTTCAAACTTAATTGATTAAATTTAAGGCCCGTTAAAAAAACTGTTATAAACATTTTAATCTATCTGGTATCATGTCGTACCCGTACCAACTCAAGAGTTTTGACGATTACAAGCAGGCCTGGCAGCACAGTGTAACCGATCCTGAGGGATTCTGGGCCAATGTGGCGGATCATTTTTATTGGCGCCGCAAGTGGGATAAAGTGCTGGAATGGGATTTCAAGCAACCGGATGTGAAGTGGTTCACCGGCGCGAAGATGAATATTACGGAGAACTGCCTGGACCGCCACCTCGGCACCCTGGGCAATCAGCCCGCCATTATCTGGGAGCCCAACGATCCGGAGGAGCGCCACCGCGTGCTTACTTACCGCGAATTATATAATAAGGTTTGCCAGTTTGCCAATGTGCTGAAGAATAACGGCGTGAAGAAAGGCGACCGCGTTTGTATTTATATGGGGATGATTCCCGAGCTCGCCATCGCCGTATTGGCCTGCGCGCGCATCGGCGCCATTCACTCCGTGGTGTTCGGCGGCTTCAGCGCCCAGTCGATCGCCGACCGTATCCAGGACGCGCAGGCAAGCCTGGTGATTACCTGCGACGGGGCTTTCCGCGGCGCGAAAGACATTCCGCTCAAATCCGTGATCGACGATGCCCTGATGGCATGCCCTTCAGTGAAAAAAGTGATCGTCTGCACCCGCACCCGCACACCTGTGAGCATGCTCAAAGGCCGCGACGTTTGGTGGGAAGATGAAATCAAAGCCGTGGAAACGCAGGGCAACCCGCCCGTTCCCGCTGAAGAAATGGATGCGGAAGACATGCTCTTCATCCTTTACACTTCCGGCTCCACCGGCAAGCCCAAAGGCGTGGTGCACACCTGCGCCGGCTACATGGTTTACGCGAACTACACATTCATCAATACATTCCAGTACAAACCCGGTCAGGTTTACTTCTGCACGGCCGACATCGGCTGGATCACCGGTCACTCCTACATCGTGTACGGCCCCCTCAGCGCAGGCGCCACCACGCTGATGTTCGAAGGCGTCCCCACTTACCCCGACGCCGGCCGCTTCTGGGACATCGTGGACAAATTCCGCGTGAACATCCTTTACACCGCGCCCACCGCCATCCGCAGCCTCATGGGCTTTGGCCTGGGACCGGTCAACCACAAAGACCTCAGCTCCCTCACCACCCTCGGAACCGTGGGCGAGCCCATCAATGAGGAAGCATGGCATTGGTATAAAGACCAGATCGGCAAAGGCAGATGCCCCATCACCGACACCTGGTGGCAAACCGAAACCGGCGGCGTGATGATCGCGCCCATCGCGGGCATTACCCCCGAAAAACCCGGCTACGCCACGCTCCCGCTGCCCGGCATCCAGCCCGTGCTCGTGGACGAAAACGGCCAGGAAATCACCGGCAACGGCGTAAACGGCAACCTCTGCATCAAGTTCCCCTGGCCCGGCATGATCCGCACCACATACGGCGACCACGAACGCTGCCGCACTACTTACTTCTCCACTTACGAAAACCTCTACTTCACCGGCGACGGCTGCCTCCGCGACGAAGACGGATATTACCGCATCACCGGCCGGGTAGACGACGTGCTTAACGTCAGCGGCCACCGCATCGGCACCGCCGAAGTCGAAAACGCGATCAATATGCACGCCGGCGTCGTGGAAAGCGCTGTAGTAGGATATCCGCACGATATCAAAGGCCAGGGCATTTACGCTTTCGTGATCTCCGAGCTTCATGTCAAAGATCCCGAGCTGACGAAAAAGGATATCATGCAAACCGTGGCCCGCATCATCGGCCCCATCGCCAAGCCCGACAAAATACAGTTCGTGTCCGGCCTGCCGAAAACTCGCTCGGGGAAAATCATGCGCCGCATCCTCCGCAAGATCGCGGAAGGCGAGCTCGATAACCTCGGCGATACCACCACCCTGCTGGACCCTGCCGTGGTGGAGGAAATCAAACGAAACAGGATTTAATTGCTTTACGCATACACATGCAAAGAGGGATACCGTGGTATCCCTCTTCTTTTTTTATATGGTCACATTTGGAGACTTGTTTACTGCCGGATCACTACAGGCGTTCCTACCTTCACCACGTTGTAAATCTCATTCACATCTCCGTTTTTGAGGCTGACGCAGCCTAGCGTCCAGTTGATGCGGCGGTCTACATAAAAATCCCGTATGCCCGAACCGTATTCTACGCCATGGATGCCGATGCCGCCACCCATACTGGCGCCAGAACTGACTTCCCCACGCGCCACGCGGCGTTCGTGCTTTTCCAGCGATTCGTGGTTGGGATAGTCGAGCAGCATGAACCGGCTCCAGCGGTTATCCATGCGCTTCTGCGATATGCGGAAAGTGCCGTTGGGCGTGCGCTTGTCGCCTTCCACCCGCTTGTCGGACTGGTCGTTGCTGCCGAACACGACTTTGTAAATTTTAATTAACGTAACATCCTCATACACATACATCCGGTAATCACTCTTGTCGATCAGCAGGAAAACTTTGTCCGCATCGATGCGGGTTGGGTTCAGCCGAACACTGTAGAGGTCGGAATTATTGTGCTCAAACGCGAAAAGCGGCAACAGGACGATCAAACAGCAAAAGCGCCACATGGATATACAGTCGGTTATTCAGGTTATGTAAGAAAATTAACGCTGGTATAAACCGAATATTGTGCAAACAAAAAAGAGCGCGTGTCGGCGCTCTTACAAGTGATTTATAATCAATATCGATACCGTGGCGTCAGGC
>NZ_CALNBI010000237.1 GCF_937874145.1 uncultured Chitinophaga sp. | reverse complement strand
GATCAACAATGGGTTGTGATCCCCGCCGCACCCACCACCGCCATCACCACGCCCCGGCAGCAGCCCGGGCGGGTCGCCGGTAAGATCATCGACGACCGCGGCGCTCCGCTTCCCGGCGCCAGCGTGAAAATCCTCCCTACCGGACAGGCCGCCCTCAGCGGGGTAGACGGCAGCTACCATTTCAATATGGCGCCGGGCAGCTATACGGTAGAGGTCAGCTATATCTCTTACCAAACACGGCGCATCACCCAGGTGGAAGTAAAAACGGGACAGCTGACCACCCTCAACATCGCGCTAAAAACCGCCAGCAGCACGCTGTCGCAGGTGGTAGTAACGGGCACCTACAAAAAGGAAAGCGTGGCCGGCCTGTACGCCGCACAGAAGAACGCCGCTTCTGTCACGGATGGCATTTCCGCGGAACAGATCTCCCGCGCGCCGGACAACGACATGGGGCAGGTGTTGAAACGCGTGACGGGCCTGACGACGGTCAATAACCGCAACGTGATCGTGCGCGGTATGTCCGACCGCTACAACCAGGCCATGCTCGATGGCGTGGTCATCCCCAGCACCTCCCAGAACAGGCGCGACTTTTCCTTCGATATCATCCCTACCGAAATGGTGAGCTCCGTGGTGGTCAACAAAACCGCTACGCCGGATGTTTCCGCGGAGTTTTCCGGCGGGCAGGTGTCTGTCAATACCATCGACATTCCCGAGAAGAACTTCACCGCCGTCCAATATGGCATCGGAGGCAATATGCGGGCGGTCGGGAAGGATTTTTACCGGCTGGGCGAACGCCATACCAGCGAATACTTTGGCTTTTTTAACAGCGCGGCCAACATGCCCAAAGGCATGAAAACCTGGCAATGGGGCACCCGCGGCATGCAGCTGGATGCGCCCCCGGGTTACAACCTGACCGACCCGGAATTGAACAATCAGCCCCTGAACCCCACCGAATACGGGAATGATGTAAAGTATAACGACCTGGATGCGGTGGCGCAATCCAGGAAATTGAACCCTGCGTCCTTAAAGCCCTATACCTATAAAGTCCGTCCCAATCAAAACATGCGCTTGTCGATCGGGCGGGTGTATGACCTGCCAAAAGGAAACCGCTTTGGCTTCGCGGTTTCCGCCAACATGCGGAACGAACAGAATATCGTGCCGTTCAATAATACGCGCAATTCCGCCAAAGCCAATTACATGGATAGCACGGGGATCGGCGACAATGGCGCGGGCACATCTTACCGTTTCACCAGCAACGCGGGCCTCGTGGCGAATATGGGATGGCAGGGCCGGAAGTTCAGGATCGCGCTGCGGAATATGTATGCCCGTACCTACAGCGATCACTACAACGAATCGATCCAGAAGCCGTATGAAGATTCCAACCCCGTGGCTACGCGGCTGACGTATCAGCTGCCGGAAGCCATGTCGCTCCGGCAGCACCAGTTGACCGGCAGCTGGCAATTGCCCTGGAAGATCAAGGCGGAAGGGATGTTTGCCGTCAACAAGATCCGGCAGCAAATACTAGACGAACGGAAGCTTTCGTATCAGCTGACGGGCGTTATTAGCGGCAAGCCTTATTTCCAGACGCCTTCGCTGATGACCAACAGCGCCGCCTCGGTAAAGGGGAGTGTGAGCGACTGGCGGATGTGGACGTCGATCGATGAAACGGATTACAATTGGAGCGCCGCCTTCTCCCGCAAGTTCGGAGAAGGGAAGAAGGTATCCACGCTCATGAAATTCGGATACCAGGCCTGGTCGAAGAAAAGGTCGCTGGATGTGTTCAAGTACTTTCCCTACACGCGCTCCTGGGCCGAGGGCACTACCAATCAGCGCGCGCCCGTTATTGAGATGCGGTATGATGAATTATTGTCGGGCAGCAACATCGGCAACGGGAACGGACAGGCCTATTACCATGCCGATGCCCTGGGCGGCCGTTATTACGACGGCAAAATGGGGTCGCATGCACTATACCTGATGGCGGATCAGCAACTTTGGGGCAAGCTACGGCTGGCCTATGGCGTTCGTGCGGAATATTTCGACCTGAATTCCAGGCAGGAAGCCCTGTACAAGCGCGCCACCGAAAAACCGGAACTGGATCCCGACGACCAGTTCCGCCACCGGTTTGGCGTAGAGGAAAGCAGCTGGCGTTTCCTTCCATCCATCAACGCAACGTACAGCCTGACGCCCGACCTGAATATCCGCGGCAGCTATGCGAGAACCATCATCCGGCCGGATTTTAGGGAAGTCGGCATGTTTGCCATGTATGACTTTGAAATCGACGGGTATGTGTATGGCGAGCACGTGCAGTCTACCCGGATCGACAACATGGACGTCCGCGTGGAATGGTACCCTTCGCCCGGGGAGATCATCTCCGTTACCGGGTTTTATAAGCACCTGGACCATCCGATCGAACTGATCCATTCGGGCGCGTCCGAATACACTTTCGCCAACATGGAAAGCGCGAAGAACCTGGGTTTGGAAATGGAGATCCGGAAGAACCTCTCCTTCGTGTCTGATAAAGAATGGCTGAAGCAGTTGTTCATCTATGCCAACGGCACCTTGCTGAAATCCGAAGTGAATGTGCTCAGCCACTGGCAATGGATCAACGATCCAGTCACGCAGAAGGCGGAAAGGGTGCAGATACGCTATCCGAACCAGGACCGGCCGCTGATGGGGCAGTCGCCCTGGCTGCTGAACCTCGGAGTCGGGTATTGGGGAGATGATATGGGCGCAACGGTGGGCTACAATCACCGTGGCTACCGCACTAACCTGGCGAACGTGAACCTTGCGCGGGTGGAATACGAGCTGGCGCCCCGGCAGCTGGATGCGCAGTTATATGCGCGGTTCTTCAAAAGGAAACTGGAAGTCAAACTCAACCTGGCCAACCTGCTGGATGAGTTTACGCGATATTATATCAATGTGCAGGATTACACGCAGGACGATACTAAATTCTTCGTGCTGAAAGAAGGGAAATCCATCAAGTACCGCAAGGAAGACGGTGATATTTTAACGTACAGGAGGAAAGAAGGACGCAGGTTCAGCCTGAGCTTCACTTACAATTTCTAATTCAAGGATGCATAAAAAAGGATAACCAATGAAATGCCATATAACTACATTCATCGCCGTGGCACTGATGACAGGCGGTTTGTATTCCTGCGGGAAAGGTGAGCCCGCGGCCCCTTTCACGGAGTTTACCGAAGTATTTTTCGATGCCGAGAAAACGGCGTTGCGGAATAACGGGGCAGGGGTGTTCATCGCCGCAAAATATAACGGCCAACCGATCGAGTGGAATGTACTCAGCAAGAAGATAAAAGTCGTAACCGGGGAAGGGAAATTCGAATTCTACGATACCCGTAACGGAGCGGTGGTCGCGGAGAAGGTGATCGACGTGAAAGCGGGCGCGGGTCAAACGTTTACGCTTTTTCAGCCCACGCTGGATGCGCCCGTGAGCTTTATCGATCCGGATGCCCAGGCAAACGAAACCCCTGCGCCTGCGGGCCAGATCAAACTGAAAGTGGCCAACTACGCGCAGGACCTGATCCCCTTCGCCAAACTGGACCTCCGCGTTTCCATCAGCTATTATGACGCCGACTGGAACGAAGTGGTGGAAGAAGTAGGAATGATCCGGGATGTGCAGGACGCGGTGGACAAAGCCACCTACCACCTGCTGCCGGACGGTATCCCGGATCCCATGCCCGAGATCGGCTATACCTACCGGTTCGAGTTCCTGGACGGGGAAACCGGCGAGCCGCTGCGCAATCACGGCGGAACGGCTTATTCCAACCTGGCGTTTTCGCCCTGGGGGATGGATCCCGCGCCGGAAAGGAATGTGTTTACGGTATACATGGTTGCCCGGGAAGCCTGGGGCGAAGCGCCGCCGTTTATCAAAAAGGGAGAAGCCTATTACGAGATCGAGACGACGATGCTGTTTGCGAACTGATCCTATGAAATATGCAGCGCGCCGCCTGTGGGGCGACGGCGCTCCGGCAACGGGGCGCCGTCGCTGTTTTTGGGGACGATCACAACGTGTTAATTATAAGTGGTCAATGTGGAATTGTCGTAAAACTTCGTATATTCATTCCGTTAATAATCGCTGTCATAGAAGCCACTCCCGCTTCGTTGTGAGATGATTGCTTTCAATTTCCATCAACAGCCATACCGGACCCATCACTATATCACCGGTACACCCGTTGGATATCTCAGCACGTTTGCCCTTGCCGATGCCCCTGCTGCACCGTAGGGAATCGGTCCGTTTATGTAAACCCGATGTGCTGCCCGTCAAACCGATTTGTTAACATATAAATTTTAACCATGACGAAACATTCGATCCGAATCACCTCCATTCGTTGCAACGCCACCTCGGAGTCCGGCATTACTGATGGCGACGAAGTGTACCTGGTTTGCCAGGCAGACGGGGGGCTTCCCATCCGGGTGCCCGGGAAACTCAATTCCAGTACCAATATGGAGAAAGGAGACGTCTGGGAACCGGCAGACCTGGTACTCAATTTTACCTACGAAGTGCTGGTCACACTGTGGGACCATGACCTCAATTATGATCCGAACCTGGCCTCCTATCTGCAAAGCACGGATTTCGAGCCAGGAAGCGGTTCCGGCTCCCGGACGCTGAAAAACCACAATGGCGCTGATTACACCGTTTCCTATCAGTACATCGATTAACCCCTTTGGGATTTTTTAATGATGAAAAGCAACACTATGAAAGAAGAACTGAAAATACAACTGGCTAATTATGCCGCATTATACCAATCCATGAACTTGCCGGAAACGCATGCCGCACAAAGCCCCCGGGGAATGACTGCTGAAGAGCAGCAGGTTTTTGCCGCCGCGCTGAAAGCCTGGACCACCTACAGCCAATCGCCGGAGGGGAAAAAGGACCTCGCTGCAGTAGAGCATATGGATTTACAGGAAGTAAGGGCATATGTGGCCACCTTACCCGATAAACCGGTATTTGTGGAATTGATCAAGTGGATCCGTTCGCTCGATCTTCCCGAAAGCAGTTTTACAATAGGCTTGTGTTTTGAAGCCGAACTGATCATTGGTTTCTCCGGTACCATTGGGGTGGCCGTAGGGATCGGGAATTCCAGTGGTGCACAGTCGGCGGAGTTCCTGGCGGCATCGTTGGAGCTGGGTTTGGAAGTTGGCGCGATGGCCGGTGTTCAATTCGGATTGTGGAACAGTGCGCCGGTAAACCTGGAAGGTAACAGAGTGGGCATTGAACTCGATCTGGATCTGGGCGTTGGCATAAGTGCCGGCGTATATTGCCGGAAAGACGATGACGATCTTACCTTTTCCGGCGTAGCCGTAATGGCAGGCGTAGGTTTGGAAGATGGGATCGGTATCGTTGATTGCTACATTTTTATCCTGGGCGATCAGGGAGCGGATCCATACCTGAAGCCGGTAGTACAGCCAAGAAAGAGCAATTTACTCATTATAGAAAGCCTCCGGTGTGTTCATCCGTCTAATGACGGGGCCGGCAACGAGAATGAGGTTAAATTCATTTTCCAGGCTGATGGCGACACGCTTTATCCTTACCCTACCTACGATTATTTTTCCATGAAAGAAGGAGAGGTTTGGCAATGCGGGAGGTCGGTCTGGTTTAATGAAAAGGTTGCAGTGACCATATACGACGAAGATACCGGCAGCGGAGACGACGTGGTGGGTACCTTCAGCATCAGCAAAGGGCAGCTTTCGCCGGGAAAGTCGGTCACCTTCCACAGTACGAAAGATTATTCTTCCCGGACAGACGCGGTGGAATATACGATCAATGTGAAATGGGTGGCCCAGGATGTTGCCCCCGGCGGTGCGTGACGGGACTTGACATGAAGTGATGGCGCTCCGGCAACGGGGCGCCGTTTTTTTGTTACTGGATGATAAACATCAGGTCCTCAAAATCATGCGCTCCGATGAACATAGGAACATCCGCCCAGGGGGCTTTCCCTTTGTTGGCGGCCACTGTATGTTTCACTAGCTCCTGGAACCGGAGGATCACCAGGTACTCCTGCAGCTCGCAGGCCTGGCGTTGCTGGTCGTCGCGGTAGCCTTCGGACTGCATGTAGTTTTTGTTGGCTTCCTGCAGGGTCTCGTAGCCGGTGATGGTAAGGCTTTTTTCGGATTCCCCGGCGAAGTCGGTCAGCCAGTCGAGATTGTCGCGCCGGGCTGCTGATTCATATGCCAGGAGATGGATGAACCAGCGGTCGTATTGCGTGGTGAAGCTGTTCATTTCGACATAAATGGCTTTCACGTCGAGTTCTTCTTCTTCGTCCATCGCTTTGTAGAAGTGGTTGAGAAATACGGTCAGCGGTTGCTGGAGGTGCAGCAGGTCTTTCCCGATGACCTGCTGGAATCCGGATGCGGGCAATTGCGCGAGCGCCGCCTCCGCTTCCTGGATGGCGGTATCGGTCTGCCCTGCCAGTATGAGTTCCTGTAAGTTTTGCATGCTTGTGATCTATGGCGCAAAGTAAAGGTTTATTTGGGATAATCGGATGGTAATCAGCGGACAGGGTGTTTTGAAGGGGATAACCGGCCCCAGGGTAAAGATTTTCAAAAAAAATCGCCGCCATCTCTTCACCCTTTTCACCCCTTCCATTGACCTGCACATGAAATACCGTTCAACTGGCTACTATGAGTGGACTTTCTACCGGCATATTTTTAACTTGTGCAGACAACATGGATCGCAGTAACGACGCTATGACGCACGTAACCACCGCCGAAATTGCTTCTTTTGAGCAGCAGTTCAAGTCCCACTACGTACATCTCTGTACCATCGCATATTATGTAGTGGACGACAGGGATGCCGCCCGCGATATCGTGCAGGATTTCTACCTCGATTTCTGGAACCGCCGGCATAAGATCGTTATCCTGCAGGATTTTAAAAGCTACGCTTCGGGCGCCATTCGTTACCTGGCCATCAATTATCTCAAGAAAGCGGGCCGGATCCGGCTGGAGGAAATCCCTGTCATGGAAGAGCTGGCCGCGGGCTTCCCTTCGGAAGATAAACAAGCCAGGGAAGCGCGTTACGCGGCGGTTTGGGAAGTACTCTCCCGCCTGCCGGAGCAACGGCGGAAAATCTTCCTGATGAGCAACCAGCAGAATATCAAATACAAAGACATTGCGGCCACGCTCGGCATCTCGGTCAATACCGTTAAAACGCAAATCAGGCTGGCCTTGCAGTTCTTGCGCGAAGAGTGCAAGTGGCTGACGGTACCCGCCACCGTTATCTGGGCATGCCTGGGCCAGGGTTTCAATTTTTAACGTTCACCGAAACAGTATATGAACCATCCAACGCAAGATCAAGGGGCAGACTGGGAGAAATTGCTGCATTCGCTGGATACTCATTCCATCCCCCCGAACATGAACAAAGAAGAGTTGGCCGCCTTCGCTGCAAACAGGGAACTGCGCGCAGCATTAGCCGCCCCCGATTTTAATGAGGAAACCGGTTGGGAAGCATTCCGTAAAGCGCATGCGCACCGCCGGAGGCGCCCGGCCTTGCGGTTATGGCTGGCCGCCGCAGCTGTTTTGATCCTGGCGGCAGGAGCAGCAGTTTGGTTGCTGCAAGCCCCGGGCACCCGCAATCCGGTTCTGGCAGAAAGCGCCCCCCGCCAAAACGTAGAATTGCGCATGGCCGACGGCAGGGTAGTGGAGCCCGGCAAAGTTTCCGGGACAATCCGGCAACAAAGTGGGGCCCTCATCCATTCCGGCAGCCAGGGACTGAAATACACGGCCGATACCAGGCAAGAATACTGTTCCGGTAAGGACACGCTGTTAGTGCCTAATGGGCTCCCCTTTCGGGTGCAGCTTGCCGATGGCTCCAAAATCTGGCTCAACGCCGGCTCCCGCCTCATTTACCCGCAAGTATTTGACGGGCCTGAAAGGGAAGTCCTACTGGAAGGCGAGGCATACTTCGACGTGGCCCAACGGAGCGGCCAACCTTTTATCGTACGCTCGCGCGGGGTAACGATGACCGTCCTCGGCACCACGTTCAACGTCAATACCTATACATCATCCGTCGTCACAACCCTCTGCACCGGAAAGCTCCGGGTGTCGGCAGCGCAACAGCAAATGGTGCTCCTGCCGGACGAACAGTTGGATTACAATCCCGGCGGCGGCTTTGGAAAACGCGAGGTAGACACCCGCGATTTTACCGCCTGGAAGGATGGAGACCTTTATTTCGACGGCGAAGAGCTGGAGGCCATCACGAAAAGCCTCTCCCGCTATTACGATTATGAATTTGTTTTTGCCGGACCAGACATGAGAAAGCTCAGGTTTACATTAGACATGCCGCGCCCGGCAAAGCTCCAGGTTGTACTCGATCACCTGAAGAGCAGCCGGCAGGACTTGCACTTCCGGATAGACGGGAGAACGGTTTACATCGAAGCGGTGCATCAGTAGTGGGATTGGCAGCCCGGCAAAAGATAGAATAACCATAATATCAAACCAAATGAAAAGATTATCCGGCACGTCCTCCGTCCGACTGGAGGCACTGTACCGTCGCGCCCGATGGTGCAGCCTTCTCCTGCTGGCCCTGGTGATTGCAGGGCAACGGTTGGGCGCCCAGGAACAGGCAAAGCCCACTATCCTGACGAGGAAGGTCAGCTACGAAACGCGCAATTCCCCTCTCGGAAGGGTGTTCAAAGACCTCCGCCGGCAGCTGCGCATCCGGCTCACGTTCAACAGCGACCATATCGAGGGCCAGCCACCCGTCACCATCAGCCTGCGCGACGTTTCGCTGGGTGTTCTGCTGGATGAAGTGCTAAAGAAGACCAACCTGACTTATATCGAGGAATTCGGGGGGATCATCATCCGAAAAAGGGAATTACCGGCCACATCGGCGGAAAGAACGCCACATGGGGAAACGCATGTGGTGCTCCGGGGGCGCGTTACGGACCCCGCGGGCAATCCACTGGCAGGGGTGAGCGTCCGCGCGCAGCATAGCCGGGAAATGACGGTTACGCAAACCGACGGCATGTTCATGATCGTACCGAAAGAGAATGAACCGGTGTATTTGTCGCGGATGGGAATGAAGCCCCTGACCTACGTAGCCAGGAGTACCAAAGAACCGCTGGTCGTGCTGAAGATGGATACCATTGCCCGGATTATCCAGGAAGTGGTAGTGAACGGCTACCAGAAAATCGATCCGCGGCTGGCCACAGGCTCCGTTTTCAAGCTGAATGCGGCAGAGGTGCTGCAGCCCGGAGTGCCGACTATCGACAAGATGCTGCAGGGTAAAGTGCCGGGGTTGATGGTGATCAATACTTCCGGAAGCGTCAATGCATCACCCACCATGCGCATCAGGGGCACTTCCACGCTGATCGGCAATGCAGCGCCGCTGTGGGTGATCGACGGGATGATCCGGCCCGATCCTGTGGATATTTCTTCTGCCGTCCTCAACGACATCGTCAGCGGCGGGGCCCGTTCCAATTATGAAATGATGGGAAACGCCGTCAGCGGCGTAAACCCTTATGATATCGAAAGCCTCACCTTTCTCCGCGACGCGGCCGCCACCGCCATCTACGGAACGCGCGCGGCGAACGGTGTGATCGTTATCACCACCAAACGCGGGAAGGAAGGGCCGATGCGCATCGCCTACAATTCGAACTTCTCCTTTCAATTGAAGCCCCGGTATAAACGCCTTGGCCTGATGGACTCGAAAGAAAGAGTTGCTTTTTCCAAACAGGTGGTGGAAGACGGCATTGCCTTCGGGGATGTGCTCGGATTGATGGAAAACATCTCTTACGAAGGCTTGTTGCAGGCCCTATACGCGCAACGGATCACCGAAGCGGAATTTCATCGCCAGGTGGCGGCGCTTGAAACACGGAATACCGATTGGTTCGGCGAGCTGTTCAGGAACCAGTTTGGCATGCAGCATTCGCTGAGCATGAGCGGGGGCAATACCAAAACAACGTATTACGCTTCTCTGAGCTTCGGCGACAACAAAGGCGCCGCCAATATGGACGGCAACAAAATGTACGGCGCCAACATGAACATCCGGTCGCAGATCGGCAGCCGCCTGATGCTGGATCTTTCGTTGCAGGGAAACTATCGCACCGCTACCGGCTATCATTCCTCCGTTAACCCGCTAACGTATGCGTTGCAGACCAGCCGCACGATCGGGGGAGATGAGGAATACCCGCGGTCGCTGGTGGCCTCGGTCCTGAACACGGAGGAGTTCGGCGCCCCGCCGCATCCGCTTTTTTACAATATCCACCGCGAGACCAGCCACACGGGCAACACTACCCGCATCCAATCGGTAAACGTGAACCTCGCCCTGGACTATAAGCTCGCCCAAGGCCTACAGTTCCGGAACTCCACGAATTTCATTACAGATGGTGCGGAAGGCATGATATATGCCGATCAGTACAGTTACGCCGTCGCACAGCTTCGCGGCTGGGACCTTACCTGGACACCCACAGCCAAAGCCATTGAGAATTCAAACCTGCCAGTAGGCGGAATCGCGGAATTGAGCAATAGCAACACCAGGACGCTGGGGATCCGCAACAGCCTGGATTACACCCGCAACGTATCCGGGCAGCGCGACCAGTTCAACGTGTCGCTGGGGCATGAAATCCGCAGTCAGCAATCCAGCAACTTGTTTACATCGGAACCGGGCTTTTTCCCCGACAGGGGCAACCTGTTTTCCCCAACTGCCCGCTCGCGTGAAATATTCAGCCGCCAGACGCTCTCCAATTCGAAAAACAATGCGGTTTCCGGCTACGCTACTGCCGCTTACAGTCTTATGAACCGATACATCCTCAGCGGCACGGTGCGTGTAGACGGGAACAACCGCTTCGGCCAGTATGCCAACAGACGGTTCCTGCCCAACTACAGCATCGGCGGCCGCTGGAATCTGGCCCAGGAAAGCTGGTTCCCGGCCGGCCGGCTTGTCAACGACTGGCAAATCAAAGCCTCTTTCGGTACGCAAGGCAATGTAGTAACTTCCGTTGGCCCCCACCTGATCGCTACTTACTCCGGCAATGAAAAAGACCCCGTCACCCAGCTCCCATATCTTTCCATCAAAACACTGCCTTATCCCGACCTGCGCTGGGAAAAGACTTACCAGTGGAACGTCGGAACCAACCTCATGCTACTGGACAGCCGGCTGGGCCTGAGCCTCGATTGGTACGCCAAAAGAACGACAGACGTTATCGACCTGCTTAATATCCCTTACGAATACGGCCTGGAGTTCATGTACCGTAACGGGAGCAACCTTTACAACCGCGGCCTCGAACTGATGGTGAACGCCCAGCTGATCCGAAATGCCGCTACCATCCTGTCTGTCAGCATATCCACCAGCCGGAATTTTAATAAGGTATCGGAAGATGTGTCGCGCCAGGACTTTTACAGTCTGTTGTCCGGCAACGGCAACCTGCCAGGCCGGGCGGTATCCGGGATGTATTCCTTTGTCTTTAAAGGACTGCATCACGAAACCGGTTTGCCGGAATTCGACCGGCTCAACCGGGTGGATAAGACCAGCAATCCCGACGATTTCCTGGTCTATTCGGGGCAGACGCAGCCGAAGGTTACCTGGAATATTTCACCGGTATTCCGCTATCATTCGTTTACCATGTCGGCCGCGATATTCGTCAGCCTTGGCAGCATCAAAAGGTTAAATCCTGTGTTCAACCGGCTTTCTGTAGGTGATGGGGTGCCGGCGGCATCGGCTAATCTGAGCAAGGAGTATCTGCAACGCTGGCGAAGGCCGGGAGATGAACTGCATACTGACATTCCGGTGTTGGTAGACCGGTTGCCAGGCACGGCATATGTACTCGTCCCTTACTATTCCGAGCGGATGAGCTGGGGCGTATTGAAAGATATCCGGGTGCACCCGCTGGAGGCGTATAATATGTCCAGCCTGCGGACGGTTAAAAACGATTACCTGCGATGCAATTTCCTGAACCTTAGTTATGCGTTGCCGCAAACCGTGCTGGGCAGTTCCGAAATAAAGGGACTGAGCCTTGGAGTGAGCGTGAATAACGTGTTTACCATCGCCAACAAGCGGCTGAAAGGGCAAGATCCGGAGATATCCGGCATCGGTACCACCGCGCTGCCGCTGACACGCCAGTTTGCTATGAACATCAACGCCAATTTTTAATTCCAAAGCAAGTACATGAAGAAATTGCTCATCATATGCCTCTACGCGTTGGGAATGGTTTCGTGCAGGAAGTTCCTGGAGGAATATTCTGAAACCGACCTCACGCCCAGGCGCACCGCTGATTTCGGGGAGATACTTTTCGCGGATGGATACCCTGACAACCAGTCCGTCATCCACCCCTGGCTCGTTTTCCTGGACGACGACTCCCAATGCTATGTAGGCCCTTCCGTTTCGTCCAGTCTTCAATCCATCCTCAGCGTCAGGAACATCTACCAGTGGCAGCCCGCTTTCGGTACACAAACCGGGGTGAGCGGGTTTACGATGAACGTCAACGCATGGGCGGTGTACTATAAACTAATCCTCGGGACCAACGTCGTATTGCAGCACCTCGACGCTTCGATAGGCGGCCAGGCGGAGAAGGACCAGATCAAAGGTGAAGCCTATGCCTTGCGCGCCTGGTACCACTTTATGCTGGTGAATCTTTACGCCCGGCCCTACAATGACTCTACTGCCGCTCCTGATCAAAGCCCGGGTGTACCGATCCGTATCACCGCCGACCTGACGGATGATTACATGCAGCGCAATACCGTCCAGGAAGTGTACGCCCGGATTACGCGTGATCTTGACAGCGCCATCCTTTACCTGGGAAAGAGCAGGCAGCGCAACAATGTATTCCGCATATCGGATCTGGCGGCGCATCTGCTGGCCAGCCGAGTGTATCTCTATATGGAAGACTGGAACAATTGTATCCGGCACGCCGATGCGGTGCTGCGGGAGCATCCGCAATTGATGCAATATGCGCAATGGGGAAGCGAGCCGCCAACGAAAGACAAGATGCTGATCGGGCCGGACAACGTGGAATCGATCTGGTGCTATGGAAAGATCACCGAGCATTTTCCGCCGGGATACGGCTATACTTTCGAGCTGTCTCACGGCCTGGTGAATTCGTTTGAGGCGGAAGACCTGCGCAAAAAGGTCGGGATCGTGGTGATCCCCCCGTTCCTTAAGCCTTATGTGGCTGTGGAATACCAGCAGCTGAAAGTGCTGGGCGATGTAGCCAATGCCGGTTTGCAGCCCAGTAATTCGTGGCGTAGTGCGGAAGCGTATCTCAACCGCGCGGAGGCGTATATTCAGTTGTACGCCAAGGGGGATGCGAGTGCGGCTGCCCAAGCGCTCAAGAGCCTCAATACATTGCGTGAAACCCGCATCGGGAATAGTGCTTACCAGCCCTGGACCACGATGCCGGCCAATGTGCTGCTGGATAAATGCAGGGAGGAACGCCGGCGCGAATTGTACCTGGAGGGGCACCGATGGTTCGACCTTCGCCGCTACGGAATGCCCACCATCCGCCATGAGTACACGCCGGACTTGTCGACCGTAGAATATTACACGCTCAGGAAAAGAGACCCGCAGTATGTGATCCCTATTCCCGAGGAAGTGCACCAGCGGAACCCGGCACTCCAACGAAATAACGCCATGTCCGGGCTTCGCCAGCCAGACTGATTCCCAAACCGTAAAAAACTCACCGTCATGAGGCTATACCTCTTTCCATGTATACTGATGCTCCTGGCTGCCTGCGGCAAAGAATCCGCGCCAACGCCAACGCCACCTGTGCCGCTGCACCTGCTGCCGCAGGGCAATAATCCGGTAGACGATACTATTATGGCTTTCCATCTGCGGTATAAATCTTATGTGCTGTACCGCTTTTCTCACAACGATTATGCCTGGAACTATACTTCCACGAAAACGGATACAGCATTCAATGCCAATCCTGCTTATATCGATACTGCGCTTCAGTTCTTCAGAAGGCAGCTGACGGATTATTACCCGGAGGCTTTTTTGCAAAAAACGATGCCTTTCAGGATCCTGCTGGCGGCTTACATCGGTTCGGGCAGTACGCGTTCCGCCAGTGGCTATGCGAGCACTAATGGTATGCTGGCCATCGGCTGGGCGGATAGCACCATCCTGAACAAAACGCCGGCTGAAGTAAAGGACATGCGCAGCCAGCTGCACCGGTTCTATTGGGAGCGTGCCTATCGCACATTGTCGGTGGAGGTGCCCCCGGCCTTTCAGGCGCTGATGCCGGCCGTCGGGTATGCAAACCTGTACGGACAGTACCAGCGGCTGTCTGAAGGCGTGGTGTCGACGGCGCTGACTGTTGATCTCACCGAGGACTTTCTATCCTACATAGCACTCATTACCGGCAAAACGACCGCGGAGCTGGAGGAAGGCGTGTTTCGCCCGGATGTCGATCAGAAAGGGCTCATCCGCAAAAAGTACAACGCCATCACGGCCTACTACCAATCAGTGCACGGCGTGGACCTGCAGGCGATAGGGCAGCTTCCCTAACCTTTATTGACAAAGACTTGAAACCCGGACCGGAGGGCGGCGAACCGCCCTCCCGGGGATTTGCATGCGATAAAAACCAAGAAAGATGTATAGAATGAAACGATTCCGCGCCGCCCGTCTGATGGCCCTGCTGATCGCCACCGGAATAGTGGCGAAGGCACAGGTGCCGGCAGATGCGGAGCAGCGGAAAGCTTTCCGGGAGCAGGTCGTGAAGGCGCTCATGGAGAGAATCGGAAAAAGACATTTTGCGCCGCGGCCGGCAAATGATGCTTTTTCCGCGGCGGTATATAAAAAATACCTGCAAACGCTAGACCCCGGCAGTGGAATTTTCCTGGCGGAAGATATTCGTTCGCTGGCCGTGCACGAACGGCAGATCGACGATCAGCTGCGATCCGGCGGCACCGCATTTTTTGATGCGGTTTTCCCCGTGTACGCACGCAGGGCGCAGGAAGTACGGGCCATCTACACACAGTTTTTGCAAAGCCCGGTTGCATGTACGGAAAAGGATAGTGTGATCGTTTCCCGGAAGGACCAGCCTTTCCCCGTTACGGCGCAGGAACGGCAAGCCCTCTGGCACCGGCTCCTCAAATATCATGTGCTGCGCAGTTATATGGAAATGAAAGAAGCCGCGGGCGATACGGATGCGGAATTGGACACGGCCATGATGACCAAAGCACGGCTGAAGGTGAAACGCTGGTACGACGAACAGTTCCGGCCCATGGAAAAGCCTTCCGCGGCAGATGATAAGTTTACCCTTTATCTCGCTGTGGCCACGCAGGAGACGGATCCGCATACGCTGTACAGCGCGCCGAAAGACAAAACCTTGGAAGAAATGCTGAGCAAGCGTTATTTCGGCCTGGGCCTGGAATTGTCGGAGCAGGATGCTGACTTCTACATCAAGCGGCTCCTGCCGGGTGGTACGGCGGCCAGGAGCGGAACGGTGAAGGAAAACGATATCGTGATATCGGTGTCTGACCCGGAAGGCCGGCTCGTGACTGTTTCGGGCATGGCGGCCAGCGAAGTGGCGGCCATGATCCGCGGGGAGAAAGGCTCGGAAGTGCAGCTGATGCTGCGGCAGAAAGGCGAGCCATCGCGGTTGGTGCGCCTGCAGCGCGATGAGGTCATCGACATGGAGAACCGCGCCAGGGGGCTGGTATTGGAGAAGGACGGCCGGAATTTCGGGTATATCCACCTGCCGGTATTTTACATTGACCCCAACGGTATGAACGTGCACGGCGCGGCAGCTGATGTGTCGGTGCAGCTGGAAAAGCTCAAGGGCGAGGATGTGGCAGGCATCGTCATCGATCTTCGCGGCAACGGCGGCGGTTCGCTGGATGAAGTGGTGCGGATGGCAGGCTTCTTCCTGCCCGGAGGCCCTGTTACTTGGTTACGGACGCGCGAGGGATTTAACGAGTACGTCATCCCGGCGGCCCATCCGGCTTATGAAGGGCCTTTGACCGTGCTGGTGGATGAAAGCAGTGCGTCGGCATCCGAAATCTTCGCGGCCGTTATCCAGGACCGCAGCCGCGGCATTGTACTGGGTCCCTCTTCCACTTTCGGGAAAGGCACGGCCCAAATGACGGTCAACCTCGGAAAGATGGGTGATCCTGAAAGCGGCGCGGGCAGCGTCAGTTACGGCAGCCTGCGGCTCACTATGCAGAAGTTCTACCGCGTCAATGGAACATCCACGCAACTGAAAGGCGTAATCCCGGACATCATTTTGCAGGAACGCATGGTGACCGACGGCGTTATGGAAAAAGACTATTCCGCTAGCCTGGCCTGCGATACCATTACACTGACACCATTCGAAAAGTGGGGCCCTGCTTTCGATTACGAACGCGTTGTGGCATCCGCGCGAAAGCGCGTCGCGGCCTCACCGGCATTTACCGCGATCGGGGAGGCGCAGCGCCTCCGGCGCTCGCTGGCGGTTGCGGCAGTTCCGGTGGAGATGGCCGGTTTCCGACAATATTACCGCCGGTTATCGAACCTGAATAGGCAAATAGCGGACAGCCAGACGCTGCCGCAAGGCCGGCAGCTGCTGGCCAGGTTCCCGGAAGCGCAACATATCCGGCCCGACCTGCGGCAGCCGGAGCCTGTAACGGCCGGCAACGCAGCCTGGGCAGCGCGAATAGCAAAAGATTTGTATGTAGCGGAAGCCGTTTCCGTACTGGAAGATATCTGCTCACATCCGTTGACCGCGGTACCATAAACTTTTCATTCCGATTCATCAATTCAATAAAATAGTAACCAATGAGAAAAATTTCGCTATTGCTGTGTTGCTTTGCCACGTGCAGTGCATTCGGTCAGCTGGATCATAAGAAGTCAATTGCAAGCCCGGAACCGAAAAAGGAAAAAATCGCGGTCATCACCGGGCACATGAAGAACGGGCCGAACGATTCACTGGTGCAGATATTTGACGCTTACAACGGTACGTATGACAGTACCCGGATGAAGAACAACCGCTTCACATTCAAGGTGCCTATGGAGTACGGTGGCAGCATCTTCATTCTCAAACTGGGGACCAATCCCGATCCGGAAGTAGGTGCAACCCTGGCTTACTTTGAGGAAGGTAAAATGCATATTGCGGGCGAAGGGATGGAACTGCGCAAAGCAAATTACTCCGGCGATAAATGGGTGAAAGAATGGCGCGAGGTCTGGGCAATGATCGATCCCGCTACGAATCGCTGGAAGGAATTCAATGGGTTGGAGGCGAAGTTCCGGCAGGCTTCCGCTATCGGCGACGAAGATGCGGCCACCGAGTACGACCGCCGGGGCGACAGCATCCAGGCGAAGTATAAGGAAGAAATGCTGGCCTGGATCCGTAAACATCCCAACTCAGGATTGTCGGTTTACCTGATGTGCTATTTCCATGGCAAACAGGAGCGCGAAGAAATTTTCGCCATGCTGGGAGATCACGCAAAGGAATCCCGCATCTATCAGCGCCTTAAAGGTACGAGCCCCGATCCGCTTCCCGGCATCACATTTGAAACGCTGGATTCTGCCGAGACCGTAAAGAGCGGCGTGGTGGTAGCAGGGGCGGTAGCGCCGGAATTCAGTGCGCCGGATGAAAACGGCAACTCCGTGTCGTTGTCGCATTTCAAAGGCAAATACGTGTTTATCGACTTCTGGGCCAGCTGGTGCGGGCCCTGCAAGCCGCAGATCCCTTTCCTGAAAGCAGCCCATGATAAATTCAAAAGCGACAACTTCGTGATGCTGGCCGTGTCGCTCGACAAGGACAAAACAGCCTGGCAGAATGCCATCAAAAAACATGCACTGAACTGGACCAATCTGTCCAGTCTCAAAGGTTGGGCCGAGCCCGCCGCCAAGGCGTACGGCGTAGGCTACGTTCCGTTCAATGTGCTCATCGGGCCCGACGGGAAAGTACTGGCCACCGGTCTGTATGGCGCCGATATCGATAAAAAACTTACCGAACTCATCAAATAACCATCTACATGAAATCAATTATTCAGCTCGCTGTTTATTTGCTGGCGCCTTTACTGGTTTTAGCAGATGAGGGGTTCGTGATCCGTGGTAAAGTGACCGGCATCGTCAGCGGCTATGTATCCGTCGACCCGCACCGGCACGAAGGGGAAGCGTCGGAAGAAGTGTGGCCGGAACGCGTTCGCATCGTCAACGGCGAATTTGTATTCAAGGGAAAAGTAGATCATCCCGAACTGGTGCGGCTCAAGATCAGCACGCGGACAGTCGATCTGCTGTTGGAGAATGCCGAATACACGGTAGCCGGAGATTTCCAAAGCTTAAACGGCCGTGCATTCAAAGGCGGATTGATGAATGAACAATTTTGGGCATTCATCATGAGCGGCAAGCCATTTATGGAGTATATCGAGGCAAACCCTTACAACGAGGTTGCGCCTTTCCTTGCACACAAATATGCGAAAAGGAGAGAGGAAGCCGAAAAGGCTTATGGCCTGCTGTCCCTCTCCGGCCGCGGATCCTGGCACGGGCAGCTACTGGCCGAAAGGATCGCCAATTATAAGAAAACGGCTGCGGGCAAGCCGGTTCCTGATTTTATAATGACAGACCCCTCGGGCAGGAAATTCTCCATGGCCAGCCTGAAAGGCGCCACAGTGGTGCTGGACTTCTGGGCTTCATGGTGTGCGCCCTGTCGCGCGTATATTCCTAAGATGCGCGAACTGTACAATAAATACCGGGACCGGAACGTCGTGTTCGTGGCGGTTTCTTTCGATGAAAAAGACGATGAATGGCGGAAAGCCATGTCGGAATTAAACATGGAATGGATGCAGGGATTGGTGGACGGAGGTTTTAAAGACGGTTCTCCCGTGAAGAAATTGTTCGGCATCACCAGCATCCCGCATGTAGTAGTGGTGGGCCCGGACGGTAACGTAGCGGAATCGCTCGACTTCTACAATAAAGAACGCCTCCCGGGGATTCTGGAGAAGCTGGCGGGTTGAACCAGTGTTGAAATAGTGCATGATAAGCAGCGAAAGCCCGCCACCAAGGCGGGCTTTCGCATTGCAGTGGCTGACGGTGCTTCCGGAATAGCGGAAATGGTTGTATATTTTAGATGCAATAGGCTCCGTCCTGTAAACCAAAAGCCACGTTATGCGCTACAGCGTTTTCACCTTATTCTTCCTGCTCTTGCACTTGCCGGTGATTGCCCAGCAGCCCCCCGGCCGCCTGCACGTCAGCCCGGACGGCCGGTCGCTCCTGCATGCCGACGGGCGGCCGTTCTTCTGGCTGGGGGACACCGGCTGGGAACTCTTCCATCGCCTGGACGCCCCCGAAATCAAGGATTACCTCGATAACAGGGCCGCCAAGGGATTTACGGTGATCCAGGCCGTGGTGCTCGCGGAAATGGAGGGCCTCACCCAGCCGAACCGGTATGGCGAAGTACCTTTCGTCAATAACGATCCGGCGAAGCCCAACGAACGGTACTTCTCACTGGTAGACAGTACCGCAAAATGGGCCGCCGCCCGCGGGATGTACCTCGGCCTCCTGCCCACCTGGGGCGATAAGGTAACGCAGCTATGGGGTGCCGGGCCGGTGGTGTTCGACAGTACGAAGGCCTATGCCTACGGCCGATGGCTGGCAGCACGCTATAAACGGCAGCAAAACATCATCTGGATCCTCGGCGGCGACAGGCCCGCACAAAACGATAAATCCGACTGGCGGCCGGTTTGGCGGGGCTTGGCCCAGGGCATCGAGTCCATCCTCGGTAAAGCAGCACTCATCACCTACCATCCTTCCGGCGGCAGCTCCAGTTCGCAGTGGCTGCACCGCGAAGCCTGGCTGGACTTCAACATGTTCCAAAGCGGCCACGGCAACGGGCACGACGTAGCGGTGTGGGATTTTGTAAAGAAAGACCGGAGCCTCAGCCCGGCAAAGCCCACGCTCGACGCTGAGCCCAACTACGAAGACCATCCCGTCAGCCCCTGGCCGAAATGGAATGTCGATAACGGGTACTTCCGGGACTACGACGTCCGCAAGCAGCTGTACCGCTCCGTGTTCGCCGGCGCCTGTGGTGTCACCTACGGGCATCATGCGGTGTGGCAGTTCATGAGCGAAAGGGTGGCGGCCATCAACTACCCCGACCGCGGCTGGCGCAATGCGCTCGACCGGCCGGGCGCCTTCCATGCGGGCATCCTGGCGAAGTTCATGCAACAGCTCGCATTAAAGGAACGAATCCCCGACCTGTCGTTCATCAACATTTCACAAAACACTTCCGCAACGCATGCGGAAGCCTTCCGCAACGGCAATGGGAGCGTGGCCGCTGCATATCTGCCCGTGGGCGGCGACGTGGAGATCGTGCCGGGTGTATTACCCGCCGCCAGCTACCGGCTGTCCTGGTTTGATCCGCGTAAAGGTGTATGGCGGGAAGGGGGATGGCTGAAGAAGGAGCGTATGAAAGCCACGGCGCCCGGCAGTGGCCCGGGGAACGATTGGGTCCTGGTACTGCGGGCGGGCGGCCAATAGCATGAAAAAGGCCCCTCCGTTCAGGAGAGGCCTTCCGTATCAAGAATGGCTCATTTAAAAGTGGATCGTCCGCGAGGTCATGCGGCCGGTGCCGGTGATCACGAGCTTGTCAGGATGCAGGGCAATAGTGCCATAGGAGTTCTCGTCCGTCTCCACCATGCCTTCCAGTACGATGCAGGGGAGCTTGCCCACCATGCAGAAGGCGCCCGCATGGTGATGGCCCGATATCAGTGCCTTAACGCAGCTGTACTTTGCCAGCAACGATACGATTTCCTGGTCGTTCAGGGCGGTAAGCCCCTCCGCGCAGCCCAGCGGGTGATGGGATAACACCAGCACCATTTCTCCCTTCTCCTGCGCTTCGGCCAGCAGGCCCTGCAGCCACTTCATCTGCGTGCTGCTGATGCCGCCGTTGTACTCCGCACCGTTGCGCCCTTTCCGCGCCTTGATCTGCTCCATCATTTCCTGCAGCTCCTGCTCCCTGGGCGTGCCTTTCACATTGGCGTACGCCGCCACTTCGTTCGTGTTCAGCATAATAAAACGCCAGTTGCCCTTCCTGAAAGCATAGTATTCGGCGGGCATCTTCAGCAAACGGTACAGCGAATCGTTCGACTGTATCCCATGGTAATCATGGTTGCCCGTGGTCGTATACACCGGGCGCCGGAACTTCCGGATCTCCTGCAACACGGGCGCGAAATCGGCCGGGTTGCGGTCAACTACGTCGCCGAGGTTAATGAGGAAGGGCATCTTTTGTTTGTTAAGATCGGTAATCGCCGCTTTCAGCTTCTGCACGGAATTGCGGTACAGCCGCGTTCCCCTTGTGTCGGCATCCGCATACTGGATGTCGGCAATCACCCCGAAACGGATGACTTGCCCCTCGCTGCGCAGCGTGCCCAGCAGGAGGATCAAAAAAACGGCATACCTGATGATATTTGGCATAGATGTATGATTTGGCGGCTGGTTACCAGCCCGGATTATTGGGTTTGAGTTTTGGATTCAACGTAATCTCGTTGAGCGGAATGCATTCAAGATAATCCCTTTTTTCATTGAACCCATAACCGTCCGGGATCGCTGTGGCAAACGGGTCCAGGAAGCCATCGGCATCGGGCGCGTAATTGATCTTCTTGCCTGCCCATTCATTTTTGTCAAAAGGATACCCTTTCGGGCGTTTCTTTTGCATCAGCTTGTGAGCCGCCCACCGCCGGATGTCATCGTAGCGGAAACCCTCGGCCCCCAGTTCCACCGTCCGCTCGCGCCGGATCTCATGCAGCAGGTCGGACAAAGGATATCCATAGTCCGCGTATTGGCCCCGGTTGACATCGCCCTGCACCTTGAATCCCGGCATGCCGGCCCGGTTTCTCAACAGGTTGATGGACCTGTCATAATCCACCGCCTCGCCCAGCTCCGCCTTGGCCTCGGCGTAATTCAGCAAAGCCTCGGCATAGCGGAATACGATCGCGCCGGTTTCGCAGCTGGTATTCCAGGAAACGCCGCTGCCCGCCTGCGGGTCTTTCGGATCATTCCCCTTCCGGATCTGGAAGCCGGTATTGTTCAGCGTTTCACCGGATTTGTCAAGATAAGGGAACGTGAACACGCCTTTCCCGAAACTATTATCCCACATCACACCGCCGGGCACCCAGATGGTCTGCGCAAGGCGGGGATCGCATTCCTGTGCGATTTTCGTCAGGAAGGCATTGCCTTTCACCAACTTGCCGGTATTGAAATAATCATATGCATTCCCGTTCCTGCCAAGGTAGTGATATACCTGCTGCATGGTCATGGAAATGCCCGCGGTACGGTCGGATACGTAGATCTGGAAAGAGTGGGAAAGTTGCAGGTTGACGGCGTACGCCTTCCACAGGATCACTTCCTTATTGCCGGTTTGATTGATCAGCGAGAACAACACGCGATAATCATTCTCCGGGTCCCCGGTCGAGAAAAGCGATAAGTTATACACGGGTTTCATCAGTTCCTCCGCGGCGTTCACCGCTGCCCGCAGGTATTTACCCGGATCGGCGCCGGTAGTGCCGAAATCCGTTCCGGCATGATACTTCTGCCAGGTGCCCTCGTACAACGCCACCCGCGATTTGAACAGCAGGGCCGCTTCTTTCGTGAGCCTGTTATTGCCGCCATCACTGCTCTTCAGCGGGTTGAGGTGCTCCACGGCTTTGTCGAGGTGCCACAGGATGGAGTCCACCACTTCGGTGCGCGGGTCGCGCGCCTTGTAGAGGCCGGGATCGTCCATCTCGAGCGGCGAGGTATACCAGGGCACATCTCCGTACGCCCGCACTTTTTCAAAATAATACCAGGCCTTGAAGAAATGCGCTTCACCCAGGAACTGCTGGTATTTCACCAGCGGGTCTTTACATTTCGCGTAGTTTTCAAAGAAGACGTTCACGCTCCGGATCTTCGTCCAGGACCAGTTGCCGCCTGCGGTTACGGGCTGATTGGTGCCGTTCCACAGGGTGGCCGGCGAAGCGGAAATCTGCACATCCGAGCCACGGGTGCCGTCCCAGCCGATCAGTCCCATATAACTGCCCACAACGCCGAACGACGGGAAATCAGGATAAAACTGTAAAGTGTACTTCTCCAGGTCGCTCGCCGTTTTCCAGTAGGCCTCATTTTCTATCTGGGTTAATGGCGGTCTGTCCAAAAAATCCCCGGTGCAGGAAGCTACCGAAAGCAGTGCGCTGCATGCCGACAGGATGATCAGATATTTTTTCATGACTATGAATTGAAGGGTCTGTAATGATTGGCCGCAATCGCATTGCGGATTAGAACGAAACGTTGAGCCCGAAAGCCCAGATGGCCTGTGTGAACATGCTCTTGCCCGCACCGAACTCGCCCAGGGCGGCTGTTTCAGGATCAAAGCCCACGGGCAGTTTTGTGTGGGTCCAGATATTCTCTCCCGAGAAATACAACCTGGCCCGCTTCAGCCTGATGGCCTGCAGTACCGATGCCGGCAGCGTATACCCGATCTGTGCGTTTTTCAGGCGGATGTAAGCGCCGTTCTGCAGGTATCGCGTCTGGATCTGCTGGTTTTTCAGGTATTGCGCGGCATTGCTGTAAGGCCGCGGGAAATACGCGCCTTCGTTCACGCCCAGACCGGAATACGCGGATGCTTCGGCATCACGGTAGTAATCCATATGGTGCGGGAACAGGCTCGACTGGTTCCATTGGTTGAAGCCCCAGAAGATGTTGCCCGTCAGCCAGAGGTCACGCTTGCCGGTCCCCTGGAAGAAAGCGCCAAAGTCGAAGTTCTTATAGTTTGCGGTCAGGTTGAACCCATACTGGTAACGGGCCGTCGAATTGCCGATCACGCGCAGGTCGCCATGGTCCGTTACGGTATTTTTCCCGTTGTTGACCACTTTGTCATCGTTCAGGTCACGGTATTGCACATCGCCGGTCCGCCAAACCTGCCCGTTGATGAAGCTCTGCGATTTGCTGTCGTTGATCGCTTTGGCCATATCGGCCGTCGGGATCAGCCCCACGGTTTCATACCCCCAGATCTCACCCACGCGCTTGCCGGCATAGTCTGTTGTCAGGATACCGGTAGGATTGGGGTATTTGGTCACTACGTTGAAGTAATCGAATACGTTTGCCGATACGGAGAAGGCGAAATCACTGCCGATTTTCCCTTTGTAGGTAATCCCCAGGTCCCAGCCCTGCGTCTTCAGTTCGGAATTGTTTTCCTGCGGAACGGAGGCGCCGAGCACCAGGGGCTGTGCTTTCGCAGGGCCCAGGCGGTCGAAGGTCAGGCGTTGGTAATATTCGAACTCCACCTGCAATTTGTTCTGGAGAAGACCGATTTCTACGCCTGCGTTCGTGGTTTTGGAAGATTCCCAGGTCAGGTAGCGGTTGATCAGGTTGGGCGACCCGGTATAAGCCGGGCGCTTACCGTTGAGGATCCAGCCCAGGTTGGTATTGACGCCCACGAGCGCGAGGTCCTGGTAAGCGGATACGCTCTGGTTGCCCAGCATCCCCCACGACGCTTTCAGCTTCAGGTAAGGGACATGCGCGGCCAGCGATTGCCAGAATTTTTCCTGGGAAACGTTCCAGCCGGCAGACACGGAGGGGAATAAGCCCCAGCGCTTGCCATCCGCGAACTTCGAGGTACCATCGTAGCGAACATTCGATTCCAGCAAATACCGGTTCCGGTAGTTGTAGTTCAGCCTGGCGAAGTAACCTAATGTAGCCCAGTGGCTCAGGTTGTCGAAAGCCTGCATGTCGCCCGTGGCGGTGGTGATGGAAGGCACTTCCGAAGTGATGAGCTCCCTTTTCAAACCGCTGAGGTAATCGTACTTATTCGATTCCTGCTGGTATCCCAGCATCACTTCCACCTGGTGGTCGCGCGCGATCACGGGCTTCCACGACGAAAAGATGTTCAGCGCCTTGTAAGTGACGTTGGCTTTATTCCTGGAAATGGACGAAGGAACCGTCAGGGAGATCGGCACCAGCGTACCGTCGACCTGGTCTTCAAACGCCACCAGGTTCACGCCTTCGCCGTTATTGACGGTGTAGTCGATAGAATAGTCGGCATTGATGCTCCAGTTCTTCAGCGGCCTGATTTCGGTAGCGATGCGCTGCATGAGATTGTTGTCGGTGAACTTATCGTAGCCGGCGCGCATTTGCGGTACCCGCGACAACTGGGAATAGTGCCCGTTGGGCGATTTGAGGAACACTTCCGGATGCGTCCGGAAAATCTGGTGGATGAGCATGCCGTAGCCGCCTTCGCCGTTGTAGATGGGCCGGTCGCGCACTTCGTTGGTGATGCGGGTGTTGGAGCTGAGCTTCCACCAGCTGTTGATATTGGCATCCAGTTTGGCCGTGAGGTTATACCGGTGGTATTTGTCGTCGACCATCTTCAGCGGGCCTTTCTCCGACGCATGCCCGGCGGAAAGGAAATACCCGATTTCTTTGGAACCGCCGCGCACGGAAAGGTTTTCCTGCGTCCGGAAGCCGGAGCCATAGTGTACGTCGATCCAGTCGTTATTGCCATTCGAAAGCTGGTAGGCCGCCCATTTGGAAGGGTTGCCGGGGTCGGGGACTGTTTCCGGCAGGCTGGGGTCGCTGATCCGGGCGATAATGCGGTCGATGGTGCTTTCCGCAAACAGCCGCGCCACGCCCTGGTTGTCGTGCATCTCATTGATGGCCCGCACGAAAGTGTAGGAATCCACCATGCGGGGTTTGCGGATGATGGACGTAGGCCCGCCGTTGAAAGAGAAGTCCACCTGCGGCCGCTGGTTCAGCTTGCCGGATTTGGTGGTGATGAGCAATACGCCATAAGGCGCCCTGGCGCCATAAATCGCGGCGGCCGCGGCATCCTTTAAGATGGAAATGCTTTCCACGGTGTTGGGGTCCAGGGTGGTGATATCACCGGCGGTACCGTCGATCAGTACATAAGGGCTGCCCTGTCCGCGTATCTGCACGGAGGGGGCGGCGCCGGGTTCGAAACCCGCGCTCCCGTATGCGATGGTAACGCCCGGAACGGTGCCGAAGAGCGCCTGGGAAACGTTGGTTACCGGCCGGTTCTGCAACCGGGCGCCGTCTACCACGGCTACAGACCCGGTGAGGTTTACTTTCTTCTGTGTGCCATAACCCACAACGATCACTTCATTCAGCTTGGCGTTTTTAGATAGTCCCAGCTTGACCATGATGGAATTGTTGTCGCCTTCTTTCAGCAGGAGATTGCGCAGCGTTTGCGCCTCGTATCCGATATGGGAAAAGCTGAAGGAATAGCGCTCGTTGGCGCGCAGCTGCGTGAAAACGAAGATGCCGCTGGTGTCGGTCACGGCTACGAACTTTTGCAGCGAGTCGGCATCGCTGCGGACGATGACATTCACGCCTGGTATGGGGCCGGATTCTTCATCCAGTACTGCACCCGTTACCCTGGGATGCTGCTGCGCATGCATGACCAGCGGGAGCAAAGAAAGCAATAGCATCCACCCTCCGCGCAAGCGGAGAATTTTCTGATCGATTTTCATTGAGCGTCTTTTTAAAGGATTATTTGTTGGTTTGCCTGTTATGGGTGATTTGAAACTTATCGCCGTTCCTGGTCAATTGCAATTGGTTTGTCCTGCAGATGATTGTTAATATCGTATTGGCGTCATCCCGCGACGAAACATTCCCCGTGAAATATTTATGCGCTACTTCCTGCGGGTTGTAGCCGATGCTGATGGCGAACGTGGACTCCATCGCCCGGAACACTTCCGCCAGCGGGGTATTGGTGAACTTCGTGACGCTTACCTTGCCGGTGGCACCGTCTTCTTCCGGTATTGCTTTGCCGCTTTCCGCTGCAGGCCGGGTGATCAGCAGCGTGTCCGCGTGTTGCGTTACCGACAATCCGTTCACGGAGGAAAGGATATGCAGGATGTCGGACAGGGAATCGGCTGCGTGGAACTGCCCGGTGAAATACATCTTCTCCACGTCGGCGAGATGGTAGCGGATGGGCTGGTGGAATAATTCGCCGAGCACATCGAATGCGTCGTTGAGCGGAACATTGTTAAACGTCAGGAGGGAGGCTTTGCCGGCGGCTGCAGTAGGGCCGGCTATCCCGGCTTCCGAGCGCAGCTGCCGGGCGGGAACGGGCGCCACGGTGATGCCGTCGAGCTGTGTATTGACGAAGCATTGCTCACCGGGTTGCAACACGGTGGGGTATACCTGAACCTGTTTGCCGAGGTATTTTACCGCCACTTTACCTTCATACAGCTGCACGTTTACTTTCGGGCCGGAATGGTCTACCAGGAAACGGGTGCCCAGGGCGGTCGTGGAGATGTTACCGGAGATCACGACGAAAGGATGTGCGGCATCGGCGGTTACATCGAAGATGGCTTTGCCGCTCAACAGGCGGATGGTTCTGTTGGCACGGAAATCAGCAGGGTACAGGAGGGAAGCCTGCGGCTTCATTGTCACGGAAGAGCCATCGGGCAGCGTGAACGTACTGTCGCGGCCGGTAGTGTTAATGATGGCCTGCGCCGGGTTCCCGGCAACGATGGCGTGCGTATGATCCGGAGCGGCAGCGGGCTGGCGCAGGAAATACATGCCGGTGGCGATGAGGATGAGGATGCTGGCGGCAGCGGCCAGGGTGGTGTATAGCGTCCGGCGGCGGGCGGTTTGGCGCGTAGCGGCTGCCACGCCGGCCCATATTTCCTGCTGCAGGCGGGTGCCGGTATGCGGGTTGGCTGATGCAGGCTGCTCCCATTCCTCCTGCGGGAGGAGCGTATCGGCCAGTTCGGGTTCGGAGGCCAGGATTTCTTCCACCCTGGCTGCCTCTTCACCCGTGCATGCATTGTCCAGAAATTGCTTAATCAGCTCCAGTTTGTCCATAACTTGGCAATAGCTACATGAATAAGTACGCTGTGCAGGGAACAATTCCCTATCCGTGATAAAAATTATTTTACATGGCAGATA
>NZ_CALNBI010000236.1 GCF_937874145.1 uncultured Chitinophaga sp. | reverse complement strand
AAGTGTCGTTACTTAAAATTAACCCTAACTGTCAGATTAAATCGTAGCTATTTCACATAAGTATACCGCAATGCCTTTTATCTATAAACTCTACAAGCATATATTTTGGCATTATCGTTTCCATCCCTGGTTTTGTGGTAAATTAGATATTGTAATTTCATCATCAGGTAGCGGAACTGTATATCTATAGCTATTGGGTTCTAATGTAAAGGTTTCATTATCAACTGTTCGTGAAATAGTTGTTTGATAAATGCCCTCTAAGTTAAGTCGTCGAAGATCACTCCATCGCAAACCTCTCATTAATAGTGATTTTCTACGTTCTTTTAGTATTATTCTTATTGCGTCGTCTGAAGAACTGGCGTTTTGATCTGAATATAGTGTATTGCCTTCAAGGCTTCTTGCCCATCGGCTTCTGAGTAATTTATTAAGATCTTTCATTGCTAGCTCAATGTTGTTAAGCCTGGCATTACATTCTGACCTTATTAAATACATTTCGTCTGTAGCTAAGCCTGAGAACTGTGTTGTTGAATTGTTGTACATGCCTTTAAATGAAATGATTGAATTGGCGATACGGAAGTAAATTTGCTTTCTTAAGTCATTGTCTTCGTATTGACTATATAGTTCTGGAACTATTGAGTAAAAGTTTTGGAAGTATGTGAGATGGTAATTTGTCATCGTTGAATGAAAAATTGTTTCCGGATTTACCATACCGAGATTTCTGTTCGAGGGTGGAATATCACTAAATATGATCAGGGAATCGGAAATAGCAATTGTCTTATTTGCAAACTCCAATGCTTTTGGATAGTTTGTTTGGATGAGATATATTCTGGATAAAAGAGCAAAACAGCTATGCTTGGAGCCTCTTGTGTTCACAGCCGCTTTACTGGGCAACAGAGTTATGGCAGTTTCAAGATCGGAAATTATAGATGCGTAGGTTTTGTGGACGCTGCTTCGAGTTAGTTTCTGTGTAATATCACTAGAGTTTGGAAAAGGTAGTCCGTATGGACTATCGCCATTTTTATCATATGGTGGGATAAATACTTGAGATAGATCAAAATAGGCTTTTGCCCGATGAAATAGGGCATTCCCTTTCACTTGATTGAATTTTGTAGAGTTGTCGCTGGTGATTTTGTTCAAGCCATCCAGCACTAAATTACATATGAATATTCTTTTATAAGCAGCATTCCAATCATTTACCTCTTGATAGAGCATTTTATTGTTCCAGAGGTATGCATTTCTTTGCGCGTTAAAAGTGGGTTGGTTGTTTTGCATTTTGGGCCAACTGACATCTGGACAATCATGGTCGTCACAACCAATTTCTCCTAGTCCTGGGGTGTTTGTTGATATTGATCGGTAGTCATCCAGAAGTAACTCAAAATCTTTTACTGTTGACGGCACTGTTATTGATTTGTCAGATTTTATGTCGTACCATTGGTCGGTACAGGATTGTAGGATTAGTAAGATGAGGAATGCGTTTCGGATACGCAGGTAGAAGTTGTGACAATAGTATGCTTTATTCATTATTTTATGTTTAGAAGGTAATGTTAATTCCCATGGCACCCGTTTTAGCAGTGCCATTTGGTGTCAACGTGTTTTGAGTGTCTGGGTTGTAGGTACTTTCCTTCCAGATGAAACCTAAGTTATCCAAAAATAAGAATAGATTAATGTTGGAAATGGGCAGCCACTTGCAGTTTTGTTTAGAGATAATATAGTTTAATTTGATATCCTGTAGTCGTATGTCGTCGGCTTTTTCAACAAGGATATCAGATTGGCTGTAAATGTCATATCTGTGATCCGAATACGAATCTAGATATCCGGGTACATTAGTTTTAGTTTCATCCCCTGGTGTTTTCCATGCTTGTAGATAGTCTATATGTGCGAACGTAGAGGATAGGCCTCCGCTGAAGCTAGTTCTTCTGAAATAGTGTCCAAATCTATAAGATAAACTAATGGAAGCGGAGATATTTTTGTATGTAAATTCGTTTCGGAAGTACCCGAAAATTGGCGGGACGCTTCGTCCGTTGTATTTATAGTCAGTCAGTGTGGATTGTGACATCAAGTTTGATTCGGTGATACGGCCGTTTTGAACAAAGTTAGCATCTCCATTGGTAGAATTTAGACCTCCCCACCTGAAACTGTATATTTTATCCAGAGGTTTACCTATTATCGGGATGGCGTTTCCAGTATACCCATAAGGTGCTATATATCCAGTCGGTGGTTCTATTGAGAAACTCTTAACTTCATTGG
Organism: uncultured Chitinophaga sp.; assembly: GCF_937874145.1. GTDB lineage: Bacteria > Bacteroidota > Bacteroidia > Chitinophagales > Chitinophagaceae > Chitinophaga. The sequence goes on along the minus strand of NZ_CALNBI010000236.1, from coordinate 25,595 downwards.
TATTGTAACTGAATAATAATGCAGGAGAGTAGGATAGCTTTCCCCATTTGAAGTTTGATTTTATATTTATATCAATTCCTTTTGATTCTAATTCGGAATTGTTCCCATTGTAGAATTCGAATCCTGTAGTTGGAGCTGCGGTTATCGAACTTATTAAGTCAATTCCTTTCTTTCTATATAGCTCAATGCTTCCCGAAATTATATTCAGAAAGCCGAAATCTATGCCAAAGTTAATTTGGCGAACCCTTTCCCATTTTAGTTGGGGATTCGGCGGGTTTACAATGCGTGCGTGTGGTAAGAATAATGGTGTAGTGGGTTGAAGGTACGTGGCTGTGGCTAAAGGGGAAATACCGGCTTGTGTGTTGCCATTATATCCATAGCTTGCCCTTATTGTCAATGAGTTGTTCCAGTCCAGGTTGTGGAAACTTTCTTCATTTATTGTCCATGATATGCCACTTGACCAGAGGGGTACAATTCTGTCATTTGCCGATACGCCAAAAAAATTGCTTTGATCAATTCTAGCACTTCCATATACAGTATATCTTCTGGCGTATGAGTATGATGCATTTATATAGTAGCTTCCAAACCTTGAAATGCTTCCTGATCTGTATCCGATTTCTGGTGAAAGGTTATCTATAGAGCCTTGAGGTCTATTGGTCCAGTTGCCTGGTATAATTTGTCGAAATGTATATGTTTCTGGATCAAATCCATATTGTGTCGGGCCGCCGTATGATTCAAATGTCTGCTCCCTTGTTTCAATTCCTAGAATGGAAGATACGTTGTGCTCTTTAATTGATTGAGAGTAGTTTAGTTGGCCCCTTAAGTTCCAAGCTTTGGATTGGCTGTTGTTATTTGAATAGGTGTCGCCCAATGGCACAGGATATATAATCTCATTGGTATTGGGATCTGTAGTTACATATTTGTTGATGGTATTCCGAATTTCATATGAACTTTGATCGAGATACCTTGATGATTGTATAATAGTTTTTTGCCATTGATAGGAAGCTTGAACTTGGAAATATTTAAGGAAGTTGTAGCTAATGTTACCATTGAATCTAAGGTTGTTGCTTTCACTAGTATTATTATTGTTTTTTATTTCATCAATTGGTCGTAGATGCCAATCTAATTTGCCTGGAAACGAAACGGTATCTAAATAGTTCAGTCTAATATAGTGGGGTATTTCATTACTTAATTGATCGTTTTTTTTTAATTGATTATACGGGCTACCGGTTATGCTGGAAATATATTTTGTGACTTCGTTTTGAATACTTGCTTTTGAATTAGTCCAATTAATATCTCCGGTGATTTGCAAGTTTCTAATGGGATTCCATGAATTGTTTAATCGTAATGAGAAGCGATTTTGATTATTGTTAATTTCTTCTGAGTTTGATTTGTCAAATCCAATTGAGGCATAGTATTGGTAGTTGTTTGCGGATCCTGAAATGTTAACCGCATACTGTTGTAAAAAGGTATTTCGGTAAAGATATTTTTCGACATCTCTTCTAATATCATTTTTTTTTAGTTGTTGAATTAGTTTGTTCGCTACGTCTTCAGTTATATGACCTTGTTTTTTTCTCTCTAGGATTTCTACGAGTAGTGGAACAGGTGGAAAGTCAATGCTATTTTCTAAATAAGGAGCGTAATAACCGCGATTATATAGTTCTTGTTCAGTATTTACAGCAATAGAAGAAGGTATTGAGGGAATGTTTGTCCATTGTGGTTTTTCAATAATCTTTACATGTGAACTTAATTTTATTGCAGCGTTTTTTCCTCGTTGTCCCTTTTTCATATTTATTACAATTACACCGTTTCCTGCCCGTACACCCCAGATTGAAGCCGCTGCTGCATCTTTTAACACTGTGATATTTTCGACATCATTTGGGTTGATGTCGTTTGGGTCGCCATCATAAATGAAATTATCCACTATCAAGAGAGGTTTAGAGTCGGCATTGAATGAGCTAAGGCCCCTTATTGTGTAAGAGGAGAGGTCATCCTTCGCTCTGCTGTTTCTGGTAGCTTTTAATAGTCCGGGAACCATATCTTCAATTCTTTCTAGAATTGAAGAGCCCACTCTGCGATTAATTGATTTATTATCTACTACAGTTACGCTCCCCGTCACTCTTTCTTTAGGAATGTTTTGGTAGCCTGTAGATACAATCTCCACCTTCTCCAAGTCGGTCACCCTTTCCTTTAATGCAATGCTGATAACGGTACTGCCTTTGATTTTCAGTTCCTGTCTTTCGTATCCGATATTGCTAAAAACTAGGGTGGCGTCGGAGGGGATGGCAGGGAAGAAAAAATCGCCTTTGGCGTCGGTGATGGAATTTACGGACTTCCCCTTCACGCTCACCGTCACCCCAGGCATAGACGCCCCCTTACTATCTACTACTTTCCCGCTTACAGCAACATTGGGAACGGTATCTATCACTGAGAATATCTCAGGCTTTTTCTCCGGTTCTTTTAGCCTTCTGATAATGATGGATTTGTCCTTGATGAAGTAGGAGACCTTAAACGGTTTCAACAGTTCATCCAGGACTTTTTCCAAAGATGCTTGTTTAACATTGATGCTTACCGGTGTTTTTACATCCAGGGTTACTGCGGAGAAGAAGAACGTATACCCGCTTTGCTTTTCTATGGAACGGAGCACACTTGATATTTCCGTATTATTGAATTTGAGGGATATTTTGCTGTTAGTTTGTTCAAATGCTAACGAAGGCAGCATCATCAGTAAGATAATGGCACGCCATAGGCTTCGGATGATTTTGGGTCGGTAAGTAAACATGAGTTGCATGGCAATAGCTTTAGAAGTCAAGTTTGCAGCCTTTTGCTATATGGAGAAAATAAGCATGTCCGTGTCAGATGCATTAGATCGTTGAGTGACAAAGCAGTTATTGATAGTTAACGTGGTAATTTATGGGTCTAAAGTAGTATGGTTTTGCTGCGACTTGGGTTAGCAATTTGTTAAGCAATGTTTAAAATCGTTAACAAATAAATAACTGATGTTCAGGTATTAATCCTTCACCTTTACATCGCAAAATGCAATAGATCAACCGACAGTTAATCAGACGATGATTCTCCACATTTTGATCTGGTTAGTTTCCATTAGTTTTATATGCATAGGCCCTTCGCTATTCAGCCAGCGAGGGCCTTTCACTTTTTGGCATGCAGCGTAAAAATGGTAGATGTAGATCATCGGCAACACCTTGGCATTGATCAAGATTTTTGTTAATTCCATGGATTATAATCCTGCCCCACGTTCTTCAACTAGCTGGGGCCTTTTTCTTTACTAACCTCCCGGTTAGTTTGAGTCGTTAACAAAAGAACAACAATTGCCAACGATAATAACCTGCATCTTTACCATAGGTCTTAAATCATTGGCAACACTCAGGCATAGTTTTCGGATTTTTGTTTTGGTTGAATCCATTGATTTTATAAAAGGTCTCGCAAATAAGCCAGCGGGGCCTTTTTTGATTTTATACGCCTGGTGAATTTCCAACAAGAAATTCACTTCGGATGTAAAGGCGCACCGTTATTATCGCTAGAGTTTTGTATCATAAAGGTTTGATAATAATGCCAAGTGCCGTAACAAAATGAAGTAGTTCCATAATATTTATGGCGTGGCCCCTCGGGGTCTTTACCCTCCGGGGCCTTTTCTTTGTAGCATCCCTAACTATATCCCTCCAAAAAAATCCTTATCTTCCCGATGCTTTCAGCCCGTAATCCACCATGCCAGCACAGAACAACAATAACACCGCCCGCAATTCCCTCTCGGCCTCGCCGCTGCTGGAAAAACAACTCATCGAAAGCCTCCCTGCTGCTGTTTATATCACGGATCAAAACGGTTTCATCCTGCACTTCAACGCCGCCGCCGCCAAACTCTGGGGCCGCAATCCACAGTCAGGGCAGGACCGCTGGTCCGGGGCGTTCAAAATATTCCAGGCCGACGGCCAAACACCCATCCCCGCCGAAACCGGTCCGCTCGCCCGCACCCTCCTCACCGGCGTCGCCGTAGAAGGAGAGGAGATCATTTTCGAACGGCCGGACGGAACCCGCTCCATCGTAATGCCGCATCCCAAACCGCTGTTCAATAACAACGGTGAGCTCATCGGCGCCATCAACATGCTCACCGACCTCACGGCACAACGCCTCCAGACCGAAGGCCTCACCCACCTGGCCGCCATCGTGGAGTCGTCCGACGACGCCATTATTTCCAAAACCCTCAACGGCATCATCACTTCCTGGAACAAATCCGCCGAGCGCATATTCGGGTACAAAGCCCATGAGATAATCGGCAAACATATATCCATCCTCATTCCGGCCGACCGCCAGGACGAGGAGCCCGCCATCCTCCGCCAACTGGCCGCAGGCAACCGGGTAGACCATTTTGAAACAGAACGCGTCACCAAAAACGGGCGCATCATCGATATTTCCCTCACCATTTCCCCCATTTACGACGACTCCGGGAATATTATCGGCGCCTCCAAGATCGCGCGCGATATCACCGGCCAGAAGCGTGGGGAAATGCTGCTGCGGCTGGGAGAGGAGCGCTTCCGGATGGCGGTGTCCGCTACCAAGCTCGGCGTATGGGAAGTAGACCTCCGCTCCGGGAAAGTGACCTGCTCCGACGAATGCCGCGTCATCCTGGGGGTAGACTTCAGCACCATCACCAGCCTCGACACCCTCGAAGCCATGCTCCATCCCGTCAGCAACACCCGCTCGCTCCTGCAGCTCAAAGCCCTGGTGGAAGACAATGGCAAGGGCGAGTACGATGCCATCCACCGCATCATCCGCCCCACCGACCAGGCGCACCGCTGGGTAAGGGTCCGCGGCTCCTACTTCCTGGGGCGCGACGGCAGGCCCGAACGCCTCCTGGGCACCCTGCTCGACATCACGCCGGAAAAGGAAGCGGAGCTCCTGCTCGAACGCACCGTGCAGGAAAGGACCGTAGAGCTCCTCAAATCCAACGAACGCCTGGGGAAATCGAACCGCGACCTGGAAGAGTTCGCCTATATCGCTTCGCACGACCTCCAGGAACCACTCCGGAAGATCCAGACCTTCATCGACATGATCCGGGAGAACCCCGGCGATACAGATGCTTTCGATAAGTACTTCGCGAAAATTTCCGACTCCGCCCGCCGGATGTCGACTCTCATCCGCGACGTGCTCAATTATTCCCGTTTGTCCAACGCGGAAGGGATACCCGGCGAAACGGACCTTAACTATGTAATAACAGACGTATTGTCCGACTTCGAGCCGGCCATCCAGGAAAAGGACGCCACGATCACCGTCAGCGACCTACCCGTGATCGTAGGTGAAACCGCCCAGCTACGGCAACTCTTCGCCAACCTGTTGGGAAACGCGCTGAAGTTCTCGGTAGGTTCCCCTGTCATCAATATCCACAGCCAGCCCCTGACCCCGGTGATGGCGGCCAGGTTGTACAGCCTCCCGGAAAACCGTGCTTATGTGCAAATAAGCGTGGAAGACAATGGCATCGGCATCGACGAGCAATACATCGATAAGATTTTCGCCATCTTCAAACGGCTTCACACGCGCCAGCAATATCCCGGTACGGGCATCGGGCTGGCTATCTGCAAAAAAATCGTGGAAAACCATCACGGGCATATCTTCGCCCGTTCGCGGCCCGGAGGCGGAACGGTCATGGTGGTGGTTTTGCCGGTGATGTAAGTGCTAATCCATCATTTCTTTCAGCAACTTGATGCTGCTGTCGTAATCGAAGTAATTCAGGTGGTGCGCGCCGGTTTCTATCGATTTTGCCACATATTTTTCCGGCACATCCAAGATGCTTTTCACGCTCACGGCGATATCGTTCGGCGTTTTCCAGTATAAAACGCTCCCCACGGCGAGCTCGATTTTCTCGAACAGTCCCATGTCCGCCGCTTCCAGTTTGTATTTGGACGAATCCCCGGCCAGGATGTAATACCGCGTGGCGATATCGCGCGCCTGCCCGTTGAGCCCTTTCAGGAAATCGGAACCGGCATTCATCTGGCCGAGTGTTTTGGTGAGAAATCCCGCCGCCGCCAGGCCTTTATTGACGATCTCCAGGAAAGGCCCCCAGGCGCCAAGGAACTGCCTGCCGTAATTGCAGGCCAGCGTGAGCACCCGCACCGACCATTTCCGCACATCCTCCACATTCCCGAACGCCGATCCGGCATTGGGCGTGCCGGCCATTATGAGGCGGTCCGCCAGCACATCGCCGCCCAGCGCTTCGATCATGTACCGGCTGACCAGCCCGCCCATGGAATGCGCGAGAATATCGATCTTCCGGCTGGGGGAAATACCGTTGGCCAGGAGCCGCTCTTTCAATTTCTCCGCGATCTCTTCTATGTTGGTATTGAGATTTTCGTAATCGAACGTCAGGATGCAATCGTACCGGCGGCTGTCCAGCAGCGAGCCGAGGTTGGCCGACAACGATTTCGTGTTGCCGATGATGCCGTGAACGACCAGCAGGATCTTCTCCGACTGACCGATCCTGTCGCTGGTTTTCTCCTTGCTGTATACCGGCGCGCCTTCCGGGAATTCGAGGTGCCGCAGCCGGAAGATTTCCGTGTCGCGGCGGAACACTACTTTCAGCAGGCAAAACCAGAGCGCGCGCACGGGGCTCTTCCCCGCGGCCCTTCGTTCGTCAGGCTCGCCGGGAGCATGATGGATAAACATCCGGTGCTCGCCATTGGCATCGGGTTCGAGGAAGCCCAGCGGCACCACGATCCCGTTTTGCATGGTAACGGCCATTACAGATGCATTGTCTTCCAGCGGCTGGCGGACGTGAATTTCCAGCGGGGGTTTTTCCAGCGAAGCTTCATTTTCCACCCCCGTGAATTCTATCACCGTATTGGAAGGAAGCCCCCGGGAAGGCGGGGCCACGGGCAGGAATGAGAATTCGGCACTTTCGAACATCGACTGCAATTCCTGCGCGGGATTCAGGCTTTTGGCATTGTTGCGTGCAGGCGTTACCGTCACCTTCGCCTTGAACCCCGATTGCGTGCCGATGGAAAGCATGCCGTTATCAAAACTGTTCCCTTTCTCCAGCTTCGCGCCGTTGCGGACGATGCGGATCCTGAGCGCCCGGGCGTCCCAGTCTTTCCGGAAACCTTTCTTCGCACCGCCGATCCCGCGGGATTTTGATGTAGCGGGCGTTGCCATGGACCGCTCCAGTTCCTGCGCTTCTTCCACGAAATAATCCGAAAAGGGGAACAGGGAATACACGAGCTTGAAGATTTCCGTTTCTTCATTCACATCATCTTCCGCGAGCATGAAAGTGAGGAAATCGCCGGGCGGGTTGCAGAGCAGGGCCAGCGGTTTGCCGTTGCGCAGTACGCTGGCATCCGTATCGGGTGTTTGTTTGGAAATGGAAAAGTTGGGGGCGAGATGGTACAGCGCCACATGATATTCGACCTGTGATGTGTTGTTGAGTTTTATCCGGAAAGGGATTTCGGAGCGGGAATCGGTCAGGTCGATGGTGATGTCCTGTCCGGTGCAATCCTGCCAGTTGCCGTTTTCATCCATCAGCTGCACCCCGAAATCGAAATCTGCCCGCGGGATGTTGCTTTGCGGGTTATGCATCGCTTCCAGCGCTTTCCATTTCCCGATCTGCGCCAGCGCCGCCCCGATGTAATTACAGGCCCCCGCATCGGCGCCTTTCATACCATGAACGAGATGCCCCGTTACCCTGTCGAGGATACGCAGCTCACCACCGGACGTATCCAGCCGGTAATCGAAATAACGGTCGGGATGAGTGTGATAGAAAATGGTAGGATCCCTGGGAAGCAGGCCCATCGCAGCATCCGCCGCATCGCCGGAAACGAGGATGCACAGCCGCGGGGGCAGGTTGATGATGGATGCCGCATAACGGATGGAAGTATCCGCGCCTTCGGGCATCCGCATCACACTGTCGGTAAGCCCCACACGCTGGATGTTTGCCACGAAGTCCGGCGATTGCTGTCCGGCCGTTTTGTACAGCAGCACCTGCGCCTGCGCGTAATCGGCCTGCCCGGCGGAGATGCCGTGCAGCGCGCCGGCGTTAACGGTCCATTCGTTTTCCGTAAACCTGGCGATCAGCAAAGGCGCGGCAGGATCGCTTTCGGGGAGAAGGAAATACCGCCCCGGGTCGGCGCCGCCATATACTTTCAGCTGGGGCGTTTGCGCATTTGCATTTTTCTTGATGACCGCATAGAGCGATTCGTACAACTGCGCATAGGTTGTGCCGCCCGAAGCTTCGCGCAGCAGGCGAGTCAGCCATCCGGTGAAAACGCCCCTGGGCATTACGTCTTCGTATGCCAGCTCGTGGCGCCCGCAGGCGGCCATGAGGATGTGCCGGGATTTTGGGATTTCCAGTTTCCCGCCGGCCTGCATGGCGGCGTAGCTGGTGGCGCCGACGGAGAGGTAATCTTCGAGTCGGCGCGGTATGTCGGCGTCGCTGGTGAATTTAGCGAGGCCCGAATGCCGGATGGTTTTGATAGAGCGCGTGGCGGAACCGGAATGGCAGGAATCGAGGATCACCACGGCGTGCGCTTTCTCCGGGATGCAGGAGAGCAGCAGGGCCAGTTCTTTGTCGGCCAGGTCGAAGTGGCCGGGAAGTCGGCTGTCGTAAAGCACGAGCGTTTCGTCCCGTTCCTGGGAATCCTGGTTCAGCGCGGTGAATTCCGGGGCCGAGGGGGCGTGGGAGCCATGGCCGCTGTAATAAAACAACACGGTGTCGCCGGCGCTGATAGCAGGGTTTTCACAAAGGTGTTCCCGGAAATCACTGATCACCATTTCGCGCGTAGCGTCGGCGTTCAGGAGGATGCGGATGTTGGTGGAAGGATCGGCCGGGAAGCTGTCGCGGATATATTCCCGCATGGATTTCACATCGTTCAGGCAGCCGTTGAGACCGGATACGCCTGATGCGGGATGGTACTCAGCAACCCCGACAAGCAGGGCGAAAACGGAAGGCATCGTGGAAAGGTTTGAGGTTATTGGTCCGAATTTACTGATTTGGAATGGATAAGGCAATAAATTTTACCGCCCCGGAAGGCGGCATGTCCGCCGCGCCCCGGCATTGACGGGCGTATTTCGTAACTTTAACGACTTGCAGACCCTTTAAATACGGACTATGGAACCTAAGAAATTCGGCGGGCCGAACGATCATCTCGCCAACGAGCGCACTTTCCTGGCATGGGTACGGACCAGCATCGGCATCATGGCGTTCGGATTCGTGGTCGTTAAATTCTCACTTTTCGTAAAACAGTTTTCCCTCATGCTGGGGAAGGAATACGCGGTGAAGTCGCACGGGCTTTCGGCCGTGGCGGGTATTACGCTTGTGGCGGTGGGCGCGGCCACGGTGATATTTTCCTGGTTCCGCTACCGGAATATCGAAAAGCAGCTGAACGAGGGGACGTACGGTCATTCTTCCGGCCTGCTGATGGCGCTGACCGGTTTTATTTTCCTCGTCAGCGTGCTGCTGATCGTGTACCTGGTGGAGAGCACCTGAGGATCAGGGCAGCCTTCCTTCCAGGCAAAGCCCCAGGTCGGAAGCGATTTCCTGCTGTTCGCGGAGGTTCCATTGCCAATGTGGCTGGCTGGAATGTGTGGACAGCATGCCGATGAACCGGTTGCCCGCCACTACCGGCGTGGAAATTACCGAGCGGTAGCCCGCCTTCTCTGCGATGTGCCGGTGCGGTGCGTAGCTGTGAGACTGGGAAACGTCGGGGATGACGCAGGGCTCGCCCGTCCGCAGCGCCAGGCCGCAGGCCGACTGATCGGCGGCAGTCACCACGTTGAAATGGCTGAGGAAATCCGGTTTGAAGCCACGCTGCGTAACGATGGTCAGCGACCGGTAGGAGGGATTGAACAGCTGGATGTTGCCGAAATCCGCTTTTGCGGTTTCCATGGCCTTGTCGAGGTAAAAACCTAATTGGGGGCAGCTGTCGTTGAGGTGCGCCAGTTTCCCGGCTTCCGCTGCTTCGATGGCGGCGCCGGCGGATTCGGTGAGCACGGAGGCGCGGTTACTGTCGGGGTGCACCCATTTATCGCATTGCCTGCGTAGCTGGATGGCAGGGATAACCGGGCTGCCGGCGCTTCCGGGCAGGCGGATGTCGCTGAGCAGATAACAATGTTGGATTGTGTTCCAGGTTACGCGCGCGGTGAGTGTCAGTTCAGTAGGGAATCCTTCGAGTGGATAGCGGAATTGAATGTCGAGATGGTTAAGTAGCATGAAGAGGGTTTCCAATTTCTCCCAAAGTAGAGCGTTTATCGCACAATTCCAAGCAGGCTGCTGACATAGGGTTGTCACATCCCGGCAGTAATTTTTCAACAGGCACAACCGGTTGTCCCACATCACCCCGCCGGAGTACGTGTACTGACCGGCAGGTGATTTGGTTTTTTTGTTTGATGCAAAGCCGCGGGACCGCGGCTTTGCTGTATGTTGATTAGTTGTGTCGGATCAGCGAAGCGTTTGCACTTCGTTGATCAATGTACCGATGTGGTCGATGCTGATTTCTACACGGTCGTTGTCCTGCAGCGTAAAGTTATTGTCGGGCACGAGGCAGGTGCCGGTCATCAGGAAACACCCGTCGGGGAAGGCGCAGCCGCGGAAGAGGAAGCCGACGAGTTCCGTATGCCCGCGTTTCATCTGGCTGATGGGCACGCTGTCGTTATACCGGATCGTTCCTTCGCGGAAGATGGACATGCTGATGAGGGTGTCCTGCGGAATGGGTGCTTCCGGCACGAGCAGGCAGGGGCCGAGGCCGGCGCATTTTTCATAGACTTTCGCCTGCGGAAGATACAGCGGGTTCTCGCCTTCGATGCTGCGGGAACTCATGTCGTTCCCGATCGTATACCCTTCGATAGTGCCATGGGAGGAAATAAAAAGCGTCAGTTCCGGTTCGGGCACGTCCCATTTCGAATCGCTGCGGATATATACGACCTGCCTGTGGCCGGAAACGCGGTTGGGCGTGGCTTTGAAGAACAGTTCTGGCCTTTCCGCCACATACACTTTATCGTAAAAGGTGGCGCCCCCTGAATCCTCGGATTCTTCCATCCTTGCCGTGCGGCTCCTGTAATAGGTAACGCCCGCCGCCCACACTTCCTGGGTGGAGATGGGCGCTTCGAGCCCCGTGGCGATGGCTTCTTCCGCATCATGCTTCGCCAGCGGCTGCATGGCAGGGAGCCCGGCGATAATGGCGGCGTACAATCCTTTTCGGTTCACGAATTCATTCCAGGACGTTGCACCGGCGAAATAATTGCCGTCGTGCTGTACGATGATGCCTTTGGCAGTTTTATAAATTCTTAAGCAGTTCATGTCTGGTTATTTTTGTTGAAGGAAATGCCGGACAGAATCCAGCGGAAGTTGCCACAGTTGGGATGCCAGGGCTTGCAGTGCGGAGGGCCCGCCTTCGAAGTGCATCGTCACCTGCCGGTACCGCAGCGACTCCCCGGGCTTCAACGCACGCGCATCCGACGACGATTCCACTTCATAGAAAGGCCCCATCTGCGTACCATCTTCCAGCGGCCCGTCGTTATAACAATTCACCGCATCGCCTTTGTAAGGTTCGGCCTGGTCTTCCCACTTCGAATTGACATACTTCCCTTCCGGCGCCACAGTGTAAAGCAATACGGTGATGGAATTATTGGCGAGGTCGATGCTGCCCGCTCCTGGTTTCGCAATTCCGGGCGCGATGCCCAGCTTGCCGCGCGCTTTCCCGTCGGCGCGGAAGAGCAGCACGCTGTCGTTCACCTGCAGGTTGCGGGCGGGGATCTTCCCGAAATAATCATCGGTGATCTGGCTGCGCGCATCGGCGCCGGGTTGGAATGGTGCTATCACGGCCGTCTGGTCCGATGGCTTGAACATACCAAGGAGCCAGATGCTCGGCAGCCCGGACTGGTCCTGCCAGGCGCTGTCGCCGGCGTTGGTGATCACGTTTTCCGTTTCATAAGCCACGCTGCGCAGCCCTTCAGGCAGTGCGAACCCGAGTCTTTCCCCGGTGCCCGTCCGGTCGAGGAGGCGGATGGTGCGTTCCACGCCGAGGTGAAAAGTATAACCCGCGTGGTTTTGAATGCTCCCGGCATAGGCGTACGACACTTCGCCGGGCGCTTCCGTCCGCACTTCGTAATGCGCCGTGTCGATGAGGCCCGGCGTTTGCCAGTTATCGAATGTGTAAGGTTTACCGGGAGGGAAGAACAGCGCGTACTGGCCGCCTTCGGGCCCCAGCCAGAAGCGCTCTTCTCCGCCGAAGGCGTTGATATGCGGCGCCAGCTTGCCGGAAGCCACCAGGTCGTAATTGATCCAGCCGAAGCTGTTGCCGCTGTCGCCGCTGGCGGAACTGGTCATCACCCGCGCCTGGTAATCGCCGGTAACGAGCACCCGGCTGCTGTCGCCCGGAAGTTGCAGTACCACCACATTTTTAAGATGCTGCCGGAGGAAAGCGGCGTCTTCACCGAAGTTGGATGGCTTTCCGGGTTGATGGCCGGGGGAAGGCTGGCAGCCTGCGATCCCGGCGGTAAGTAAGCATGCCATGAAGAATGGTTTCATAAGGTTAGATTATCGGTTAAAGGGAAACGCCGCGTTTCCAGGGAATAAAGTCGTCCTGTTCCAGAACCTGTGCTTTGGCGGTGTAATTGCCGCTGGCGGAAGAGATGAGCAGCTCCATGATCCGGTCGGCCGACTGGTCGAGGGTTTCGTCGCCATTGATGACCGGGCCGGTGTCGAGATCGATGATATCAGGCATTTTCGCCGCCAGGCGCGAGTTGGTGGACAGCTTCAATACCGGCGTTACCGGGTTGCCGGTAGGTGTACCCAAACCGGTAGTGAAAAGCACCACGTTCGCATGCGCACCCACTTCCGCGGTTGTGGATTCCACATCGCTGCCGGGCGTGCAAAGCAAGGCCAGACCGGGCCGCTGCACCCACCCGGGATAATCGATCACGTCGGTGACAGGGGAGGTGCCTCCCTTCCGCGCGGCGCCGGCGGATTTAATGGCGTCGGTGATAAGGCCGTCGCGGATATTGCCGGCGGATGGATTGGAGTCGAATCCCGATCCCACGGCTTCCGCGCGGCTGGCATATGTTTTCATCAGGCCGGTATATTTCTCCGCCAGTTCCGTGCTGGTACAACGGTCGCTCAGTTCCTGCTCCACACCGCAGAGCTCCGGGAATTCCGAAAGGATCACCGATCCCCCGAGCGCCACGATCCTGTCTGCCACCTTGCCCACGGCGGGATTGGCGGAAATACCGGAAAACCCGTCGCTGCCGCCGCATTCCATGCCCACGATCAGTTTACTAAGCGGTGCGGGCCTGCGCTCCTGCGCATTGGCCTTTGCGAGGCCTTCGAATGTTTGGCGCATGGCCTGTTCCATCAGTGCTTTTTCCGTTCCTTCCTGTTGCTGTTCGAGGATCACGAGCGGACGGTCATATCCAGGCGATCTTTTTTCGATTTCCTCGCGCAGCATGCTGATCTGCGCGTTCTGGCAGCCCAGGCTGAGCACGGTGGCACCCGCAACGTTGGGGTGTGTTACGTAGCCGGCCAGTAATCCGCACAAGGCGCGGGTATCATCTTTCGTTCCGCCGCAACCCATTGTGTGCGACAGTAGCTTGATACCCGTAATGTTCGGAAAGGGCCGTTGGGAATGGATGCCGTTACTAGCGGAAGCGCCTGCGCTGCCGTGAAGCATTTCGTGGAGGAGGTTTTCGTAAGGATTGCCTTTTTGATAACCGAGGCCCTTGGTCAATGTTTCGTGCAGCAGCTGGACGTTCCTGTTTTCGCAGAACACGAGCGGCAGGATGATCCAGTAATTGCCGGTGCCCACGCGGCCGTCGGACCGGTGATAGCCGAGGAAGCTGCGGTTTTTCCAGGCCGATACATCCGGCTGGTCCCAATGTGTCTGCCTTTCCGCACGTACGCCGAAGTTGCCGGATGCGTGGCGGATGTTGGCGGTGGTGATGAGCTCACCGGCCGGGAGATCTTCGTTGGCATGCCCCACGAGCACGCCGTACATGATGATGTCGCCGCCTTTGGGGATGAAAGCAGTGGTCAGTTTATGTTTGGCCTGCACGTCGCGTAGCGCGGTTACGCCGCCTGCCGCCGTGCCTTTGGCAACGTCCTGCAAAGCTACGATGACGTTGTCGCCCGGATGGATCTGAAGTGTTTGCTGGCGCATGATGGATTAAGGTTGAGGAGATTGTAATGCACGGTCGAGATGAACGTATCCGCCGTCTACATGTATGAGCTGCCCGGTGGTGTGGCTGGATTGGGAAGAAAGGAGGAAAGCCGCCATTCCGGCGATCTCTTCCGGCGTCGTCATCCTGTTTTCCAGCGGGATGCGCGAAACGATGCCTTTGAGCTTGGCTTCCTTGTCTTCGAAAGTATTGATCCAGTTTTCGTACAGCGGCGTCCAGGATTCGGCGACGATGATGGCGTTGACGCGGATGCTCCAGGGCAGCAGCTCCACGGCCCATTCGCGGGTGAGCGCATTCCTGCCGCCGTTGGCCGCCGCGTAGGCGGATGTGTTGCCCTGGCCGGTTTCTGCCGTTTTGGAACTGATGTTGACGATGGAGCCACGGTTTTCCTTCAGCCATGGCAGCGCATGATGCGCCATGAGGTAATAGTGAACGAGGTTGCGGTGCAGTGACTGCATAAATCCTTCATAAGATCCGGACGCAAGCCCCACGCCGTCGTTGATGCCGGCGTTGTTCACCAATCCGTCGATCCGCCCGAATTGCTCCGCCACGGCTTCCACGGCGCGTTTGCAGGCTTCCGGATTTGTCAGCTCGGCGGCCACCTGCCAGCCTTTGCCGCCGGCGGATTCAATCTGGGAAAGATGCTGCAGGTTGTCGGATTCGCTTCTGCCGATGATGACGGGCACTGCGCCTTCCTGCGCGAGCACCGCGGATATGGCGGCGCCAATGCCTTTGGCGCCGCCGGTTACGATGATAATTTTGTCCTGTAAGCCAAGGTCCATAACGTGTGGTATGAGGGTTTGAAAGTTAAATCGGGATCTTTAGCCCAGCGCCTCGCGCGACCATTCTCCGTTGGCCAGGCGCCAGATCCCCAGCGGGTTTTCGTTGCGGAGCGCTTCCGGCAGCAGGCCCTCCGGGAAATCCTGGAAGCATACCGGCCGGGTAAACCGGTAGATGGAACCAGTACCCACAGACGTTCCGGCAGCGGGCGTGGCCGCGGGCCAGGGGCCTCCGTGCACCATGGCATGGTTCACCGCCACGCCTGTCGGGAAACCATTAACGAGAAGGCGGCCGGCTTTCTCCCGGAGCACGTCCACCAGCCCGGCATGCGCCGCCAGGTCGGCAGGCGTGCCGTGGATCGTAGCGGTCAGCTGCCCTTCCAAAGACGCGGCGAAGGCATGCAGCTCGCCGGTGTTGTTGCATTGTACCACCAATCCGGCAGGACCAAACACTTCATGCAGTATCGCAGGGTTTTCGATGACATTGCTGAATACGGTATGCATCACCGCAGGCGCGGCTTTGCCGGTTTCTTCGGTGGCTTGTCCTACCGGTAGGGCGCCCTGTCCGGCCATCCGCTGCAAACCGGCCTGGTAAGCAGAAAGAATGCCCGGCGTGAGCATCACGCCCGCTTTCAGCTGGGCGATCCCATCCTGCAGGGCGGCCATCAATGGACCGGCATCGCCGGCTACAACGAGCACGCCGGGATTGGTGCAAAACTGCCCCACGCCCATGGTGAGCGATTGAAGATATTGCGCCGCAAACGCCGCTGCGCTGGATGCTAACGTTTCCGGGAGTACGAACACCGGGTTCACGCTGCCCATTTCTGCGTATACGGGGATGGGTACAGGCCTTTGCGAAGCGGTCTGATAAAGCGCCTTTCCGCCCCCGAACGATCCCGTAAACGCGATGGCGCGCAACAGCGGATGTTGCGCGATGCGCTGGCCGGTATCCACCGTGGCGCCATGCAGCAGGCTGAAAACGCCTTCGGGCATGCCGGTGCTCGCTGCCGCCTGGCGGATCGCTTCCGCAACGAGGTGGGAGGTATGCGGGTGCGCGGGGTGCGCCTTGCAGACCACGGGGCAACCGGCGGCGAGGGCTGCGGCGGTGTCGCCGCCTGCAACGGAAAATGCCAGCGGGAAGTTGCTCGCGCCGAAAACGGCTACCGGGCCCAGGGGAATCTGCATCTGGCGGATATCGGGCGTACCCTTGTCTATGCGTGCGTTGATCCACGATCCCTCTTCGATCATCCCCGCAAACAGCCGCAGCTGGCTGGTGGTGCGGTCGCGCTCGCCCTGGAGCCTGGCCAGCGGCAGGCCGCTTTCTTCCGATGCGGTGTTGAGGAGCGCTTCGCCGAGGGATTCCAGCCCGGTAGCGATGGCCCGCAGGAATGCGGCGCGCCCCGGCGCAGCGGTCTTCTTGTAAACATGAAACGCTTTTTCCGCAAGCGTTACCGCCTGGTCGATCTCATCCGGCGTACTTTCGCGGAATTCCTGCGGCAGCCATTCCTGCTTTGTGGGCGCCCAGGCACGGAAAGTCTGGGTGCCTTCGCCCCGCCATCCGTTGCCGATCATCTGTAATCCAATTGTATTCATTGTATCAACTTTGTTTGCGATGTTAAATCAGTTCACTTCCAGCTGGTCTTTCGGTTGCAGCTTCGGGAACGGCGCATGCGGCTCGCGCTGGTACCAGAACACGACCGAACTGATGTCCGACTGCTGCGGCAGATAACGGCCGCCGCTGCGCCAGCCCAGGTCCTGGATAGTGATTTTCAAATCCTTGTCGAAACGCACCGGGTCCATGATGTGCCAGCGGTACAATCCGAAACGTTGCTGCGATTTATATAAGCCGTCCGGCCGGATCACCTGGTGCAATCCCGCGTAGGGCGTTGTAAATTCCTGGTATTTGCCTTTGTTGTCGAAGTTGTAAGACCCGCAGAAGTAGTCTTCCGTGCCCGTTCCGCAGATGGTCGGGAACTTGTTGTCGCCGTCCATGAAGAATTTGATCTCGCCTTCGCCCCACCAGCCATTATTATTCACGCCCCAGGCCATGTAAGTGCCTACGTAATGCCCTTTCCCTTTAATCCCATCCACCAGTGTGAATTCAGCATCCTTCACAGGATTATTGCGGCGAAATTGCGCATGGAAGTAAGCGGCGTCGTCCGGCACCTGCGTCAGCGTATAGTCGACCTGGTAGTACAGCGTCATTCTTTCCGTGTTGATGTTTTCCATGGTGATTTTGCACTTCTTGCGGAAGGGCATGGTCCAATAGCAGTTGAAAGCGCTGCCGGGGTTTACCGTTACCGCCAGGGAGCTGAGTTGCGCATATTCTCCCCAACCCATCCCGAAGAAATCTCCTACGGGCACTTCCACGCTGGGCGTGGTTTCATCGTCCCAGTAAAACCGGAGGATGGAATAGCGCCAGTTGCCGGTGGGCGTCATCCAGATATGCTGGATCGCGCCGGAGCCGTTGATTTCGGCGAGGGTGAAAGTCTGGCCGGGTTCGATGTGCACGTAGGGGTTTACCTTCCAGCCCTGGCCAAGCTCGCGCGCGGCGTTGCGGGCATTGCCCTGTTCGGGCGTGGCCATGCCGCCCTTGCCGGCCTCGCCGGTGAAGTTTTCAGGGGAAATAGAGCGGGTTTTGGCGTCGGACAAACGGTGGAGGTTGCCCATGTTCATTTCCAGTCCGTTGAAAGGCTGTTGCGCTGCCGAAGAAAGTGCCAGGCAGGCGCAAAAGGAGAGAAGGAGCAGTGTTTTCATAATGTGTATTGTTTGAAGGTTTTTCGCTTGACTAATAAAGCGCCCCCTTTCATTCGCTGTCCTCATTCACGTGGCATAAAGTGGAATTGTGTACTTACTTTTTCGCGCTCGATTGCCGGATCACCAGTTCCGCATCGAGGCAAATAGCTGCTGTTGGCCTGTCGCCATCGCGGATATGTTCGAGCAGCAGGCGCACGGCCGCTTTGCCCATTTCCGGGATAGGCTGGCGGATGAAGGTCACCGGCGTATGGTACAGGTCGAACGCTTCACTTTCGTCAAAACTCACCACCGCCAGTTGCTCCGGCACGCGGATGCCCAGCTCGCTGATATACCGCAGCCCTTCTATGGCGAGACTGTTGGTCGCGAAGAACAGCGCATCCGCAGGCTGTTTGCCGCGCATGAGCTGGCCGATGGCTTTGCGGATGTCGTCGCGCAGATGGGAATACCGCGCCAGCTTGATCCGTTTTTCTTTTTCAAGGCCATAGTCGCTGAGGGCCTGCGTATACCCGCGGCGGCGTTCCGAGATGTGGTGCAGGCCGGTTTTATAGGCGATCATGCCGATGCGCCTGCGGCCGGCGAGCAACAGGTGTTTCACCGCTTCATACGCCGCGCCTGCGTTGTTGATGCTGATGCTGCTGGCGTCTACCCCGGGAAACGGCCGGTCCATGATCACGAACGGTACATGCCGCTCTTTGAGGTTGCGGATCTGTTGCTCCGAACCTTCGGCGGGGATCACGATCAGCCCGTCGACCTGCCGGTTCAACAAGGCGTTGATCAGGTCGCCGGATTTGTCCACGTTCTCGTCCGAACTGCCGAAGATGACGGTGTAGTTGTGTTGCTTGGCCTCGTCTTCGATGGTGCGGGCGATATGTCCGAAGAAGGGGTTGGAAATATCGGCGACGATCAGCCCGATGGTGTCCGACCGGCCGCTCTTCAGGCTGCGGGCGAGATGATTGGGCTGGTAATTGAGCTTCTGCGCGATCTTGCGGATCTTGCGCGCCATTTCCTGTCCCACCCTGGCCTTCTCTTCCTTATTGGTCAAAACGTAGGAGACGAGCGCCGTGGATACCCCGGCCTCCTGCGCAATGTCCTTGAGCGAGACTTTCTTCTTCATAAAATAAATATATGCTTAAACGATTAAGTAAGCAAGTTTTGGCGGGAAAATCATTTTTTGGCTACATTTGCCGTTCATTTTTAGACACATGAGTTCATTAGGCTGGAAGTTAATCAGGAGTTTCGACAAAGATTTTGAAGTGAACGGGGAAACAGTGCGCGTCCGATTTGTAACGATGAACTGCGTACACAAGCAGCTGTACCAGGTGTATGTTCCCTGGGAAGGCAGGGAGGCGCGTTTTCATATCCAGCAGAATGAAGCCGGCGCATTTAAAATAGTGGGCCGGAACGTATGCCCGCCACCCTACATTCCCCTGGAAGCCGCGTTCGAACAGGCGATCCTGGAATCCCCGGTAGGATAATCCCCGCAAAAATGAAAGGCCGCCCGAAGGCGGCCGCATATCTTCTACAAATCCCCAGGCATATAGTAATTCGTTGCCTGCACAGGCAGTTCTTTTTTGGTCACCATCTCCTGGTACACCTTACCCGTAGCCACCACGGCCCCGCGGTTATTCACAGGGTACGTCATGGTCGAATTGTGCGAATACCCGATCATATGGCCGATCTCGTGCACGGCGATGAAACTCACGTCTTTGGTCAGGTAGTCGTGCAGCACATGGTTGGCCACCCCGAAAGTAGCGCCGCCGCCCAGCCCGGAAACATTCACCACGATGCCACAGTTAAACCGCGGAATGGCCTGGATCTTCTCAAACGCCGCCTGCTTCTGCGCCGCGGTCATTTCCACCTGGTTGTTGTCGGTAATGATTTCGTTGACGAAGGCCGTTTTGGTTTGTTCCGACTGAAAAAGGTAAGCCAGGTTGATGATCAGCCCTGAAAAACGCCGGAAGTCACGGGCATCGGGCGTTTCTTTCCAGTTGTCGGCCGGATTGTCGGCCGCGTCGAAGTCGTGGTACTTCACTTCCCAATTGAGCTTTCCGAGCAGTTTAAGTTTTTTGATCAGCTCCGTTTCTCCCGTAAAATCGAACGAAACGCTGGCGGGCGCTATGCCGGAGGCTTTCAGGGAAGAAAGGTCCACCGTTTGCCCGTTGGTGTCCTGGAAAAGCGCCTGGCCTTCCACGAACGGATAGGTGATCACCTGCCGCGCGTGCGCCCGGATCTTCGAGATATGCAGCAGGCGAACGGGTTGTTCGCGCCCCTCCAGGCGCAGGAGCACCGTGGCATCGGCAATATCCACCGGCGCGAAATTGGCAACCTCGATCGTGGTGGCGTCGACGGCTTTGACGCGTAACACCTGCCCGATCTTAAACCGGCGCGCTTCGGCTGTCATATCCGCCATGGCCTCGCCGTCTTTAAACATGAGCGTCGAATTGGCGTCGCTATCGAACGCGTACGTTTTGGTAAGAATGGCGGGCGTGCCGTTGTCAGACTTGTTCTTCTTGCAGGAAAAAAACAGGATCGCCAGTACCGGCAACAGGAAATGTGCTTTCATACAGGTGTTTCAATAAAAAGTAGTGTATTCGGTTTTCAGCGTGAAAGTAGGAAAAATATCAATCCGGCAGTGAACGGATGTATTCCCGCGGCGTCATGTGCTTGATCTCACGGAAGAAGCGGTTGAAGTTGGACAAACTGTTAAACCCGCATTCATAAGCCAGCCCGGAAATCGCCAGGTCGCCTTCGGCCAGGAGCTTGCAGGCGTGCCCGATCCGCACTTCGTTGACGAACTGCACGAACGTCTTCTGCGTGCGCCCTTTGAAATACCGGCAAAACGCCTGTTTGTTCATATTCACCATGCGGGCCACTTCCTCGAGCTGCATATCCGTTTTGAAATTTTCGAATACATGTTTAAACACCCGGTCGATGCGGTCGTTATCCTTCATCTGGTAAGTATTCACATAGCCTTCGCTGGCCAGGAGCTCGTATTCCCGCGTGCGGGTAAGGATTTCAAGGACGCGCATAAAGGAAATCAGCTGCGAGAAGGGCGATTGCCCGGTCATCTGCATCAATAAATCTTTCAGCGACTTCTTCGCCTGCCCCGAAAATTTCATGCCCCGTGCCGATTTCTTCAGCAGGTTTTGCGCCTGCCGGCCCAAACCGAATTGTGATAACGCGGAAACCAGTTTTTCCGGCTGGATGAAAAGCGCCACGGATTTGGCGTGCTTGTAACTGTTCCGGTCGAAATATTGGTTATCGTTATGCCAGACGTGCGGAATATCCGGCCCGAGCAAAATCAGCTCATCGCTGTTGAAATTTTCTACGTTGTCGCCGATGATGCGGCGGCCTTCGCTTTCAACGACATACACCAGCTGGCATTCCTTATGGAAATGGAATTCCGTGGAAAAATAAGGAAGGTCGATTTCGCGCATGGCAAACACGCCCATCTGCGCTTCTTCCTGGATCTTGGTGAATACTGGCTTCATATTCCTTCACAGTTGCTGCATGCTAATATAGCTGGAAAATGAGACATTGTATCAAAAATCTGAATTTGTATTGCGCCTTTTATGGAAACCGGTTGCATTAGCAAGCTAATATACGCTCATGAATCGTAAATATCAATGTAGGAATCCCGGTGCGAAGGGGATAGTTTTGCCGTGGAGTCATGCTAAATTCACAATTACTCCAATAATCTGAAGGGAAGCGGACGACTAATCCTTCCGTTCCCTATTTTGATGAGCGGAAACATATCAGCTCGATAAGTATCAACCAGCAATTCATGCAAAATTTCACAAAAAAATGGGCAGCCGCACTGATGGGGATGCTCGCCGCACTGGGCGCCACGGCCCAGCAGGTGCCGGGAAATAAACCCAGCGTCGCCCAGCAGGCGATGATCAAACGCGGGTACGGTATGTTCATCCACTTCGGCATCAATACATTCGCCGACCTGGAATGGTCAGACGGGACCATCCCCGTGGAAAAATACAACCCCACGCAGCTGGACCCCGATCAGTGGGTGAAAACCGCCCGCGACGCGGGGTTCCGGTATGTTTTACTGATCACCAAGCATCACGACGGCTTTTGCCTGTGGGACAGCAAGTACACAACATACGACGTGGCCTCTTCGCCCGTGAAAACGGATGTGGTGAAAGCCGTGGCCCAGGCCTGTAAGAAATACGGCCTGCAGTTCGCGGTATATTATTCTCTGTGGGACCGGCATGCGCCATCCTACAAAGACAAAAATCCGCAGGTCTACATCGATTACATGAAAAACCAGCTCACCGAGCTCTTCACCAGCTACGGGCCCATCTGCGAACTGTGGCTCGACGGTGGGTGGGACCGCAAACCGCAGGACTGGGGCATCGACCAGTTGTACGCATTGGTGAAAAAGTTCAATCCCGCCTGCGCCGTGAGCGTCAACCACACGATCGTGAACGAAGAAGGGAAACGGAATTACACGCCGCCCGCGCTGATGACGGAGGATAACAAATACTTCTTCCAATATTTCCCATCTGATTTCAGGCTGTGGGATCCGCAGATCATCACGCGATTCGACAAAAAGCAATACCTGCATAAAGGTGAGTCTTATTACCTGCCGTTCGAAGCCACGATCTGCCTGAGCAGCCGCTGGAACTGGTTCCAGAAATCGGCGCAGCTGCCGGTGCGTGAGCTTGATGAGCTGGAAGAGCTTTTCTACTGGAGCACGCATAACGATAATTGCCTGGTGATGAATATCCCGCCCGACCAAACGGGCCGCATCCGCGAATATGAAGCCCTGGCGGCCATCAACCTCGGCAAACGCCTGGGCCTTGCGCCGGGCAGGCCGCTGCCGAAGAACGGGAAGTTCATTTCGGAGCGCCGCCCCGCAACCGCCACCAGCGTGTACCCAGACAGCAAATCGCAATACGGCGCCGGCAGCGTCACCGACGGGAACCTGGAAAGCCGCTGGGCCTCCGCCGACACGCTGGCCAGCCTGGAGATATCGCTCGATCCTTCAGCATCCTTCAACAAAATCAGCATTTTCGAATATAAAGACGTGAGAAGCCTGAAAGACGGCTTCTCGCAGATCCGGTTGCCCCGCATACAGGAATACGCGGTGGACATCCGGCAGAACGGGCAATGGGAAACGATTTATCTCGGCAACGAACCGATGGGTGATTGTAAAGTGATCCGCCTGCCGAGGCGTTACAAGACAGACGCCATGCGGTTCCGGGTGATAAAAGCGACGAACCTGCCATCGATCTATGAAATTTCCGTCATCGATATGGATAGAAACTAACAGGCTATGATAGCAAATTAGAGAATGAGAATTCCCATGCAGGCGTCCCGATTTTTCGGGATGCAATTTTACACATAGCATCTTGCATTTTGCAAGCGCAGAACGTTAGATGCTACTCTTCAGAAATGATAGCAAATGAAAAGGCTCCGCCAACCCGGCGGAGCCTTTTCTGTTTACCGTCGCAATCAGGGCAGGATGATATATTCATGCACGCCCATCCCGGGAAGGCTTATTTCCGCACCCGCGGATAACGGCTGCGCGCCGGATAATTTCTGAATCCCGGAAGGTTGCAGCGATCCCCATTGGAAGTGCGTTTGCTGCGTGTTTTTTTCCGGGTTGAAGAGCCGTACCATCAGGCTGCCGCCGGGTTGTGGGGTGATGGAAGTAGCGATGATGGCGGGGTTGCTCAGGCTGAAGAGGCTCCCCGGCAGTTTGACGCCTGCTTTCAGCGGGAAGCTCAGGAACGGTTGCGTGAACACCGACGCGGCTTTTTCCATTTCCGCGCCGCTGGCAACGCCGTGCGGGCGGAGGGCGTAGCGATAATGGCTCGTCCCTTCCTGGTCGGCTTTGTAATTCGTGTGCCAGTAATTGTTCATGACATAAGCGAACCAGGTGGAAGTAGGTTTTCCTTCTTTCCGCCATTCCTTGTGGCTTTGCGCAATGGTCAAACGTTCGTCGATCATGGCGCCGGGCTCGAGCATGGGCGTTTGCAGCAACATCCACTGCACGCCGCGCGTAGCGTCGGAAACATCGAGCCAGCGGCGGCCGTAGAGGACGTCCATATTGGAGCCGGGCAGCTGGTCTTTCAGGTAGCGCATAGTGCCATAGCCCGCGTCCAGCGTGGTTTCGCCGGCGGGGATGCCGAAGGGGAAACCGAAGTGGACGGCTTCTTTGGTGCGGATGGGTTTTTTATCGATCGTGTTTTCGATAACGGCTTCTTTGGCGCCGGCATAGAGTATGATTTTCTTTTCGAGGGTCTGTGCGCCGGGGGCTTCACCTTTCAGGGAAATCACCGTCACCACCGGCCCTTCTTCCAGTACGCTGACCTGCAACCGCGGCGCAGTCTGCGCTTCGGCAGGGTCCTGCCCCGGCACATACCAGTAGCTGTTTAAACCCTGGTCGCGGAAGCTGCCGGCGAAATTGTGGCCGTCGGGACCGGAAAGCTGCGTAATGCTCCCGTTTTCCGCATCCCAGGTCAGGGAAATATGTCCGTTGGATAAGGACTGCGCGCCGCGCCGGAAAGATGTTGCGGCCGGTGCGGGTGTATTGGAAACGGTGTACACGGCCGATCCGAAAGGCGGAACGTTTTCCGCGATGAACACATATTTGCCGTCGCGGAGTTGCTGGAGGGGAAGGATCTTCCCTTTCGCATCTTTCACAGAAGCCCCTGCCACCTGGATCTCTACCGGACCGGTCGCGGGCCAGGAATGGGTGTTGACCACCGCGATCCTTTGCGACGCTTTGTCGCTGAAGCCTTCCATCAGCCGGGCATTCAAAACATTCGTCTGCTGATCGCCGTCCAGCATGAATTGTTTTTTGATCTTCCATTGCTCCGTCACGAAATCCACATCCGGCTGCGTGATGCTGTTATGTGCGCCCCAGGTGTGCTCGTGGAACATGAGAATGTTGGTCCAGGCTTCGTAAAACGATTGCGGATCGTAGCGCTTCGGCGCCAGTATGGCGTAAGCATTGGCAACCTGCTGCAGGCGCAGGCTGTTGACGCGGTTTTGGCCTTCTTCCTGTGCGGTGGAGCCCGCGCCGTCTTCCCAGTAAGGCGTGATATCCCCCGAAACGGTCGGCAGATCCTTCCCGTATTGCTGCTCGAAGGCGGCAAACAGGCGGTCGGGCGTGTTGAGGATAATTTTCGGCGAAGCGTATTTCTCATTCCATTCCTTCACGAAACGGCTGATGGCAGTATCGACCGGACCGTTATCCGCCACCACGTTGTAGCGCCATTGCACCATTTTGTAGGGGTATTTATTGGCGCTAAGCTCTTCGAGGTAAGCGGCGATCTTCTTCGCGCCCCTGTCGAAAATGGCGCCGGGAGCGGTGCCGTGCCACGAGGAATAGCCTTTCCCGCCCGTCCAGAACAGGATTTTCTCTTCGCCCGAAGGGCTTTGCCAGTACACGGGTTTATCGCCCCAGGTGCGGACGAAATGGCCCACGCGGTCGCCGAGGTAAGGATGGTTCTCGCCCAGGAAGTTCGGGCCGCTGGAGAAATATTTCACGCCGCCTTTCGCCATCGCCGTCACGGTCGCCCAGGTATAACCGGGAACGTCGGAGATCATGGCGCTGGGGATTGCAAAGCCATATTCCTTCCGCAGTTGCGCGGCGTAATCGGTGTAATGGAACATTTCTTCCGGGAGGCTGAGGCCGGTCATGATATTGGCGTAGAGCGCCGAAAGACAGATGCTGCCGTCTTTCACCGCCTGCACGAACGCCGCTTTCTGTTGCGGGTTGGCTTGTTTGAGCCAGTGCTCCACCGCCCACAGCGATTCAATATTCCATTTGAACTGCGCCGCTTCCGGGTAATTTTTTGTGGCGGCGATCATGTCCAGCGCATCGTCGATGTTTTTCAGGTGGATTTTCAGCACTTCCGGCTGGAG
>NZ_CALNBI010000235.1 GCF_937874145.1 uncultured Chitinophaga sp. | reverse complement strand
ACGTGAACGATCCGGTAGCCCTTTCTTTCGGGATCTGTTGGTAGCCGGTGGAAACGATGGCGAATTCGCTGATGCCGGTCTGCATGATGCGCAGCACGATGAGCTTTTCCTCCGGCGTTCCGTCCGCCACGAACTCTACTTTCTTATACCCGACAAACGATACGATGATTTTGTCGCCTTGTTGCGCTTCGAGGGAAAACCAGCCTGTTTTGTCGGTCACCCCCCCGCCGGTCCTGCCTTTGATCTGCACGGTAGCGCCTTCCAGGGGGTACATGAGCGAGTCCGTAACGCGCCCGAAAACCCGCACCTCCACTACTTCCGGAATCGTCGCCTCCGCAGCAGGCGAAGCAGGTGCGGGCACAGCTTTCCGGGACAGGAAAATGGTTTTGCCCTGGATGGAGTATTTAATCTGCTGGTCTTTGAGCGCCAGGGCCAGCAGGGATACCAGCGGCATGGCGGTTGCCTGCAGTGAAACAGGCCGGCTGCCGGCGAAAATGCCTTCGTTGGCCATGGTCACATAGCCTGTTTGTTGTTCGATGGCGGTAAAGATTTGCTGCAGGGAAAGCTGCTTCCCCGACAACGTTACCTGCTGGGCTTTACCTTTCCCCAGCACTGAAAAAAATGAGATGAGCAGCAGAAAAATAGTCAACTTCATGACTAACATGATTTTGGTTGCGATCCCGGTGCTTCTCACCTGCCCTGGCCGTGGCGCCCGGTAATGGGCGGCAACGGTTTGTACGGGCATGGGAATCCCGGAACCAAATGCAATTTTTTGCATAAATTAGCAGCGTTTGGTTGTTGAAAATGGAGTTCAGACCTCAATTGGAACCAGCCGGACCTGCTGCCGGAAGTGCTTCGAACCACTTCCGGCACTTTCATTTCAGCCGGTTCGTTTCTGTCAATATATCATTCTTATTTACTTTCTTTTTATGGCAGGACGGTGAGCCTCCGGCCTTCCAGGCGGCAGTTGACGCCGAGTTCCTGCAGTCCCAGGAGCAAGCCTTCCAGCGGGATATCGCGGGTCATTTTGCCGGTGAGCTTTTTGTCCGGGACACCGTTTTCATATACCACTTCGATATCGTACCAGCGTTCCAGCTGCTGCATGACTTCCGCCAGGGTAGCGCCGTTGAAATTGAACAGCCCGTTCTTCCAGGCCATCACCTTTTCGATATCCGCATTGTCCGTCACGCTAATACCGGAAGGCATCGTCCCGGCGATCTGCGCCTGCTGGCCGGGACGGAGTATAACGCCTGCCTTTGCCGCATCCCGGCCCGGTATGGTGCGTACCTTTCCTTCCAGCAGCGTGGCGGCGAGGTACTTTTCGTTCTCGTAAGCGTTGATGTTGAACCGGGTTCCCAGTACCTGTACACGGGCTTTATCGCCTGCCAGCACCGTGAATGGCCGCGCCTTGCCGGCCACGATTTCAAAATACACTTCTCCTGTTATGGCCACTTCCCGCGCGCCCTTTGCAAAACTGACGGGATACCGGATAGAGCTGGCCGCATTGAGCCAGATGCCGGAACCGTCGGGCAGTGTGATGTGGTATTGCCGGCCTTTGGGCGTGGAGATGGTATTGTAGACGATCTCAGTGCCGTCCCCTTCATACGTTAATACCCCGTTGACCACCCGGGCGGCAACGCCGCCCTGTAAGGCGATGGTCCCGTTCTGCACCGTATCCAGCGACACCTGCGAGCCATCCGCGAGGGTGAGCAACGCTCCCTGCCTGCCGGGCTGTATCGCGGCTTCAGCGCCCCCGGCGGGCGCCCCCTGATCCTGCTCGCGCACCGACCAGAAATAGGCCGCCACCCCCACCACCAGGGCCACCGATGCCGCAGCCAGGCGCCATCCCCGCAGGAAACGGACCCTGCCTTTCCTTTCCACCACCGGCGATCCGGTGATTTGCCCCGCTAAAGCCTTCGCCCGCGCTTCCGGGAAATCCGCTACGTCCAGGCTGCCGTACTCCGCCTCCAGGGCAGACATCAGCTCCGGATACCGGCCGCTGTCCTGCAAAAGGGCATGCAGTTCACGGGCCTCGTCGTCCGATTCCCCGCCGTTAAACCATCGCCGGATCAACGCTTTATATCGTGTATCGTCGGTATGCATAAGAAGTCTCGCTTAGTAGAACAATCAAAATTTCAAAAAGGGGATATGGCGGCGAAAGATTTTTTTCCGGGGTAAGAAAAAAGCATGCGTTTACAGCTCCGCCAGCGCGATAATGAAAAGGGCATACATTTCCGGGTGGTCGCTGATATACCGGTTGATGGCTACCGACGCGAACTGGAGGTATTTCTTCACCGTTTCCCGGCTCAGGCCCAGCTCCTCCGCTATCTGCTGGTACTTCTTCCCTTCCCGGCGGGCCATGATCCAGACCTTCTGTTGCCGGGGAGGCAACTGGCCCACCGCTTCGTCGAACAGCTTCCATTTCCATGCATCTGGATTTTCGTCCGGCTCAGGCTGCAGCTCCGCCGCCCATTGGGTATGCCGGAGCCGCTCGCGGACTGACTTCCGCAGCAGGTTAACCGCCAGGTTCCTGCTGATGGTGAACAGGTAAGCCCGGAAATGCTGCACCTGCCCCAGCCATTCCCGCGCCATCCAGATCTTCAGGAAAGTATCCTGCACCAGCTCGTCTGACTGGGCAGGGTCGCGGGTGAGCTTCAGCAGGAATGCATGCAAAAGCCCCGCATGCCGGGCGATCAGCTCCCCGAATGCCTGCTCGCTTCCTGCAGCAACTTGCTGCAGCAGCTCTTTTTCATCGTATGACCGTGCGGTAGACAATGCGAATAGTTCAATTTCAATGCGTGATAAAAATCAATGCAGGTAGGTGCAAATGCCTGTAACAAAACAAGTTGGCATGGCGCGCAGTACGGTTGGCCGGCCGGTTGATAGCCGTCGTTCGATAATTCCCCTGTCTAATGGCTGCATTGCATTCCCCGGGATAAAAATAGCAAAAAATGTATGACCGCTATAAATTCGTAATTTCCCGCCCGCTTATACCCATCAACATGACCGGCACACTATACCAGATCGTTACTTTGGCAGCTTACGGCAACGCATTCCTGAAAAACAGGATCCGCAATCCGGACCTGTCCGCCAACTTATCCTTCCAACATTGCAACAGCGTCACCTTTAAAGTGCTGGAACGCCCTTTCCTGTTCATGAACAAGAAAGAAAAAGTAGCGGCCGCCAACCCGGCCGACTGGTTCCGGTTCCTGCAAGACGGCGGCTGCCAGAAGCTCCGGCTGCATTATAGTCCTTCTAAAGATCAATCCGCAGCGAAAGATTACAAACTGGCGGGCTTCGTTGGCGGAGGGGGCACCTGGGTCATAGAAGCCGTGTACCTCAACTATTCCGAAGCCTGGGCAGGCAGATGGGAAGTCACGCAGAAGGATCACCCCGATAACCAGATCTGGTCGGTCACCTACATGCGCATCCCCAGCCAGTTCAAAACGCAGGATCTACAGATACCGCAGCAGCAGGCGAAAGACACCCTGGAAGAAGCGCTCGCCAACATCGAAAGCTTCGCATTGGCCCAAAACGAAGAAGGATTCGGAAAAACATTCAGCAAAGCCCGGAAAACACTTTCGGCAGACACACCGGAGCAGGCTTATTACAACAAACACCTCGTCCCGAACGATTACTTCTCCCTCACCGCCCGCCAGCTCCTGTATGCCGCCGGCACCGCCTGGGTATTCGGGGGCATGGGCTCCTGGAACGACCTGAGTTTTGGTACGGATGAAGACAATGCCACCTACGAAGCCTTGACGGAAAGGTTATACCATTCCGTCAACCAGGCAGTGTTGTGTGCGGTGAATTCGTATTGATGGCGAGGCACCCCGAGTCCTGGTAACTGGCTCCCTGCAGGGCAGCAAAAGGGGCTTGATCGGCAGGATAAAGGGGATATGTCCTGCCTTTGTCCTGCCTTTGCCCTGCCTATACCATGCCTTTATCCTGCCCTTTATATAGGGCAGGACATACCCAGGATATATGCCTGTTAAAGTCATGGTAAACCCCAACAAAATAAGCGGTACGGTTGTTATATCTCTGTATTAAACCTGCTGAAATATGGGAGTTATAGGAAATGACCGGCAAGATCGGGGAGTTTACGGCTTATAAGCGCAAAGGTTCCGACAAGATCATCTTCAGGAGGCGCTCCGGTCCTTCGAAAAAAGATATTTTACAAGCGCCGCGGTTTGAAGGAACGCGCATGCACCTTTCCGATTTTGGGGCCTGCAATAAGCTGACGGCCAGCATCCGCCGGGCGGTTTTCAGCATCAAGCACCTGGGTGATCCTAATTTCACGGGAGCGCTGAACAAAGCCGCCAAACACATCCAGGAGCAGAACACCGAAGCATACCGCGGCCAGCGGAGCATCTACCTTTCCCGCCACCGGCATATGCTCACGGGCTTCCATCTCAACAACAATCATCCGTTCGACGGCCTCCTGCGCCATCCCCTCGCCGTGCATACGGACCGCGCGCAGGCCTCCGCTACCGTCGTTATCCCGCACATACAACCGGGTATTGCGCTCGCCCTGCCCTGGCAAGCCCCTTTCTACCGCATTACCATGACCCTGGGCATCGTGGGCGACGTCCTGTTCGGCACTGACGGCTTCCATCCCGCCGTTACCACCTACCCCCACAGCACCGCTACCGAATGGCGGTTCCAGGCGGCGGAATCGGAACAAACGGAACTATCGCTGCAACTCCAGGAACCCCTGCCAGCCGAGGCTTCGCTGGTGCTGGGCATCGGTATAGAGATGGGAAAACCCGACCGCTACGGTGTAATCGAAACGGTCAGGTATACAGGTTCCGCAAAAATATTGGAAGTGTTTTGATGGGGTTCTTAGCCCCTGACCCCGGCCGCAATTATGGCTGAAGGCGATGCAACGCTGCTTCAAGGAGCTCGTCTTTCCCCTCCGTGACGCCCCTGCGCGTCCGCTTCACCGGCACATCGGGTACGATGCCCGTCCGCTGGCTTTCCGTACCGTTGGGCCAGCAGATCCCTTCACCCGTAAAACGGGTTTTTAGTCCAGCGGGAAGGTAGAAATCCGATACGGTGCCGTCGGTGCCCGCGGTAGGCCCGCCCATGATCGTTACACCCGGTACCGCTTTAAATGCCATGGCGAAAAACTCACCCCGGCTCTGGGTTTCTTCGTTGACCAGCACAATCACCTTTCCGCGGTAAGCATACCGGTTGCTGACGCCCACCATCTGCACCTGCCGGTAACTGAACTGCCCCGGTTCCGCCACGCTGGCGCCATAACTCCGGTAATACGGCACCGGCCGGGCGGTGAGATAACTGCAGATATCGTTTTGGTACATTTCGTAAGGATAGCAGCGCAGGTCGATGATGATGCCCCTCGTCACAAAGAACTTCTTCATCATTTCCGGGATATCGGCCTTGCGCAAAGTGCGCAAATTCATGTAACCGATGTTATCCGGTAGTAACGACCACGGCTTCTCCGGTAAAGGCAGGCGATTGTCCGGATGCATGCGGGCTGCCATGCCGTATACCAGCTGTAAAGCCTTCCGCTGCCCGTTCCGGTCCACTTCCAGCGTAAACAGGGAATCTTTCCCGCGGAGCAGCTCAGTGGTAAATGCATACGACCGGTGGTTTTCGTTGGAAGCGGGGAGATAAGGCTCCCACCATTCGCGCAACGCTTCCACCGGTGTTCCATTTATCTGCAGGATCACGTCTCCCCTTTCCAGCGCGTCGCCTTGAACGGCTACGGGCGGCCGCACCACGGTGGGCCTGCCTTCCACCTCCCGGATGTCTGCATACATCCTGTGGAAGCCCAGGGAGCGGTCCATCGCCATCGTATTTCCCTGCAACAGCGCATGCGAATCATTGATGACGGTCATCATTTGCAACACCGCCAGCTGGTACGATTCCGCATCCTTTGCTTTAGCAAACACCGGCAGGAAGCGCGCCATCACGCCGTGCCAGTCTTCCCCGATCAGGTGCTTGTAAGGAAAATAATATTGAACATAATTCCAGTAACGGAATAGCGCCAGCAAACGGTATCCATCGTCGGCCGGCGATACATGGGAATACCGTCGTTCGTTGTTGAAAGATGCATTGCCGGTGGAATGCAGCGAAACGTAATAATGTTCATCTTCCCGGTTCGCCTTGCGGATCTTCTCCAGCCTTCCGGAAAGCGCAGCGCCTAACGATGCAGTATCTGTCAGCCAATCGAGATCCGGCTGGTGCCTGACCATGGGTGGCATTCCCTTCGTGGCTGGGCCGGTGGTCACAGGCTTCAATCCTTTCACCCATTCCTCCATCACTGCATTCGCCGCCTGCCTGTCGGCACTACGCAGCAACGCGGGCAACACGCGGAACAATTCCGCATCCCAGTTATATTGGCCAGCCGCCACGGCGGGATGGTAATATTTCAGAAAGCCCCAAACTTTGCCCAGCCGCACCAGGTTATCGGCTTTTTCCGGTGTGAGGGTATCGAGGCTGATGCCGGTATTAATACCAAACTCAGTATCCTGCCGTGCGGGCGACAGTGCCATACGGGGCACGGCGGACAGGGGTTTTCCATCTATCCTTACCTCCAGGTCGTCTGCCCAAACTTTCCCGCTGCCGGCCAGGTACACGCCCAGGTAAATATCCCTGGCGCCTTTCTTCAACGGCGCTTTCACCGTGTATGGTTGCCAGCCGGTGGTGCCTGCTACTTTCACATCCCGCATCATATCCGTTTCCGTCCAGGCGGGGTCGCCTTCCACTTTCAGGTACAGGCCCCAAAAACCGCCCTGCACATTTTCGGTTTTCATATACCCGCTCACTTCCACCTGCGCACCGTCCACTTCCACGGGAATATGCGTAACCGCCAAAACGGAATGTATTCCTCCTTCCCTGCTCCTTTCCAGCAACAACGAGCGTTTGCCCGAATAGGCATCGCTATCGTCGGTGCGCACACGGAAAGCGCCGCTTTCGTTGATAGTGGTCCATTTCGGGGGCAGGCTGTCTGCCGTTTCAAAATCAGCGTAGCGCGCATGCCTGTTCGGATTGCAGGCGGTGAAGAGGTAGGCACAAATCAGTGCGGGGATAAGGGATAATTTCCGGGCCGGGTGATGCATAAGTTTGACTTGGTCCAGAAATATAGCCCAATTTTCGCCATAAAAAAACCCCGGGCTGCAAAGCGCCCGGGGTCAATCACATTACTGGTTAAAACGGTTAATCCTTCAGGATCCACATCACCCCGTTGGTATTGTCGCCGCCGGGATACTGGCGTTTGATGGCTTCATCCATATTGCGGTTATTGAAGTTGAGCTCGTTGGCGGGGTACAGCCACCGCACCGGGAACGCCGTGTTGGGCGTGTTCAGGTTCGAGTTGGGATTGAGCTTGAAGACGGGATACCCTGTTCTCCTGTTCTCATACCAGGCATTGTAATTCGAGCCCTGCAGGAAACCGGCGAGGTACTTCTGCTGGATGATCTGTTGCAGCTGCTGCTCCATCGTTCCGATCAGCGGATGGGTGGCGATATAGGTGAGGATGTAGGCGTTGTCGATTTTCATGTTGTGATGATAATCGGCTGCTTCGGGCGTATACGCCGCGATAAACCGCATCGACTCCCCGATGCCTGCCGCATAGTAATCCTGTGCCGGTGTACCCGTGATCCAGCCGCGGATGGTGGCTTCCGCGAGGATGAACTGCTGGTCCCAGTAGCTGAACACACTCACCGGTTCGGCGTTCACGAGCTGTACGTAGCGGTTGTTCAGGTCGGCGTAATCTTTCGACACCCGCTTGTCCTGCAGCACCGGGAACGGATCGGAGGGCTCGGCGCCGGGATAGGCATCCCAGTCGGAGGGCTGCTTGCCGCCGGCGATCTGTACGGGTGAGGGTTTGGCGTAGTAGAAAAGGCGGCGGTCGCCCAGGGCTTTGAGCGGATCGATGAGATTGGTGGTGAGCATCGTGTAGTTCGACTTCACGAAAGAGTTGCCGGAGCCCGCGGGCACGTCGGACCAGGGGTAATTCTGGCCTTGCGTGTTGTTATAAGCCAGGGCGAAGTTATCGCTATAATTGCGCAGCAGCGGCCGGTTGTTCACAATGTCCCGGAAACGGTCGGTCACTTTCAGGTCGGCATCACCGGTTTTGCGGTAGAGCTGCATGAGCACATGGAGCTCGAATCCGTTCACCACGCGGCGCCATTTATCTGTTTCGCCGTTAAAAATGGGATCGCCTTCAAACTTGCTGCCCCTCGCGAATAATGCGTTGGCGCTGTCCAGTTCGCGGAGGATGCCGAGGAACACTTCCTTCTGGCTGTCGTATTTCGGTTGCACAATGCCTTCCGATTCGCCCTTGATGGCTTCCGAGTAAGGGATATCGCCCACCTGCATGGTGGTGTGGTAAAACTGCCAGGCGCGGATGAAGCTTCCCAGCCCGCGGTAGGAATTGCGCTGCCCTTCGTCGGTAGCCGCGGCGATCATGGGATCGATGTTCCGGAGCACCGGGAGGCGGTCGAAGCCCGCCCTGCTCAGGCGGTTGAACTGGAAGTTCTCCTGGTTCTCGCCCCAGGTAACGTATTTACCCAGCATGTACGGCTGCATGAAACCTTTGGTGGTGGCGATGGTCGTCCGCGTCACGTTCAGGATCATGGTCGTCGCCAGCATCGACGAGCTGACGGCATCCGTCTTATCCGGGTTTGTGTTGATCTCTTCGAATTTGGCACAGCCCGCCAGCACGGTTGCGCCCAGTATGATGGTATAAAGTTTTTTGTGTTGCATGTTCGATGTTTTGATGGATGAAAATGCCCTATCAGAAAGTTACCCGCAGGTTCATACCCAGCATCCGCTGCGAAGGCGAGTTCAGGTTTTCGGTGTCCACGTCAGGATCGGAGAAACGGAATTTGGTGAAGAGGAACAGGTTCTGCGCCGTGAGCGCCACGGATGCGCTCTTAATGCTGTAACGGCCCAGGAAAGCCGAAGGCAGCTTGTAGCCGAGCGACATCTCCCTTACTTTCACGAACGATTTCTTCTGCACCCCGTAATCGCCGGCCCTGAACTTCTGCGTGTAATCCTGGTAAGAAGTGGCCACATCGTTCGGTGCATAGGTGCGGGTATCGTTGATGATGTTCCCGAAGTTATCGTAGGTCACCGTTCCGCTCACTACTTTCACGCCTGTGCCAACATAATTCGTTTTCCCGTTCACCACTTCATCATACCGCCAGTTATTATCCGTATCGGGATGCGTGCCGGTGTCGAACATTTTATCGTTCACGTAATTGTACATCAGGCCGCCGATGCGCCCGTCGAGGTTCAGCCCCACGAGGAAGTCGCCGATGCGGAAGTTGTTGATGAAACCGAAGCTGAATTTAGGATCGGTGTAGCCGTAGTTCTTGCGGTATTCGCTTTGCACGGGCATGCCGCTCTGGTGGATGACATTGCCCGAAGGATCGCGCAGCCAGTAGTAATCGATGTAGTTATCCATCCGCGCGCCTACCTTCACCCAGGGCTCTTTGGAGGAATACGTGCTGTCGAGCCGCTTGATATAGCGGTGATGGCTGGTATAGTTGATGACAGACTGCCATTCGAAATTCTTTTGTCTGATGACAGAACCGCCGATCGTGATTTCGATACCTCTCCGCACAAAATCTTCATCCCAGTTGATGATGGTGCTGGAGAAACCAGACGACTGCGGAATATCGATATTACGCTGTGTGTTGTAATGCAATTTATTAAAGTAGGTCACGTCCACATTCAGCCTGTTCTTGAACAGGTAAGCGGCGGTACCCACTTCCCAGGTGCGCGCCGAGCTGGGCAGGATGCTGAGCGGGAGCAGGTTGCTGGGGTAGTTGGCGGAATTGAGGGTATTCCAGGCCTGGGGCGTGGTGGAAAACAGGCGGTTGGTCACATACACATCGGCCGGCGTTTTGTAATCCGCCCAGGAGCCCCTGAATTTCCACATATCCACAAACCGGGGCAGGCGCACCAGTTCAGACAACACCACGCTGGAACCCAGCGAAGGATAGAAATAGTCGCGGTGCTCTTTCGGCTGCGCGGAGTTCCAGTCATTACGGCCGGTAGCTTCCACGAAGATGGCGTTCTTCCATCCCAGCGCAGCCCTGCCGTACAGGCTGTTCACCTGGCGGGCGCCATGCGTTTGGGTGATGTTAACGGGCCCTACCGAGCCCGCGATGCTGTAAAACCGGGGGCTCGACAAGCCGTTTCGCGTAGCGGCGGAGATCGTTTGATCGATATAGTAATAAATGGTGCCGCCCGCCATCAGGTCGATGGTGAACTGCCCGGCTTTCTTTTTGTACGAAAGCATGATATCGTCGTTCGTGCTCCATCCACTGGTGGCGATGTTGCGGTAATACCCTTTCGCGTCCCATCCGCCGCGTGTGGAGAAGATGTTCGCCGTGGGGTTCTTATAAGTTTCCTCGTTGTTGTAGTTGTCGTATGCCACGCGCACCAGCAGGTTCAGGTCGTCGGTGAACTTATAATTGGCCGTAAGGCTTGCGTTCACCGTGTTCTGCTGGATGCCGTTCAGCTTTTCGTAAGCGATGAGATAAGGGTTGTCGTACCAGTTGGTGTACATCCAGTTCTGGGTTTTGTTGGGCACTTTCCAGTAGTCCTGGTACTGCCGGATGTCATATTCCGGGCCGGTCCACATAGTCAGCTGATAGATGTACCCCTGGTTGCCGTATCCTGAGCCCCATACCTGCGGCGCCATGCGTTTGGAGACGCCGGTATGCCCTTCGAGGGTAAATTTATCGGAAGCTTTCAGCACGCCGCCCAGCGTGAAGTTGAACATGTTGGCGCGGGCGTTGGGGAACTGGCCTTTGTTGTAGATATGATTAAGCGAAGCCCGGAAGCTGCCGTACTGGCCGCTTTGGGATACGCTGATGTTATTGTTGGTGACAACGCCCGTTTCCATGAAGTTCTTGAGGTTGTCTTTCCCGATGGAGCGGAGCGGACGGTTGTCTTCGAACTGTTTGGTTTCGGGGTTCCAGTCGGTGGCGGTTTCGCCGATATCGAGCTTGGGCCCCCAAACGTAGTCGTTATCGATGGCGCCATTTTGCCCGCGGCCGTAGGATCCCTGTACTTTTGGCAGGGCGAGGAAGCCGCTTTGCAGCATGGTGTTGCTGTTGATGGAAACGGTGAGCCCGGTGCCGGAGCCTTTTTTGGTAGTGACGAGCAGCACGCCGCCGGCGGCGCGGGAGCCGTAGAGCGAGGAGGCGGTGGGGCCTTTGAGGACGTCGATGCTTTCGATATCGTCGGTGGGGATGTCGCGCAGGGTCATGTTGCCGTAGGGTACGCCGTCGATAACGAGCAGGGCGCCTTCGCCGCGGAGCTCGATGCTGGGGCGTGCGAAGAATTCGGTGGAGTTTTTCACCACCAGGCCGGACACATGGCCGGTGAGGGAGGTGGCTACGTCCACACCTTTTACGGTGGCAACGGCGTCGCCTTTTACTTTTTGCACGGCATAGCCGAGGGCTTTTTCCTGGCGTTTGATCCCGAGGGCGGTTACCACGAGCTGGTCGAGCGCGATGGCGGATACCTGCATCGTGATGCGGAGATCGGTTTGGTCGCCGATGGTTACTTCCTGCTGGTTATAGCCCACCAGTGAAAACACGAGCACATCGCCCTTTTTCACATTGGGCAGCGTAAAAGCCCCGTTGCCATCGGTGATGGCGCCGCGCTGGGCGCCTTTGATGCGTACAACTACGCCGGGGATGGAGGCGCCGGCGGAGTCGGTTACGGTTCCGCGGATGGTAGCGTCTGCCAGGGAGGTACTGCCGGACAAAGCCGGTTCGGAGACGGCGTTGGCTTTCACGACGTACAGTTTGCCGGCGAGCTGCTGGCATACGAGCCCGAGGGGCGAGATGTAGCGGTTGAGCTCCTGGGCGATGTTGTCTTTGCTGAACCCTTCTTTGTCAGGTGCGGTGATTTTCTTTCCTTTCAGTAACGTGGCGTTGTAATTGAACCGGACGTCGAACCGGTTTTCCATGTCGTTGATCACGGAGATGAGCGACACCTGTTCGCGGGCAGTTTTTTCATACCCTGGTTGCGCACTGGTGATGGGGACGTTGCATAGCAATACAGATGCCATGATCAGCCCTGAGCTGATGGCTTTGAATCTTTTCATAGCGAAGTTGTGTTAGGTTTTGGCTGAAACGCTATTGTTTGTTCACATGTAATTGGCTTTTTCCAATCCGGATGTTGATGGAGAAGGATTGTTCCAGTGTGAGGACGGCCTGCTGCAGGTCGCGGGTGGAGAGGTACCCGGTGAAAAGGAGCGTATCGGCGGCGGGGTCTTCGAACGAAACGGCGTATCCGAATTGTTCGCCCAGTTGCGCGACAACTTCTTTCAGCGGCCGTTCTTTAAACGGCATGAGCTCGTTTTTCCAGGAAGCGCGCTGCAGGGTATCCGCCTGCTGGCGCATCATCTGCTTCGCGTCCGCGTCGTACACCGCCATTTCTCCCGGCCGCAGGATCACTTCATGCCCGCCGTCGCCCACTTTCACCTTTCCCGTGTTCAGGACCACTTCCGTGGCTTTTTCTCCTGCTTTCACGTTGAAGGAGGTACCCAATACCGTCACATCCAGCTGATGCCGCGTGTGCACTACGAACGGCCTCGACGGATGCGCGGCGATGGTGAAGAAGGCTTCTCCTTCCAGCCAGGCTTCCCTTTCGGCGCCTTTGCGGAGGGTGAGGCGGGCTGCCCGGTTGAGGTGGATCTCGGAGCCGTCGCCCAGCCGGATGGTTTTGACCGTCCGCGTGTCGTTGACATACTCCAAAACTTCCCCGCTGCTTTTCTGCCCCTGCCACAGCCACAGGGCTGCGCCGGCGAGGGGCAGGAGCACCGCCGCGGCCAGGCGCCAGCGCATCCGCCTGACGGGCGTTGCGGGCTGCTGGTGCGACAGTACATGCGCGCGGATGCGGTCCGCCTCCGTTTCGGGCATGGCGGGCCAATGGCCGCCGGGAGCAAGCTCGTCGGGCATCGGGAGGTCTTCCGGGAGGGGGTCTCCCTCCAGATACTCCAGCAATTCCGCACGCTCTTCGGGCGTGGAAGTGCCTTCCGCCATTTTGGCGAACAAATGCCTGATCCTTTGCTGATGCTCCTCCATCACTAGTAATACGATCGGAAAATGGGGTAAGACGATCCCCGCTGAAAAAATATTTTTATCACCCCTGCTGTGCAACATGCACCGCCGTGAGCAGTACCGCGATATCCGCGTGGCGCAACAGGTACATCCGTACAAAACGGGATGCCTTCACGAGCTGGTCGCGCACCGTATTGATGGAAATCCCCAGGGATTCCGCGATCTCGCGGTTGCTGAGGCCTTCCACCTTGCTCATGGTATAAATCCGCTGCCGCTGGGCCGGCAGGCGGGAAACGGCGTTGTTCTTGATCGTTTCGAGCTGTTTGCTGTATAATACATGCTCCGAAGAGGCGCCCCCCTCTTCGAACGCCCGCATAAAATGCTGCCGGAAGGCCTGCTGATGCACGGCTTTCTTCAGATAATCCAGCAAATAATTGCGTACCGAGCGGAAAAGATAAGATTTGATGGAACGCCCCGGGTCCAGGGAAGCCGAGCGGAGCCAGACCTGCAGGAACACTTCCTGCACCGCATCCAGCGCCACATCCTGCGAACCGCAGAGCCTGAGCACATACCCATATAGCTGGTGCCGGTACCGGTCGTACAGTACATTAAAAGCTGCGGCATCCCCCTGTCGGATCATCCCGCACAACGCTTCATCTGTAGCTTCCAACATTGCGATTAGATTTGCTGCCAAAATAAGAAAATACTTGATTCCCCCGCGTTTCTTCTTCCATCCTTCAACTATAATTAATATATGCCCCCGCCCGCTTCCCGTGCTTTCCCCCACATACCCGCATCCGCTGCAATCCGCCGCTACTGCTGTTTCCAGGCTGGTAATTTATGTCACAAATTCACCCTTCACCCGGTGTTATTATACCAAAATCAATTATCTTGGTAAGTAATACATCCAATTCAATTTTCCGATCTGTATGGCTGAAACCGGTTTACCTGAATTTTTAATGGGAGGTGGTGAAATGGGCGCCCGCATCCGCGATTATAACTGGGCGGATTCTCCCCTCGGACCGGTCGAAACCTGGCCCCAAAGCCTCAGGACCTGCGTCAGGATTATGCTCACCTCGCGCCAGCCCATCTGGATCGGCTGGGGAAAGGAATTCATCAAACTTTACAACGATCCGTACAAAGCCATCGTTGGCGGCAAACATCCCCGCGCCCTCGGGCAACCCGCGTCCGTTGTCTGGAAGGATATCTGGGACTATGTGCAGCCCTTGCTCGTGAAGCTGGTGGAAAAAGACGAAGGCACCTACGAAGAATCGCAGCTGCTCATCATGGAACGAAATGGCTACCCGGAAGAAACATATTACACCTTCTCTTACACACCCATCCCCGGCGATGATGGCCGCACCGCGGGCCTCATTTGCGC
>NZ_CALNBI010000234.1 GCF_937874145.1 uncultured Chitinophaga sp. | reverse complement strand
CTCGCAGAACGTTTCGGGCGACATTTCTTCCAGGTCCACGCTATCCGGCAATTCGATGCCGAACAGCTCGCGCAGGCGGTTGGCCAGCACGGGATTGACTTCCGCGTTATTATCGGTCACGGAGAGGACGTACTGGTCGCCCCCCGTTTGTTTTTTCTTTTTCAGTTCCACGGGCAGCAGCAGGAGCGGGCTGTGGATGCTTTCCTGGGGATCTTCCGCCAGGTTGTGCCATTTCAGGAACGCTGCCACCAGCTTCAGTTGCGAGAAACCAAACTCCTGGATGTCGCGTTGCGCTTCGAGCCGGATTTTGTTCAGCACGGCGGGCAGGTAGGGATGGTCTTCGAACCGGAGGTATTTGTTGAGGGCCAGGTCGCCCATGGCCACCACTTTCTCCGCGATATCGCTGTTCCAGGTGAAAAGCAGTTCCGGCCGGATGCTCTGGTGGTGCAGCACCATGGGCACGCTGCCGAAGGTGAGGTTGGCGAACCGGGCGTTGGGTTTATAAAACAGCAGCCGGTTGCGGCGGCTGGTATCGAAAAGGCGGTTACGGAGTTTATGCAGGATGATTTGTTGCTTCTCGCTGCGGTCATGCGTCACCCAGCCGGCCACCTGTGCCAGGTCGGTTTGTTTTTCGGGATCGAAATCGCGGTAATGCTCCAGCCGGTGGATGGCTTCTCGGAGATCGCGGGTACGGTGGCTGCGTTCCAGTTCCGTCATTTCGGTGATGAGGGTGCCGAGTGCGGGATGGAGGGGCCTGTGCAGGAGGGGGCGCTCACGCTGCACTGCCAGCGCGGGCAGGGTTTCGGGATCATGCAGATCGAGGCCGAGAGCCATGCCGGCAAGCACGAGCCCCAGCACGAAAATGTCGGTTTGTTCGTCGTGATGCTCCAGCAACATTTCGTAGCTGCGGTAACCTGGGATGTAGGCGGCATGGCGCAGGGGCTTGCCGGTATCGGCGTGTACCCGGAGCGTTTCGGCGGCCTGGCCTTCCGGGAGCCTTACTTTATCGATGACCTCGAAATGTGGGTTATGCCCGTTGAAGAGGGCTTCCACTTTTTCGGGCGCTTCGAGCGGCGGGTGGGCCGCTTCGGCGTTGAGCCGGAGGGTGCGGGCGGTGGCCATGATGGCGGACTCCTCGCCGAAGGGCGCCACTTTGCCTTCGTCATGCAGCGCCTGCACATCGTAGAAAAGCGGGAGTACGGCCGCTATAACGTCGTCGGTGGTGTATGGTCCGTGCTGGAAGGCGGTTTGCAGGA
The DNA here is from genome assembly GCF_937874145.1 of uncultured Chitinophaga sp. Lineage (GTDB taxonomy): Bacteria > Bacteroidota > Bacteroidia > Chitinophagales > Chitinophagaceae > Chitinophaga. Next base: position 3,646 of record NZ_CALNBI010000234.1, on the reverse strand, counting down.
ACTGCCGGAATGAGATCATCGTCAAAGTAAAAGATTAAAACCCTGGGCCGGGGGTTCGGTTTCCGGCCGGTCAAAATTACCAATTTCCGCGCCCAGCTCAAAACCCGGGAAGCCTCCATTTTCCGCTTCGATGCAAATTCCTTCGTCCTAGCTGCTTTCCATTTTAACGGCGCAAGGGAGGCGGATATCTTGTGTTGAAAATGAAGGAAAAAGTACTTCCAATGGCCAATCGCATCGCGGGGCGGCTACCTATAACGCCGCCGCACAGCGAAATATTGGAAACTTCAAACCGGAATTCATGACAAACCTTCAAAAAACATGTTAAATTTCGCCCTTATGTCCAAATTTCTAAAAAAGCACGCCGTTCGTATCTCCATCACCCTCCTCATCATGGTCGCCGCATTCTTTATCGGTATCATGATGTCGCCCAGCTTCGGCCTGATCGTTGCCGCGGCTTCCATATTAGTCGTGCAATTGCTATGGTTCATACTTGCCCGCATACACCGGCTGCTCGACCGCCTGCTGCCTTACAAGACAGCGGGTCTATGAGCTAATAAAAAAAGCGAAGCGGGAAGAATGTTCCTCCAGTTGCTGGTTGGATTTATCGCCGGGTGGATCGTTACCAGCATCGGCATGCTCGTGTTCCTGCTGCACCTGCCTTTCAGCAACGTCCTGGGAATCCCACTCATGTATTCCCATTACCTTTCCATCATCATTAATATCGCATTGATCGGCCAATATTTCTTCCAGGCCTGGAAAAATAATGCCGTAAAAGAAGAAAGGATCAAACGGGAAAACACGCAAATGCAGCTGCAACACCTTAAAAACCAGATCGATCCCCACTTCCTTTTCAACGCATTCACATCGCTGGATAACCTTACCCAGACCAATCCGCCGTTGGCTTCCGAATTCATCCGCCACTTGTCCAAAATCTACCGGCATGCGCTGGAAAATAAAGACAATGGCGTTACCCCGCTGGCAGTAGAACTGGACATGCTGCGCCACTACACCGCACTTCAGAAAATCCGCTTCGGTGATGCACTTGCGATCGATATCGATATCAACCCTTCACAGGAAGACAGGGGTGTGGCCGCGCTTTCGCTCCAGATGCTGATCGACAATGCCATCAAGCACAACGAAATCCATCCCGACCACCCTTTGTATATCCGTGTTTACGAGGAAGACGGTTATATCATCGTTTCGAATAACAAGCAAATACGCCGGCAGCTGGCCATTTCGAATAAACAGGGCCTGCAGCAGCTGAAGCAGATGTATAAATTGTTGGGGGAGAAGGAAGTGATCGTGAAAGACGGCGATGCCAAATTCACCGTATCCATGCCCATGCTTTAAAATCGCAAAGATGAACGTACTGATCCTGGAAGACGAGCCCCTGGTAGCCGCGCACCTCATCCAACTGGTCCGCACCCTCGAACCGGCATGGCACATCACCGGCCCGGTGGCCAGCCTCCGTGAGGCGCTGTGGAAGCTCGATCCCATGCCCGACCTCGTTTTGGCCGACATTCAATTGTCCGACGGTATCAGCCTCGACCTGTTTCCCCACCTGCAACCCGCGATCCCTGTTATTTTCACCACGGCCTACGACCAATATGCGATCCGGGCGTTCAAGGTCAACAGCATCGATTATCTCCTGAAGCCCGTTGACCCCGGGGAACTGGCGGCGGCCTTCCGCAAATACGCTTCGCTGCGGGAGAAGTACGCCAGCCCGGAGTATATCCGGGAACTGCTGCGATTCGTGCAAAACCAGCAGCAGGCTTCGCGGTACAAGAACAGTTTCACCGTGCAATCGGGAAAAAACGTGTATGTGTTCCCGTTATCGGAGATCGTGGGTTTCTCCAAAAGTGAGGTGATCCGGATCCATCATGCCGACGGGCGCAACTGGGTGGCCGATTACCGCTCGCTCGACGATATCGGGGAACTGCTCGACCCGCAGCAATGTTTCCGCGCCAACCGGCAGTTCATCGCCCACAGGGCTTACCTCGCCGGTTTCAAAACGGATGAAAGTTCCCGCCTCACATTGCATTTCAAGGCCGGTAAACCGCCGGAGGTAACGGTCAGCAAAGACAAAGCCGCCGCTTTCCGCACCTGGTTCGGGTAAATTAGTTGGAGAATTGCAGTTCGCTGAGGCCGCGGTAGAGGCCTTCCGAGCGGCGCATGAGCTCTTCGTGCGTTCCCGCTTCGGCCACTTGGCCTTTGTCGAGCACCAGGATCATATCCGCCCGGCGGACGGTGCTCAGGCGATGGGCGATCACGATGGAGGTGCGGCCTTCCATGAGTTTTTCCAGCGCTTCCTGCACGAGTTTTTCCGATTCGGAATCGAGGGCGGAGGTGGCTTCGTCGAGGATGAGGATACGCGGGTTCTTCAATACAGCGCGGGCGATGGCGATGCGCTGGCGCTGCCCGCCCGAGAGCTGTACGCCGCGTTCGCCGACGATGGTATCGAGGCCTTCGGGGAACTGCCGGATAAACTCCCAGGCGTTGGCCTGGCGCGCGGCTTCCATGATGGCGCCTTCGGTGGCGGAGGGGTCGCCGTAGGCGATGTTCTCGCGGATGGTGCCCCCGAACAGGAACACGTCCTGCGGCACCACGGCCATCTGGGAACGGAGGAGCGCGAGGTCGTATTCGCGGGTGTCCTGTCCGTCGATGTAGATATGTCCGGCCGAGGGGTCGTAGAAACGCAGCAGCAGGTTGACGATGGTGGATTTACCCGCGCCGCTGGGCCCAACGAGGGCTACCTGCCAGCCGGGCTCCGCGTGGAAACTGACGTCGCTCAATACGGGGATGTCTTTTCTCGAAGGGTACTGAAACCCTACGTGCTGGAAGCGGATCTCGCCGCGGAAGTGCTGCTGGCGGGCGGCGGGAGGGAGGAGCCGGATGTTTTCTTCCGGCTCGTCGAGGATTTCGAGGAGGTGCTCCGAAGCCCCGAGTGCGCGCTGGACGCGGGTGAATATCTCGGCCAGTCCGGATATCGATCCCCCAATGAAACCGGAATACAGCACAAAGGAGAACAGGCTGCCCACGGGGAAATCCGGCCCGATCATGAGGACGCCCTTCCAGATAACGGCCACCATGGCGCCGAAGAGCCCGAAGATGAGGAACGACACGAACATCCCCTGGTAGGTCCCCGACTTAATGCCGGTTTTCACGACTTCATTTGTTTTGGCGCGGTAGCGGCCGATCTCGAAGTATTCGTTGGCGAAGGCTTTCACGTTATAGATACCCTGCAGCGTTTCTTCCACGATCGTATTCGATTCGGCGATCTGCCCCTGCACCTGTTTGCTGAAGCGTCGGATGAACTTGCCGAACACCACCGCCAGTATGCAAATGGCGGGCAGGATGGCCAGCATGAACAGGGTCAGTTTCCAGGAAGTATACGCCAGCAGCACGATGCCGCCCACGATGGTCAGCACCTGCCGGAGGAATTCCGCCAGGGTGGTGGTGAACAGGTCCTGCAATTGGGAGATATCGGAGGAGATACGGCTGTTCAGCTCCCCGACGCGCCTTTCCGAGAAGAATTTCATGGGCAGGCGGATGAGGTGGGCGTAGGTGGCCTGCCGGAGGGAAGCCACGGTTTTCTCCGTCATGGAAACGAAAATCTGGATACGGAAGAAGGAAAAGATGGATTGAA
>NZ_CALNBI010000233.1 GCF_937874145.1 uncultured Chitinophaga sp. | reverse complement strand
GCAGCTTATGACCGGTAAAGGCATATATATCAACGCCACTTGCGTCATCCGCCATCATGTGGCGGAGAAGAACGGCCAGCCCGTTTATGAAGCGCCGCATGCAGACCTGCCGGATTTCCTCCGGGGGGTGTACGACCGTTTCAGCGGGCAGTATCCCAAGTTCCATAAGATGGACCTGCTGTCGAAGCTGGGATGGGCCGCCACGGAAATCCTCCTGCAGGATATGCCCATGGATCAGTATGCCCCTGAAGATACCGGCGTGATACTCGCCAACGCGAGCAGCAGCCTGGATACGGATGAGAAATATTTCGAAACCGTGCACGAGATCGCCAGTCCGGCCCTGTTCGTGTACACACTCCCCAACATCGTGATCGGGGAGATCAGTATCCGGCACAGGTTCAAAGGCGAGAACGCTTTTTTCGTGTCGGAGAAATTTGACATACCTTTTATAACGGGTTACGCGGCGCAGTTGCTGGAAAGCGGCGCCGTTAAAGCCGTGGTGTGCGGTTGGGTGGAGCAATACCACGCCGGGCACGAAGCGGCTTTTTACCTGATGGAAACAAGCCCGCGCGGCATGGCTTTGCCATACAGCGCGGAAACAGCGGAAAAATTGTACAGATAATATGGAAAAGTTGATGCAGGATCTGAAAGAGCAGATCATTCAACAGTTGAATTTGCAGGAAGTGAAACCTGAAGACATCGGTGACGACCAGCCACTTTTCAAGGAAGGGCTCGGGCTCGACAGCATCGATGCACTGGAGCTGATCGTGTTGCTGCAGCAGCATCATAACATCCGCGTCGCCAAGCCGGAAGACGGGCCGAATATCTTTTATTCCGTTCGTACCATGGCAGAATATATCACCGCAGAGAAAGCGAAGCAGGCATGATGCAGGGAAGCGTATGGATAGCGGGAGGCGGCGTCATTTCCGGCATCGGCCGGAACCTGGACGAGTGCATGGCTTCGTTTGAAGCGATGCGCCCGGGCATGGCGTACATGCAGCACCTGCATTCCTCGCATGCCGGCACTTTCCCGGTGGTGGAGGTGAAAGCCTCCAACGAAGAACTGGCCGCCCTCGCGGGGATGCCCGCCCACTGGAGCCGAACGGCCCTGCTCAGCCGCATCGCCGTGCAGGAAGCCTGGAACGCTTCGGGACTGGGCAGCATCAGCGATTACCGCGTGGGTTTCGTGTCGGCGAATACGGTTGGGGGGATGGATAAGACGGAAGATTTCATGGCAGCATTCCTGGCCGATCCCGCGAAGGGGAAACTCCGGCAGGTAGTGCACCACGAATGCGGCGCGGTCACTGACCTGGTGGCCGACGCCATGGGCATCCGTCACCATGTGTCCACCAGCACGGCCTGCTCGTCCGGCGCCAACGCCCTCATGTACGGCGCGCGCATGATCCGTGCGGGCATGCTCGACGTGGTGATCGCCGGGGGCACCGATGCGCTGACGCGCTTCACGCTCAACGGCTTCAACACCCTGATGATCCTCGACCAGCAAAACTGCCGCCCTTTCGACGATACCCGCACCGGCCTTAACCTGGGCGAAGGCGCAGGGTATGTGGTGCTGGTGTCTGACGCCGTGGCGGCGAACATCCGCCCCTGGTGCCGCCTGGCAGGGTTCGCCAACGCGAACGACGCCTATCACCAGACGGCTTCCTCGCCCGATGGCACCGGTAACTTCCTGGCCATGAAAGGCGCCCTGGAAATGGGCGGGCTGCAGCCGGAAGACGTGGGGTACATCAACCTGCACGGCACCGGCACCCAGAACAACGACAGCTCGGAAGGCCTGGCCATTACCCGGCTGTTCGAAAAAGGCGTACCGCCCGCCAGCTCCACCAAGAGCTTCACCGGGCATACGCTGGGCGCCAGCGGTGGTATCGAAGCGGTTTTTTCCGCGTGGGCCCTCCGCGAAGGGATCATTTATCCCAACGCCAACTTCTCCGTGCAAATGAAAGAACTGGCATTTTCGCCCGTGACCGCATTTTCACGGGGCAACGACCTGCGGAACGTAATGTCGAACTCCTTCGGGTTCGGCGGCAATTGTTCCAGCCTGGTCTTTTCAAAGGAGTAAAATATGAGAATATTCATACAAGGAGCAGGTTGCGTGTCTGCACAAGACAGCGGCGTATTCCCCGGGGAGATCCGGCGATACGAAGGCGACCGCCTGCCCGTGGCCGACCCGGATTACAAACAGTGGATCGATATCAAACAGATCCGCCGGATGGGCCGCGCCATCAAGATGGGCGTAGCCGCTTCGCACATGAGCCTCGAGGCCGCGGGCTTCCCGAATCCCGACGCCATCATCATGGGCACGGCTTACGGATGCCTCGCCGATACCGGCGTGTTCCTGCAGAAAATGGTGAGCCAGCACGAAGACATGCTCACGCCCACCGCTTTCATCCAGAGCACCCACAATACCGTGGCCGGGCAGATCGCCCTGCTGCTGGGTTGCCATGCTTATAACAATACCTTCGTACACGGGGCTTTTTCCTTTGAGAACGCCCTGCAGGACAGCCTGCTTTTGCTGGCCGAAGACCCTTCGCGCCAGATCCTCACCGGCGCCACGGACGAGATCACCGAATATTCCCACACCATCCTCCGCCGGTTCGGATTGTACCGGCAGGCCGTATCGGCCGGGGAAGGCGCGGCATTTTTCGTGTTGTCGGCGGAGAAGGGGGCAACATCTCTCGCGCAGCTGACAGCCGTGGAAATGCTGTACCGTCCTGCTTCCGAAAAGGAAACGGCGGATCAGCTGGCGGCGTTCCTGCTCCGCAACGGCGTGCAGCCGGGCGGACTGAGCCTCGTGCTCACAGGGCGCAACGGCGACGAAGGCAACGATGCATATTATGCAACCGTAGAGCGATCGCTTTTCGGGGATACGCCTATTGCGGCATTCAAGCCATTCTGCGGGGAATATCCTACCGCAACGGCGTTTGCCGTATGGATGGCGGCGGGATGCCTGAACAGGGGCGTCGTGCCGCAGGAAGCGATGGTGAAAGGCGCAGCACCGGCGCAGCCCGAGCGCATCCTCATCTGGAATCACCACCACGGCAAACATCACTCATTTATTTTACTGGAGAAATGCTGAGGATCTGGGTCATAGCAGCCGCGGCGGCGTCCGTCGGCGTAATGATCGCCTGGCATGGAAGCTGGGCGGCCACCCCGCTCTGGATGTTGCTGATACCGGTTGGGATAGCCACGGGCTTCGCCGCCTGGGGCTCGGTGAACGTGCGCTCCAATTACTTCGTGCGGACCCGCAGCAAAGGCAAATCGTCCGACAAATCCGTGTCGCTGTCGTTCGACGACGGGCCGGCTACCCAATTCACCCCGCAAATCCTCGATATCCTCGCGCAGTTCGACGTGAAAGCCGCGTTTTTCTGCATCGGCCACCGCGTGGAGCAAGAGCCCGCGCTCATGCAAAGGATCGTGGCGGAAGGGCATATCGTGGGCAACCACAGCTTTTCCCACAGCCCGATGTTCGACCTGCAACCGTCCTCCGCCATGCGCGACGACCTGGTGAAGGCCAATGAAGCCATCAAATCGGCCACCGGGCATCAGCCTAAATTATTCCGTCCGCCCTACGGCGTGACCAATCCCATGCTCGCCCGCGCAATCCGCAAATGCAGGTTCATCGCCGTGGGATGGAGCATCCGCTCGTTCGACACCGTTATCAAAGACGAAGACAAACTGTTCGAGCGCGTAACAAAGAAAATAGAAGCGGGAGACGTCTTCCTCTTTCACGATACCGCCGCGGCCACCGTCAAAATACTGCCCGCGCTCATCAAACAACTGAAAAGAGATGGTTTCGCCATCAAAAGATTGGATGAACTTTTAAACATACCGGCTTATGCGTAGATGGATCATGATGATGGCAGTTTGCTGCATGGCGCTGCAGGTTGCCGCCCAAACCGGGTTTAAGCCCGTCGCTAACCTCGATCAGTTCAAAAAGGAATTTACCGCTGCGGCGCAGCAAACGCAGTCGGTCAAAAGCGACTTCGTACAGGAGAAATACCTCAGCATGCTGTCGGACAAGATCACGTCCAAAGGCAAATTCTGGTTCAAGAAAGAAAACCGCGTGCGGATGGAGTATGCTTCGCCCACGTTCTACCTCATGATCATCAACGGGAAGAACGTGCGCATCAAGGATGCCCGCAGCGATAAGAATATATCCACCGGCGGCAATAAACTGTTCGAACAGATCAGCCGCATCACGGCCGATTGCGTGCAGGGGAATGTGCTGAACAATAAAGACTTCACTGCCAAAGTGCAGGAGAACGCGCAGCAATATCTTTTGCAGCTGGCGCCGGTAGCCAAAGGGATGAAGGATTTCTTCTCTTCCATCGAACTGCTGGTGGATAAGAAAGATTTAGGCGTGACGAAGATCGTGATGCACGAAGCTTCGGGCGACCGCACGGAAATGATTTTTACGAAAAAAGAACGCAACGCACCCATTCCGGATGAGATGTTTGCTCTTAAATAGCGTATTGTTGCTGTTGCTCGCTTCCTGCGGATCGGCTTACAAAGGCCTGCAACGCACGGAATACGACGCCGCTGCCTGCCTGGAAAAATTCAGGCCGCGTATCGATTCGCCGGCGCTGTATAGCACGCAGGTCGATATTTTGCAGCATCATTTATCCGGATTACTGTATTTCCGGCCAATGGAAAACGGCAGCATGCGGGTGTTGTTCATGAGTGAAGTGGGGATGAAGTTTTTCGATTTCGAGTTCACGAAAAGCGGGGATTTTATCAAGCATTACATGCTGCCGAAAATGGATAAGAAAGCCGTCGTGAAAACGCTCCGCAAGGATTTCGACATGGTGCTCATGCGCCGCGATCCCGCCACCGCCGAAACCCTTTCCATGGCCGGGCAGCGCTACACAGCGTTCCGCCTTCCGAAAGGGAAGATCTATTATATCACCGATGCGGATTGTTCGGAACTGGTCCGCGTGGAAAACGGCTCACGCCGCAAACCCGTAGTGGAAGCCACGCTCCGCGCATACCGCAACGGCGTGCCGGACAGTATCGACATCCGGCATCATGCCGTCAAATTCAATATTTCATTACAACGCGTAGAAAAATAATGTTAGCAGGAAAATTTTATACCATCGTATCCCAACAGCAGCCGGCTGAAAATTCGATCCACTATACGATCGACTGGAACGGCGCGCACCCGATTTTCGAAGGGCATTTTCCCGGACAGCCGGTAGTGCCGGGCGTTTGCATGATGCAAACCATCCAGGAGCTGCTGTCGGCCGCGGTCGGCAAAAAGCTGATGGTGGAAAAGGCTTCCAACATGAAGTTCCTCAATATGATCGATCCCCGCGTGAGCCCGCAGGTGACCGTGGAAATCGGTTTTACGGAAGAGGAGGGAGGTTATAAAACGAATGCCGTCATCAAACACGAAGCCACTACGTTCCTGAAGTTCCAGGGCCGTTTCAAATAACCATGGAGCAACAGGGCACATACGACGCACAGTTTGGCGAGCGCAAGGTTTGCGTGCTGATCCCGACCTACAACAACGCCGGCACCCTCGGGGCCGTGCTGGAACAGGTATTGGGATACACCCGGCACGTGATCGTAGTGAACGACGGATCCACCGACGGAACGACGGCCGTGCTGGAAAGGTTTCCGCAGGTGAACGTATTGTCGTACCAGCCCAACCGCGGCAAGGGCATCGCTTTGCGCAGGGGATTTAAGTTCGCCGTGGAGCAGGGGTACGATTTCGCGATCACGATGGATGCCGACGGGCAGCACTATGCCAGCGATCTGCCGGCGTTCCTCGATAAAGCCGACCGCAACGATCCCGCTATCCTGATCGGCGCGCGGAACCTGCACCAGGAGAACATGCCCGGCAAAAACACCTTCGCCAACAAGTTCTCCAACTTCTGGTTTTACGTGGAAACGGGGCTGAAGGGGCCGGATACGCAATCCGGCTACCGCTTGTACCCGCTGTTTGCCATGAAGGGGATGCGGTTTATGTGCACGAAGTACGAATTCGAGATCGAAGTGCTGGTGCGCAGCAGCTGGAAGGGGATCCGTATCGGCTGGGAGCCGGTAGGCGTATATTATCCGCCGGCGGAAGAACGGGTGTCGCACTTCAGGCCGTTCCGGGATTTTTCGCGGATCAGCGTACTGAATACGGTGCTGGTGACGATCGCGTTTCTGTATATCCATCCGCGCAACCTGTTGCGGTTTATATTTTCGAAAGACGGACTGCGGTACCTCTGGCGCGAGCAGCTGCTGGCGGCGGGGGAGAGCAATGCAAGAAAAGCGGCGTCGGTAGGCTTCGGCGTATTTATGGGGATTTTCCCGGTGTGGGGGTTCCAGATGCTGATCGCCGTGATCGTGGCGGCTTTCCTGCGGCTGAACAAAGCCCTGGTGCTCATCGCTGCCAATATCAGCCTTCCGCCCGTGATCCCGCTGATCGTGTACGGCAGTTTTATGGTGGGCAGGATGTTTGTACAGGAAGACGCCACCTGGATCATTTTCAGCAAAGGCCTCACGCTGGGCGACGTGAAGCAAAACCTTTTCCAATATATCACGGGCGCCATTGTGCTGGCCGTGGCGGCGGGGCTCGTGGCCGGCCTCGTGACGTACCTGGCGCTGTCGGTATTCCGGCGAAAGCGGGCCGCGGCGCAAACCTAAAAACGATTCATGGGAACTTTCTTCATATCGATCTACAATTTCTTTAACGCCCGTAAATGGCTGCTCTGGCTGTTTACGGCTTTCCTTTTTATATCCGCCGCCTTCTTCGCTTCCAAAGTGAAACTCGAAGAAGACATCACGCGCGTATTACCGCAAGACCCCAAAATCGACCGCCTCAACCAGTTCCTCCAAAACTCCAAGTTCGCGGATAAACTGGCAGTCATCGTTTCCCAACGCGACACCGCCGCCCCCGCAAACCCCGACAGCCTGACCGCCGTCGCGGAGCAAGTGGTAACCGGCCTGCAATCCGAGCCCTTCACCGCGTACGTTTCACAGGTTACCGGCAGGATGGAAGACACGCTGCTGTTCAGCCTCCTCGGCCGCGTGCAGTCCAACCTCCCGCTGTTCCTCGAAGAAAAGGATTACGCCACACTGGATTCCCTCACTTCCCCCGCCCGCATCGCCGGCGCTGTGGAAGCGAATTACAATACGCTCATTTCCCCGGCCGGGATGGTATTGAAGAAATCCATCGCGGCAGACCCGCTGGGCATCACCTGGATCGGGATGAAAAAGCTGCAGCAGCTCCAGGCCGACGATACCTGGACGCTCTACGACGGCTACCTCATGAGCAAGGACGAGAAAAATATCCTCCTCCTCATCACCCCGAAAAACGGTCCGAACAAAACCGATATCAACAAGCAATTCCTTTCGCAGCTCGACGGCCTGATCGATTCCACCCTCGTTCCCACGCCCAACGTAACCATCACGTACTTCGGCGCAACGGCCGTAGCGGTAGGGAATGCGGTGCAGTTGCGGAAAGACACGCTCTTCACGCAGGGCGTTACCGTACTGCTGCTCATCGTGCTCATCGCCCTGTTTTTCCGCCGCAAGCGCGCGCCGCTGCTGGTGATGATGCCCGTGGTATTCGGGGGACTGTTTTCCCTGGCCATGGTGTACCTTCTACAGGGAAGCATTTCGGTGATCGCGCTGGGCGCGGGATGCGTGGTGCTGGGCGTGGCGGTGAACTACTCGCTGCACGTTTTCAACCATTACCGCCACTTGCCGGATATCCGCAAGGTGCTGGCCGATCTGGCCATGCCCATGACGGTAGGCAGCTTCACGACCGTTGGCGGGTTCTTCTGTCTGCAATTCGTGAAATCCCCCATGCTGCAAGACGTTGGGCTGTTCGCTGCGTTCAGCCTTATCGGCGCCTCGCTGTTCTCCCTCATCATCCTCCCGCATTTCATCGTGATGGGCAAAGCGCCCGCGAAAGACGCACCCGTCAAACACAACCTCATCGACCGCCTCTCCGGATGGCGGCCGGAACGCAATAAGAAACTGGTGTACGGCATCCTGGGGCTCACCGTCGTGTTTTTCTTCACTGCGCGGAACGTCGAATTCGAAAGCGACATGATGCGGATGAATTACATGCCCGAAAAGCTCCGCAATGCCGAAGAAAAACTCAACCGCCTGAACGATTACACGGCGCAAACGGTGTACATGCTGTCTGAAGGCGCCGACCTCAACGAAGCCCTGCAGCACCGCGCGGCCGCCGATACGGCGCTGGACCGCCTCCTCAGCACGGGCGCCCTGAAGAAAACGGGCGGTCCGGGTAAGCTGCTATTGTCGGAAGCCGAACAGCAGAAACGCATCGAAAGGTGGAAAAATTACTGGTCGCCGGAGCGTACCGCCGCCGTGATGGCAACGTTGCGGCAGGAGGGAGCGAAATACGGCTTCAAACCGGATGCGTTCAATCAGTTCCAGGCGCTGGTTACACAGGAATATGCCGCTACCCGGCCGGAGCAATCGCCGCTGATGGAGCTGCCCTCGGTAAGCGATTTCGTGACGTTGAAAGATGGAAGCGCATCGCTGTCGGGCGTGCTGAAAGTAGATCCCGCCCGGAAGAACGAAGTATATGCCGCGCTGGATGCCCTGCTTGCGCAGCCCTGCCGGGCACGGTGGTGGTCGACAAGCAATATACCGCCAACCGGCTGGCCGTCGTGATCCGCGACGAGTTCAATACCATCGCCTGGATGACGTCCGCGCTCGTGTTTTTCGCGCTGCTGCTGTCTTACGGGCGCATCGAGCTGGCGCTCATCACCTTCATCCCGATGGCCATCAGCTGGGTGTGGATACTGGGGATTATGGGATTGTTCGGAATTCCGTTCAACATCGTCAATATCATTCTTTCCACTTTTATATTCGGTTTGGGGGATGATTACAGCATCTTCACGATGGACGGGCTGTTGCAGGAATATAAAACCGGCAGCCAGCATCTTCCTTCCTTCAAATCGTCCATTTTCTTCTCTGCGATTACCACCATTCTCGGGTTGGGCGTTTTGATTTTCGCGGAACACCCCTCCTTAAAATCCATCGCGCTGATCGCCGTGATCGGCATCTTGTGCGTGGTGATCACCTCGCAGGTGCTGATCCCGTTCCTGTTCAATTTCCTCATTACCAACCGCGTCAATAAGAACAAACGGCCGCCGTGGACGCTCTGGAGCTGGTCGAAATCGATGTTCTCGTTCGTTTATTTCGCCTTCGGCGCGTTGGTGCTCACCGTCATCGGCACCATCCTCATCCGCCTGAACCCTTTCAATAAGGAAAAAGGCAAGAAAATCTATCACTGGTTGCTGAGCAAATGCACCTGGAGCGTGCTGCATGTGATGGGGAACACGAAAAAAGTAACGATCAACGAACACAAGGAAGATTTTAAAAAGCCGGCGGTCATCATCAGCAACCACCAGTCTTTCCTCGATATCCTCATGTCCACGTCCATGCATCCCAACGTAGTGCTGCTGACAAACCAGTGGGTGTACAATTCGCCGGTTTTCGGTCAGGTCGTGAAGATGGCGGACTACTACCCCGTGGCCGAAGGCGCAGAAGAAGGCATCGATCACCTGCGCGACCGCGCGGCCCATGGCTATTCGATCGTTGTGTACCCGGAAGGGACGCGCTCGCAGGACAATCACATCAAGCGTTTCCATAAAGGCGCGTTTTACCTCGCGCAGGAACTGAACCTGGATATCATCCCGGCGATTATCCATGGCACGGCGTATTGCATGTCCAAAGGCGATTTCCTGCTGAAAGACGGCTCCATGACGATGAAGATCCTCCCGCGCATCAAAGCGGGCGATACTTCCTGGGGAGAAGGATACGCGGCCCGGACCAAGTCCATCAGCAAATACTTCAAGGCGGAATACGGCAAACTGGCGGCAGCCATCGAAACGCCCGCCTATTACCGGGAACAACTGATCTATCAGTATATTTACAAAGGTCCGGTGCTGGAATGGTACATGCGGATCAAGACAAGGATGGAGCGGAATTACGAAGATTTTCACCGGATGCTGCCTGAAAGGGGCGACATCATGGACATCGGCTGCGGATATGGCTTCATGAGTTACATGCTGCATTTCCTCGCACCCGAAAGGAATATCCTCGGGGTGGATTATGACGAAGAGAAGATCGCGGTGGCGCAGCATTGCTACATCCGCAACGGGCAGGTGCAGTTCCGCGCGGCCGATATCACGCAATCCGACCTCCCGGAGAAAGACGCTTTCGTGCTGCTCGACGTGCTGCATTACCTGCAGCCCGAACAGCAGGCGAGCCTGGTGCGCAGGTGCATGGACAAGCTCCGGCCCGGCGGTGTCATCATCATCCGCGACGGCGATGCGGACCTGAAACAGAAGCACCGCGGCACGAAGCTGACGGAACTTTTCAGCACGAAGCTGCTCGGGTTCAATAAAACGGCGGCCCATCCATTGTCCTTCTTTTCGTCCGCCACCCTGCGGCAGACCGTGGAAAGCCACGGCGGCACGGTAGAGCGGATCGATCAGACGAAATTCACCTCCAATGTTGTTTTCATCATCAGAAATGCATAGTTACGACGTAGTCATAGCCGGTAGCGGCCTCGGTGGCCTGGTTTGCGGAGCGATCCTCAGCAAGAACGGGTATCGTGTGCTGGTGCTGGAGAAAAATAAACAGCTGGGCGGATGCCTGCAAACGTTCAGCCGCGACAAGACCATTTTCGATTCCGGCGTGCATTATGTTGGCGGGCTCGAAAAGGGGCAGAATCTCTACCAGGTTTTCCAATACCTGGGGATCATGGACAAATTAAAACTCAAGCGCCTGGACATGGATTGCTTCGACCGCATCGCTTTCCGCGACGATCCGAAGGAATATAAAATGGCGCAGGGGTATGAAGGGTTCATCCAGAACCTGTTACAGGATTTCCCGGAGGAGGAAAAGGCCTTGCGCGAGTATTGCGACATGCTGAAGCACATATGCGCGAAGTTCCCGTTGTACAACCTGCGGCTGGGGGATTTCGGGGAGAAGGAATCCGTGCTGGGCATGGATGCCGCGGCGTATATCGACGGGCTCAGCAGCAATAAAAAGCTCACGGCAGTGCTGGCGGCCAACAGTTCGCTTTATGCCGGGGTGCGAGGGAAAACGCCCATGTACGTGCATGCCCTGGTCCTGAACAGCTATATCGAAAGTTCGTGGAAATGCCTGAACGGGGGATCGCAGATCGGGAAATGGCTCACCCGCGTGATCCTCGACAACGGCGGCACATTATTTAAACATAAAGAAGTGAAAAGGATCGTGGCCGAAGGGCACGAAGTGCAGTTCGTGGAAACGGCGGACGGCGGTCGGTATTCCGGGAAATACTATATTTCCAACATCCACCCCGCCAATACGCTCGACATGCTCGAAAGCGACGTCATCCGCCAGGCCTACCGCAGCCGCATTAAAACCCTCGAAAACGGGAATGGTTGCCTGATGGTCAACGCCGTGCTGAAGCCGGGTTTCTTCCCGCACATGAACTACAACTTCTATTATCATGATGTGGAAGATGTGTGGAGCGGGCATGAATATAACGAAGACGCCTGGCCGCTCAACTACTCGATGTTCATCACCCCCGACCCGAAAGACCACCGCTTCGCGAACAGCCTTTCTATCCTGGCGTACATGAACATCCGCGAGCTGGAACCCTGGAAAGACACGTTCAACACCGTTTCTAACGAATCGCCGAGGGGAGCCGGTTATGAAGCGTTCAAAACCGCGAAGGCTGAAAAGCTCATCGACCTGGTGGAGCAACGCTTCCCCGTGCTGCGGCAATGCATCCAAAGCTATTCCGTAGCCACGCCGCTCTCTTTCCGCGACTACATCGGCACCAACGACGGTTCGATGTACGGCGTCATGAAAGATTGCAACGATCCGCTGCGGACTTTCATCAGCGCCCGTACCAAACTGAACAACCTGTTCCTGACGGGGCAGAACCTGAACCTGCACGGCATCCTGGGCGTCACCATGACCGCCCTGCTGACCTGCGGCGAATTACTGGACATGGAAAAACTCTTGCACGAGATAAACGAAGCGTAACATGGCAAAGAAGAAGAGCATCTGGAGGAGAATAGGGAAGGTCCTGTTGTACACGGCAGGGTTTTTCGTGCTGCTGATACTGGGGCTGTTTATATACCTCTGGATCGTGGCGCGCATGCAGCCGCCGGAAATCGCGGATAAGAGCAGCCTGCAATGGCAGCGCACGCAGCTGGATTCCTCGGCGTATACGCTGGGCAACAGCTGGTTCCGCAAGAGCCGGAGCGGGTTGTATGAGATGTATGTGGAAGGGAAACCTTTTGAGCGAGGCGTGGTATACGGCAAGCTGGCCGAAGAGCTGGTGCAGCGGCAGGAAGATCATTTCACCGGGCAGATCGGCAAGATGATCCCTTCGCGGACGTACCAGCATTTCCTCAAGTACCTCATCGGCTGGTTCAACCGGAATATGGATAAAAACGTGGCGGATGAATTTAAAGAAGAGATTTACGGCGTATCGTTTTCCGCATCTCCCAACTATGATTTCATCGGCACCAATTACCAGCGCATCATGAACTACCACGCCGCGCACGACATCGGGCATGCGCTGCAAAGCCTGGCGCTGGTGGGCTGCACGTCTTTCGGAACCTGGAACGACCGCTCGGAGGACAGCTCCCTCATCATCGGCCGTAATTTCGATTTCTATGTAGGCGATAAGTTTGCGGAAGATAAAATAGTGGCGTTTTACCGTCCGGACCAGGGGCATCCGTTCATGATGGTGACCTGGGGCGGATTTACGGGTGTAGTGTCGGGGATGAACATGGAGGGGCTGACGGTGACGATCAACGCCGCGAAGAGCGATATCCCTTCGGGGTCGGCCACGCCGGTATCGCTCGTGGCGCGGGAGATCCTGCAATATGCAGGGAACATCAGCGAAGCGTATGCGATCGCGCAAAAGCGGAAGATGTTCGTAAGCGAATCGTTCCTGATCGGTTCCGCGGCGGATAACCGCGCGGCCATCATAGAGAAAACGCCCGACAGCATTGCCTTGTACGATCCCCGCGGCAACGAGATATCCTGCGCCAACCATTTCCAGAGCCAGCTGCTGGGCGCTTCCGAGGCCAACCGGGAACAGCTGGCGGGCAGCGCTTCGCCGTACCGGTACCAGCGCCTGCAGGAATTGCTGGAAAGGAACGGGAAGAACAGCGTGGCCAAAACCGCGTCTATCCTCCGCGACCAGCGCGGGTTGAAAGATGCGGATATCGGGATGGGCAACGAGAAAGCTCTCAACCAGCTGATCGCCCATCATGCCATTATCTTCAAACCCAAAGAAAGAAAAGTATGGATCTCCACCGCGCCCTGGCAACTCGGGGAGTTCGTGGCCTACGACCTCAATACCATTTTCGCGATGAAAGGCCTGCAAACAGACCATGAGATCTGCGACAGCAGCGCCATCATCCCCAAAGATTCCTTCCTGCTTACCGACAACTATCGTAAATTCACGGACTTCCGGCGACTCAAAGCCGCCGTGATGGACGGGAAGGAAATCGACGTGAAAAGGATAACGGCAGACAACCCGGAGTATTACCATGCCTGGGTGCTCGCCGGCGATTATCTTTTCAAACACAAACAATTCGCGGAAGCGAAAATATATTATCAAACGGCGCTGACGAAAGAAATCGCCACCATTCCGGAAAAGGAGCACATCCTCCGGCAAATCGAAAAATGCGATAAGAAAAAATGACAGGCCTGGGAACAGATATCGTTGAAGTAGACCGCATTGCGGAGAAGATCGGGAAGAACCAGGGCTTCCGGGAACTGGTGTTTTCGCCGCTCGAGATCGCGTATTGCGAGAAACAAGCCAGCAAATACGAAAGCTACGCCGCCAGGTTCGCCGCCAAGGAAGCCTTCCTGAAAGCCCTCGGCACCGGGTGGGCCGGCAGCGGACTGCAATTCAACGAGATCGAGGTACGGAACAACGAAGCCGGCAAGCCCGAACTGTTCCTAACCGGCAACGCCGCCCCGCTCCTGGAAGGCAAACAGGTGCTGCTCTCGCTCTCGCATGTGAAATCCGTGGCCATGGCTACCGTGGTCATCCTTTAACCGCCAGATTTATGTACATACCCGACATAGAATTACAAAGTCCCGCCGCCATCCGGCAGTTTCAAAACAAGGAGCTCCAGCACCTCGTTGGCTACCTCCGCCAGTTTTCCCCTTTCTACCGCGAATGGTTCGCCGTGCACAACATCGATACCGACGCCATCCGCTCAGTCGGCGACCTGCAAAAGCTGCCTACCGTAACGAAGGAAGACCTGCAGCAACGAAACTGGGATTTTCTCTGTGTCGACAAAAGCAAGATCGCGGAATATACGTCTACTTCCGGCACCCTGGGCCGCCCCGTGATCATCCCGCTCACGGACAAGGACCTCGACCGCCTGAGCTACAACGAATTCATTTCTTTCAGCTGCGCGGGCGGCACCGATGAGGATATCTACCAGCTCATGCTCACGCTCGACCGGCAGTTCATGGCCGGCATGGCCTACTACAACGGCATCCGAAAACTCGGCGCGGGCGTGCTGCGGGTGGGGCCGGGCGTGCCTTCCCTGCAATGGGAAAATATTAAGCGCATCCAGCCCACGGTGATCGTGGCGGTGCCATCGTTCATCCTGAAGCTCATCGCTTTCGCGGAGGAACACGGGATCGACATCAACGCTTCTTCCGTGAAAAAAGCCGTTTGCATCGGCGAGAACATCCGCAACACGGATTTTTCGTATAACGTGCTGGGCAAGAAGATCACCGACAAATGGAACATCGACCTGTTCTCCACCTACGCATCCACCGAGATGCAGACCGCCTTCACCGAATGCCGCCAGGGCAGGGGAGGGCACCATCATCCCGAACTGCTCATCGTGGAGCTGCTGGACGACCAGGACCGCCCCGTGCCGCCGGGCGCGCCGGGCGAGGTGACCATCACCACCCTCGGCGTGGAAGCCATGCCGCTGCTGCGTTATAAGACAGGCGATATCTGCCAGTACGACGAAACGCCCTGCAGCTGCGGGCGGCAGACCTTGCGGCTGTCTCCCGTCATCGGCCGGCGCAAGCAGATGATCAAGTACAAGGGCACCACCCTCTATCCGCCCGCGCTGTATGATCTGCTCAGCGATATGGAAGATGTGAAGGAATTTGTGGTGGAAGTGTTCTCCAACGAAATCGGCACCGACGAGATCCTGCTGCACCTGCACCCGCGCGAGGAGTCGGAAGACGGCGACCGGCGGATCAAATCGTATCTCCAGGCCAAGCTCCGCGTGATCCCGCAGGTACGGTACTGCGCCATGCCGGAGATTTTGAAGATGCAGTTCCCCGAAGGCAGCCGCAAGCCGGTCAAATTCATCGACAACCGGAAATAATCAGAAATTGAAAGTAGCGTTGGGCGAGGGATTGTCCAGCTTCGTGCTTTGCCGGCGCCCGTTCACGATCACATGGATCATGTGGCTTTGGGTGGGGTGCTCGGTGTAGAGGACGTCGTTCCGGATGTCCAGTTTGCCGAACGGCGCGAGGGGGGCGCATTCCAGGAAGCACCAGGTGGCGTCTTCAGAGATTTCGTAGCCGAGGTAGCGGATTTGGAGCGGTTTGCCGTCGGCCTGGAGGCTGAGGTGCCTGCGGAGGTATTGGGCCACGAGGGAATCGGCGGCGGTGCGGTTTTTGGGATGGATGATGTCCAATGGCTGTTTGGATTCCTTTTTCAGGACGTTTTCGAGGTCGTCGGAGAAGATGCGGACGCTGATTTCCAGGGTTTTTTGCGGGGTATTGTAACGTATCTCGGTGACGCTCATGTAGAAAGGGTGCACTGCGGCCATCAATACAGGCAGGCACCATTTAAATAACATTACTCCCATCGGCCCTAAAATATTTTTATATTTACCGTTAACAGATTAACATTACGAAGTTACGCAAAAATCTACGCCATGCAGGAGTTCAGCTTGTATTTCGAGGAAGGCTGGCAACATATAGCAGATCTCGGAGGATACGACCACATTTTGTTTATCATGGCGCTTTGTGCCGTTTACCTGATGAAAGACTGGAAGAAAGTACTGATCCTGGTGACGGCCTTCACGCTCGGGCATTCGATCACCCTGGCGCTGAGCGTGCTGGGTATCGTAAGGGTGGATACCGGCCTGATAGAATTCCTCATCCCGGTAACGATCGTGCTGACGGCGCTGGGGAATGTGATCCGGGGAGGGAAGGAGCCGGAGCGCGCGAACTGGAATTACTTTTTCGCGATCTTCTTCGGGTTGATCCACGGGCTGGGGTTCTCCAACTACCTCCGCAGCATGCTGGGTTCGCAGGCCGACATCCTGCAGCCGCTCCTGGCCTTTAACCTGGGCCTCGAATTCGGGCAACTGATCATCGTAACCATCGTGCTCATCCTTTCCCAGCTGATCATCCGGATCGGCCGGGCTTCGCGCCGCGACTGGACGCTGTTCCTCTCCGCCGCGATCTTCGGGGTGGCATTTGTTATGAGTATAGAAAGATTCGCATTAATACTGGAAAATAAATAGCAGATGAAGATACGTTCCATCATAGGCAGCCTCCTGGTAGCCGCGCCGCTGGTAACGCTGGCGCAGAACCCGGGCTCCAATCACGGCAACCGCTTCGAACAACTGGGTACCCTGCTGAGCGATCCCAACATGTACCGCTCCGCTTCCGGCGTTCCCGGACCGAAATACTGGCAACAACGCGCGGATTACGATATCACCGCCGAGCTCGACGAAGCGCAGCGCCGCCTTATCGGCTCCGAAACCGTGACGTATTACAATAACTCCCCCGACCCGCTGACTTACATCTGGCTGCAGCTCGACGAAAACGAGCATGATCCGAAGTCGGACAACAACAGCTTCGACGGCAGCACGATGAAAGACCGCATGAGCAGCCGCGAAATCGGCCGTTTGCTGGGCATGGAGCAGGGGCATGGGGTGAATATCACCAAAGTGACGGACGCCTCCGGGAAACCGCTGCAATACACCATCAATCAAACCATGATGCGCATCGAAATGCCGCAAACGCTGGCACCGGGCGCGAAAATCGTGTTCAAGGTAGACTGGTGGTACAAGATACCAAACCGCATGACCATCGGCGGCAGGGGCGGCTACGAGCATTTTGCGGCCGACGGGAATGACCTGTACACCATGGCGCAGTGGTACCCCCGCCTCGCCGTGTATTCCGATTTCCAGGGCTGGCAGAACAAACAGTTCACCGGCCGTGGCGAATTCGCGCTCACCTTCGGGAATTTTAAAGTGAAAATGACCGTTCCCGCCGATCACGTGGTGGGCGGAACCGGAGAATGCCGCAACTACAAGGAAATGCTTAGCCCTGCGCAATACCAGCGCTGGCAGCAGGCGCAGAAATCCGCCGAGCCCCTGGAAATCGTGACCCTCGCCGAAGCGCAGGAAGCCATGAAGAGCAAATCCACCCGCAAAAAAACCTGGATCTACGAAGCCACCAACGTCCGCGATTTCGCCTGGGTAGCCTCCCGCCGGATCGTGTGGGACGCGATGGGCGTTAACATCGAAGGCAAGCCTGTAATGGCCATGAGCTACTACGGCCCCGAAGCCTATCCGCTTTACCGCCGCTATTCCACCAAAGTGGTAGCCCACACCCTGCGTTCCTACTCGAAGCATACCATCCCGTATCCCTATCCCGTGGCCATTTCCGTGGAAGCGGCCAACGGTATGGAATATCCCATGATCTGCTTCAACTACGGCCGCGCGGAAGCCGACGGCACCTACAGCGAAACAACGAAAAACGGCATGATCGGCGTAATCATCCACGAAGTGGGCCACAACTTCTTCCCGATGATCGTGAACTCCGACGAGCGCCAGTGGACCTGGATGGACGAAGGCCTCAACACCTTCTGCCAGTTCATGGCCGAGCAGGAGTGGGACAGCAAATTCCCCTCGCGCAGGGGCCCCGCGCACCACATCGTGGAATACATGAGCATGCCGAAAGACAAGCTGGAACCCGTGATGAGCAATTCCGAAAACATCATCATGTTCGGCCCCAACGCCTACGCCAAACCCGCCACCGCGCTCAATATCCTTCGCGAAACCGTGATGGGCCGCGAACTGTTCGACTACGCCTTCCGGGAATACGCCCGCCGCTGGGCATTCAAACATCCCACCCCGGCGGATTTCTTCCGGACGATGGAAGATGCGTCCGCCGTGGACCTGGACTGGTTTTGGCGCGGCTGGTTCTTCGGCACCGAACCGGTAGACATCTCGATCGACAGCATAAAATGGTACCGGATGGATGCGAAAGATCCCGCCGAGAACAATAAAGCCGCCGAAGCCGCCGCGCTCCGAGAAAACACGCACATCGCGCAAACGCGGAACAAGGCGGAGGGCATGCAATACGTGGTAGACCAGGATACCAGCCTACAGGATTTCTACAGCAAGTGGGACCGCTACGCCGTTACGCCGTCGCAGTCCGCAGCTTACCAGCAAATGCAGGCCAGCCTCACGCCCGAAGAAAAGAAGCTTTACGAAAGCAAAAAGAACTTCTACGAAGTAACGTTCAAAAACATCGGCGGCAACGTCATGCCCGTGATCGTGGAATGGACCTTCGCGGATGGTACGAAGGAAGTGGACCGCATTTCCGCCTACATCTGGCGCCATAACGAGCAGGAAGTGACGAAAGTGTTCGCCAAAGACAAGCAGGTGGTATCCGTACAACTCGATCCCTACCGCGAAACCGCCGATATCGACGAGTCCAACAACAGCTGGCCCCGCCAGGCGACGCCTTCCCGGTTCGAACTGTTCAAGTCGGAGCGCGCGGCCCGGGGCACTTCCACCGGCGGCAACCCCATGCAGCAGGCACGCCAATAAATCAACGAACTACCTGGAATACGAAAGGTGCGGGGAACCGCACCTTTTTTTTATGGTATATAGTCAGTGAACAAAAAATCAAAGTTTGGCGATCAACTGCCATGTCTTCAGGTCGAACAACACGATTTCGTCCTTATCCGTTTTATCGTGTTTGCCGTT
>NZ_CALNBI010000232.1 GCF_937874145.1 uncultured Chitinophaga sp. | reverse complement strand
CGGCAACAACAACGTGGGGATTTCGTACTTCGGGCGCCTCGTCTACAATTACAATGATAAATATGTGCTGACGGCCAGCATCCGCCGCGATGGCTCTTCGGTGTTCGGCCCGGCCAATAAATTCGGGAACTTCCCCGGCGTGGGCCTGGCGTGGAACGCTTCGAACGAAGAATTCCTCAAGCAGGCCACATTCATATCCGACCTTAAAGTGCGGGTGAGCTGGGGCAAGACGGGGAACAATAACATCGGCGCGTTCCAGACTTCACCGTTGACGTACAGCGGCAGTCCTACCGGCAACCTGGTATACAGCTTCGGTCCGGGTGAGGGCTGGTTCTCCGGCACTACCATCAATGCGATCTCCAATCCCAACCTGAAGTGGGAGGAAACGGTGCAGACCAATGCCGGCTTCGATTTGAGCATGTTCAACAATAAATTCGGCGTAACGTTCGACTGGTACCGCCGCAAGAACAACGACCTGCTGGTGAATGTGCCCATCCCGAACTCCACGGGTGCGGGCCCTGTTACGGGGAGCCCTACGCTGGCGAGCAACGCCGCCTCTGCACAGAACACGGGTGTGGAACTGGCGCTCAGTTACAAGAACGAAACCGCGGGCGGCTTCAGCTACAGCATCGGCGTCAATGGAGGTTACAACAAAAACATCGTGAACTCGCTGGGCAATGAATTCGCAGCGCCCATCCGCGACGGCGCCTTCAACCAGAACAGCGCCGCCACCTACACGGCGAAAGGTTCCCCCATCGGTTCGTTCTACGGCCGGTTGGTAGACCACGTCGCCATCGACCAGGCAGACATCGACCGTTACAACGACAATGCCCGAAAGGCCACCGGCAATCCCACGGCCGTGTACCAGGCCGATGCCAAACCCGGCGATTTCCTGTTCCGCGACATCAACGGCAACGGGTTCATCGATGATGGCGATATGACCATTCTCGGCAATCCCATTCCGAAGTTCGTGTACGGCGGAACGGTGAGCCTCGGCTATAAGAACTTCGATTTCAACACCGCCATCGCCGGTGTATCGGGCGTAACGTTGTATAAGGAGCAGAATTACGTACTGATGGGCACTTCGGCCCTGCACAACGTGAGCACCGAAATGCTCCAGCGCTGGCGCCAGCCGGGCGATGTGGCGAAGTATCCGCGCGCAGGGCAGAACCAGACGGCCAACCTGCAGCCTTCCGATTTTTATACCGAAAAAGGCGATTACATGCGCGTAAGGATGATCACGCTGGGGTACACGTTCCCCCGCAGTTTCCTGAACAGCTTCAGCAAAGGAGTGGTGAGCAGCCTGCGGCTGTATGTGTCGGGAGAAAACCTGGTCACGCTTACGAAGTACAGCGGCTATGATCCCGAGATCAGCGCGCCTTCGGGCTCCAATTTCATTTTCGCGCGCGGCATCGACCGCGGGCAGCTGGGGCAGCCGAAGACGGTGCTGTTCGGATTGCAGGTAGGACTTTAATTCCATCACACGAAACCATTTCAACATGAAAAAGAAAATCTCCATCATACTGACCGCGCTGGTGCTCGCAGGGTTCGGGTGCAGCAAGTCGAGGCTGGACGTGGAAAACCCCGGCGCCTACGGCTACGACAACTACTTCACGGGCGCCGCGCAACTGAACGAAGCCGTGATCGCCACTTACGCCGTACTGCTCCACAACGGGATGTGGTCGCGCGAGTACTATTTCATTTTCGATCTCATGGGCAACGATGCGGAAAGGGATGCGCCGTTGCAGGGAGACATCCGCCCGCTTTCGGATTTCACCTTCACCCCGGCCAACAGCATCCTGACGAATATGTGGGCGTCGATGTACCGGCTGGTGCTGCGTTCCAACGTAGTGATCGACCGCGCTACCGCCTGGGCGCCGGCTTCCGCCGCAGACCAGCAATTGCAAAAGCAATATATCGCCGAGGCGAAATTCCTCCGCGCCTACGCCAACCTGCATTTGGTAATGCTCTGGGGCAGGGCGCCGCTGCGCAACAGTTACGACGAAAACATCGGCAACCTCTACCCGAAACGCAATTCCACCGCTGAGATCTGGACCGCCGTGGAAAACGATCTCAAAGCCGCCATCCCCGACCTGCCTTTCCCGAAAGACCAGGCCGCCGGCGACCTCGGCCGCATCTCTAAAGGCGCAGCCACGGCCATGCTGGGGAAAGTGTATCTCTACCAGAAAAAATGGGCCGACGCCAGGACCACCCTGCAACCGCTCACCCAGGCGCCGTACACTTACCAGCTCAGCGGCAGCTACGACGCGCTATTCACCGAAACCAACCAGTCGAACCCCGAAATCATCTTCCAGGTGATGCATGCCCGATGGACCGACTGGGGCATCGGCAACCAATATTATGTTTTCGGCGGACAGGAGACCTGGGGCGGTAAAGCCACCCACAGCGACCGTGCGCAGGAATACGGCTTCAACGACTGGCGCAACGTGTTCGTATCCGATGCGCTGGTGAAAGCCTTCAAATACACGAACCAGGCTGGCCTGGCCTACACGGATCCCCGCGCCAAATTCGTATTCTACGGCGATGCGGCGAGC
>NZ_CALNBI010000231.1 GCF_937874145.1 uncultured Chitinophaga sp. | reverse complement strand
CACCACGCGCCCGGTGGTCATGATCACGGGGTAATCCGCATCCACGGGGTCCATACTGGGATGGTACTGTACCGGGTTGAAGTGCGCTTTGCCATCCGGCGTTTTGAACTTCCGGTCTTCCCAGAGCCGCGGTGTGCCGGGATGATCCAGGTCGGGGCAGGGCCAGAAGACGCCCATATTCTTTTCGATCTTTTCGTAAGTGATGCCATAATAATCGGCCGTACCGCCTTTGGACGCTACGCGCAGTTCATTGAACACGGCTTCGCTGTCCGCAAACGCGAATTTATCCCCCGCACCCAGCCTGCGCGCCAGTTCCATGATGATTTCAGAATCCGTCCGGGCGCCTTTGGGCGGGTCCACGGCTTTGCGGATGCGCACCACGCGGCCTTCCGCCGTAGTAACGGTCCCTTCTTCCTCTTCATGCAGGGATCCGGGCAGGATGACGTCGCAATGGCGGATGGTTTCGCTCAGGAAAAAGTCTATCCCCACATAAAACTCCAGTTTCTCCAGGGCTTCCCTGACATAGTTATTATTCGGCAGCGACACCAGAGGGTTGAAACAGATGGAAATCAGCCCCCTGATCTCACCGCGGTGAATCGCTTCGATGATTTCGTAAGCAGTGAGGCCCTTGCCCGGGAGCTCCTTTTCGTCGATGCCCCAGACTTTCGAAATATACGCGCGGTGCTCCGGGTTTTCGATATCCCGGTTCCCCGGCAGCTGGTCGCACTTATGCCCGTGCTCCCGGCCACCCTGCCCGTTACCCTGACCGGTGATGGTGCCGTACCCGCAATAAGGTCGCCCCAACCGGCCGGAAGCCAGCACGATATTGATGCAGCTCAGCACATTCTCCACGCCTTTAGTGTGGTGCTCGATCCCCCTGGCGTGCAGCAGGAACGAAGTGGCTGCCTTGCCCCAGAGCTTCGCCGCCGCTTCAATCTTTTCCTTTTTGGTGCCGGTAATCTCCTCCGCCCACTCCAGCGTATAATCCTTTACGGCTTCTTTAGCCGCATCGAACCCGGACGTGTGGTTATCGATGAAATCATGGTCCAGCATGTCGTGGACGATCATATAATTAAGGATGGCGCCGAACAATGCCGAATCCGTTCCCGGCCGGATGTCGAGGTGAATGTCGGCCGTGCGTGCCAGCGGTATCATGCGCGGATCAACCACGATGATCTTTCCGCCGTTGTCGCGCGCCTGCCACAGCCACCAGGTAAGCGTGGGAAAGGTCTCAGACACGTTGGCACCCGTTACAATGATCACCTCGGCGTGGGCAAGGTCGGAGTAGTTATTGGAAGTCCTGTCCAGCCCGAAAGCCTTCTTGTTCCCCGCCCCTGCGGATACCATGCAAAGGCGGCCGTTATAATCCAGGTTCTTTGTTTTCAACGCGGTACGGGCAAATTTCCCCATCATGTACGACTTCTCGTTGGTAAGGGACACGCCCGACAATACGGCAAACGCATCATTTCCATATTCCGATTGTATCCGCTTGATTTCCCGCTCGGTTTTATCCATCGCTTCATCCCACGACACGGGCACGTATCCCACGCCGGGTTTGTTGACGAGCGGGGAAGTAAGCCGGTCGGGGTGATTGTCCTGCATATACCGCAGCACGCCTTTCGGGCAGAGGCGCCCCTGGTTGAAAGGGAATTCCATCCAGGGCTCGAACCCTACTACTTTATTGTCTTTGGCGAGCAGCTTGATGCCGCATTGCATCCCGCAAAAACAGCAGTGAGTTTCCACGATCTTGTCGGGCTCGTCTCTTCCGGGTATCCCTTCCGGTTTGGGAAAGTGAAGGCTGGGTCCAAATTTTTCGATGATCTGGTCTACGGGCGTCGGAAGTTTAGCCATATCCTGTCTGTTTATTTATGGAGATGCGGTTTTCACAGTTGCAGTCAGCCGAAATACTTGCCGGATGCTTCCCTGGCGTTCAGGTGCGCCCTGGCGAGGAGGTCGCGCTTGCCCTCCGGACTGTAATCCAGCAGGGATTCCCCCTTTTCGTTTTCCAGGTTAAAACCCATTTTGGCGGTGATCGTTTTCAGGTCTTTGATATGCAGCCGGGTAGCAAATTCCCTGCCGGTGATTTTGCACACCTGCATGCCTTTGCGTTTTCCTACTTCACGGTAGATATGCGCGCCGATCTGTGCAGGTCGCTGGATGATGTGGAAGAATTTCCCGAAAGGCATCCATATAAGGAAAACAATAACGCAGAAAGCGTGTGTAACGGCCATGAACTCGAACGTCTGCCCTTTCATGAACTTATAATCGAGCGTAAGGCCGAGGCCCGTCAGCGATACCAGGATCAGGAGCAGCAGCGGCAGGATATCTCCTTCGAAAGTCTGGACGGCTATGAGCCCGGGGGCTTTCAGCCTTTTTTGCAGGAAGTAGGTGGCACCGATGATGACCAGCAGGGAACACCAGTTAAGAGCGCCGAATGCAAAGAATGCGGTGATGGATTCGACAGGAAAGTTCATCACTTCGAACCCGAAAAAATGGGCGGTGTAAATGTTCGGCGTGGATGGATCAAGGCCGGATTCCGGCACCAGGGTGAAGTGGATCCAGCCGAACGTCAGCGGGATGGTAATAGCAAATGCCAGCGTACATCCCACGGCCATAAGCAGGTGCGCCGCGCCCCGCTTCATTCCCCTTTTGAATATAAAGCGCTGGGAAACGATATTGCGGAAGAAATCTTTCGCCGTATAGGCGAAGAAGTGAAGGAACTCCCTCGAGAACAGGACCCGGAAGCTGCGCCAGAAATACACGCTGGTAGGTGGGCGCTGGATCCACACCGTGTAGCGGTACACGATGCCGAAAACGGCGAACAGGGTGCCAAAGAGATAAGCCACCAGGGCGGCGTCGAAATTCTGCAGGTCCCTGGAACCCGCCCAAACCATCAGGAGTGTGATAAGCGTTGCCGTTAAAGCCACTGCGAATGCTCTCAGGTCTAGTAATTTTCGCATACTTTAAATATAAGATTTCAAGGACAAAACGAGAAATATTTTTGTGCCGGCAAGCGGTTCGTGTTTATACATATATTTGTACAGATGAGGTTGGCATTGTAAAACAGGACAAACAATAACGACGTAAAATTGTTCATTGCATGAACCAGAATTTATCTGCTGCCCACAGAATCCTTTTCCTCAACACACTGGCTTTTACCATCTGTTTCGCCTGCTGGACGCTCAACGGTGTTTTGGTGACTTACCTTGTCGACAATGGAATTTATAACTGGACGGTCATCGAAACCGGCTGGCTCCTCGGCATCCCGATCCTGTCCGGCTCCCTGATGCGCCTGCCCATGGGTATCCTGACAGACAAATTCGGCGGGCAACGGGTGTATTCCTCCCTACTGCTGCTCTGCAGCATTCCCATGTTCCTGCTGTATTTCGCTGACTCCTACTGGATGTATTTCCTGCTGAGCGCGCTCTTCGGCATGGTAGGCACCAGCTTCGCAGTGGGCGTGGCATTTACGTCGGTGTGGTATCCGAAAGACTGGCAGGGCCGTGCGCTCGGCATTTTCGGGATGGGCAACGCGGGTGCGGCGCTCACCACTTTCCTCGCCCCCAGCCTCCTCAATTCCCTTTCGGAAAGCGATCCGCAAAACGGCTGGAGGATCCTGCCGCTGATCTATGGCGTTATGCTCGTGATCATCGGGCTGGTATTCCTGTTCATGGTGAAGAATAAAAAATCAGGCGCCCAGCTTAAAACGGCCGGCCAACTGCTGGGCCCGCTCGGCAAAACAAGGGTCTGGCGCTTCGGGTTATATTACTTCCTCGTTTTCGGAATGTTCGTCGCGTTTTCGCAATGGCTCCTGCCCTACTTCGTCAATGTTTACAAAACATCCCTCGTACTGGGCGGCCTGCTGGCCGCGGCGTTCAGCCTGCCGAGCGGCCTCACGCGGGCATTGGGCGGATACCTGTCCGACAAGTTCGGCGCGCGGAAAGTAATGTACTGGGTGTTGACGTCGTCCCTGGTTTTAAGCGCCCTGCTGATGCTGCCTAAAATGGAAATCCTGACCCCGGGCAAAGGCGTTTCCGCCAATAAAAACGGAGTAGTAACGGCCACCGCACCCGACAGGATCGTAGTGGGCGACCAAACTATCGCCATCCAACCCAAACCCGACATTCCCGCGAATACTTCCATCTTCCCCCGGAGCTTCTCCTGGCAGGAAGTACTCGTGCGGCAAAACGACCAGGTGCAGAAAAAACAGTTGCTGGCCCAGGGCGTCACACTCATCAAATTCGAGGCGCACGTGGTCGTGTTTACGATCCTCGTAATCCTGATCGGCGTGATGTGGGGCATCGGGATGGCGGCTGTATACAAACATATCCCCGAGTACTTCCCCAACGAAGTCGGAGTCGTCGGCGGTATGGTAGGCCTGATCGGCGGACTGGGCGGCTTTGTGGGGCCAATCCTTTTCGGGTACCTGCTGGATGTTACCAGCTTATGGACCAGCTCCTGGATTTTTGTCTTCGCCCTGTCGGTGATTTCGCTGCTGTGGATGAACAACGTCATCAGGAAGATGACGCATAAGGAAGCACCGCATATCAGGGATAAAATCGAACCCTAACTTTTCCAATAAACACGAAACCCGCTCATTGAGCGGGTTTTTCATTTATTAAAGCATATCATTTCCTTTCTTCCTTCACCATGCATTCCGCATTTGCCACCTTCATGATGAAGTAAGGATGTTTCGCCTTATTTTCTCGGATCATGATGAAGAAGGGTTTATCGAAATGCATCAGTTTGCGGGGCGGCGGAACAGGCATATCCATAACGGCGGCGGCCGCATCCACTACGGCGGCGCTTTCCACGATAACACCTTTTTCATCGAGCGCGAAGAGCGTTTGTTGCTCCGCGGTTCTGATCAGGAGCGTTTGCCCCCGGCTCACTACCGGCAAACTGATCAGTTCCCGGATATCGCCGGCCAGGTTCATTTTGAGCATCGGGATTTTTAGTTCATCTTCGTCGTTGAACACAAACTTCCAGGCCTGCCTGTCATCCTTCATTTCCTTTTTCCCCTCAGCTATCGCGCGTTCCACGCGGCTGCGCATGACCGACAGCTGCTCGCCACCGGCAAAACCTTTCGCCAGCAACATTTCATCATTCTCCGGGCCCGCCACAAGCGAAACAACGAAGTGATCATCGTCTTTGTAATACAGCACGCTCGCCTGCGAGGCCTGCGGGTAATCGTAACGCTTCATCCCGAAAGCGCGGACCCGTTGCTTCTTTCCAAACAGCATTCCTTCTTCCCATACATCAAAAGCCACGGAGAAAGGCAGCGATTTGTAAAAAGAGGCTTTCACGCTCAGGTCGTCGCCCTGGACCTGCATATTGACCCGGTACGCCTCCTTGCGCAAAGCGCCTTCGTGGATATCGGAGGCATTCAGCCGGCGGACCAGCGGCTCCGTGCTTTCAGGGTCGCCACCGAGAATGCGGGACAGTTCATCCCAGGCCAGGGCAAAGCTCGCGGCATATACGATATTGTCTCCCGGTTCGCCCGGATGATCGGGGACGGGTACAAAGGCGGTCCGCATAGAGGAATCCAGCCGTTTTACAGCAGGGAAGCCCGTGGTATCGGGACCGGAACCGGGACCGGCGTTGTTATGGCAGCCCGCCGCCAGCAGTAAAAGCAGCGGATAGAGAAATGGTTTTCGCATAGGATGAGCTTGGTTGGGTGATTACAGGTCCTTCTTTCCCAGAAACGTTCGTTTCAGCCAGCGTTTTATCCGCTTGGTGGTTTTGTTATACCTGCGCCAGCGGTTCTCCAGGTCGTGTTCCTGCGAGAGGAAAACGAAATCGGCTTCGCGTACCGGCTGCATCTGTGCGGGATGCGTGATGGGCAGGTCCATTTCCACGATGGGCATGGCCGCGTGCGGATTGGCGGTTTCGGTGGTGTGGGTGGCCCCTTCCCCGAAACCGATGTTGCTGATCAGGTTCACGTTCGGCACCAGGCAGCGGCCGTTTTCGAAGAAAGACAGGAAGTTGAACTGGTAATCCCAGGTATCGATGTTGCCGGCCTTCAGCTGCCCGAAAATATTCCGCCAGTCGTGCACCATGAAACGGTCGCCGAAGACCTTTTCCAGCACCGGCACTACATCGCTTTCGGGGAAACGGCTGAGCTCGCGGTCGTATTGCTGCCAAACCCTGCGCCAGGTGGCCCATCCCCAAACATTGGTGTAGCGCGAAACATAATAGCTTGCATCGCCCCATTTACGGCCCATTTGCAGGTTGGTGCCGGTTATGGAGAAGATGGATGCATCGTTGCGGTAGCGCTCCAGCATTTCGTCGCAGTAAGTGAAAAAGCTATAGGCGGGGAAACAGTCGTCTTCCAGGATAATACCTTCGGGCTCGTTTTCGAAAAACCAGGTGATAGCATCGGATACGGCTATTTTGCAGCCATAATTCACGTCGCAGAAGCGGGTTTTGACTTCGCAGTCCCAATCTACCAGCTGCGCGATCTCGCGGACCTGCCGGCAGGCATCGGCGTCCCCGGGCCGGGAAGCGCGGGGGCCGTCGGCCGCGATGTACAGTTTGTCGGGTTGTACTTCGCGGATGCGGGAAAACACTTTCCGGGCTTGTTCCGGCCGGTTGAAAACGATAAACAGGACAGGGGATTTTGCTTTATAAGCTGGCATACGAAGGTATTTGAACTTCGCCGCCAAATTAGGGATTACGGTTCAAGGGGACAAATTATATATTATTTTTGCCTTTCAACTATGACGAAAGATACAAACGTTCAGCCGAAGGTAACCATTGTTATTGCGACATTCAACGCGGAAGCGCACCTCCCGGAATGCCTGGCATCTATTGCAGCGCTGGCGCTGGATGCGCTGGAAGTGGTGGTGGTCGACGGCGGCAGCACCGATGGCACGCTGGCCCTCCTCCGCGAAAGCCCCTACCCGTTCCTTCGCTGGATCAGTGAGCCGGACAAAGGGATCTATGATGCATTAAATAAAGGCGCGAAGATGGCGCGCGGCGCCTGGGTGCACTTCCTCGGGTCCGACGACCGGTTGCTGCCGGGGTTCGCGGAGTTGTACCATCAATTAAAGGACCCGCACACGATCTATTACGCCAACAGCGAAGAATGGTACAGCGGGGAAGGGAAACCGAAATACCACCTGCTCGGCGGGAAATTCAACAAATACCGCATGGCCAAATATACCGTCAACCACCAGGCCATCGTGTACCCTTCGGTGGTTTTCAGGGACCATGCCTATAACCTCAAATACAAGATCCTTGCGGATTATGCGCTGAATATCCAGCTGTGGGGCAGCCGCCGCTTCAAGAAACAATATCTCCCACTTTACATCGCCAAATACAATATGAACGGCTTTTCGTCGGACATCGAGGATTACGTTTTCAAGGCCGACAAGCCGGGGCTGATCCGCCGGCACCTGGGACTGGTGGTGTATTGGCGTTACCTGCTGAAAGTGATGAAAAAGAAGCGGGAAGGGCACCACGACTTCTGATCAGTTCATCCTTTTGCCGGTAATGGGATGGATGGTGTTGTTGCCGTTGTTTTCGGCGGGATGGATGTGGAAAAAGCTGACAGGGTGTACGCGCAGGGCCTGTGCGAACTCCAATAACGTGGAAAGCTGCGGGTCTACGTCCGCCCGTTCAATTTTGGAGATATCTGCATGATCGACAAGGCACAGCGCGGCGAGTTTGCGGAGACTAAGCCCTGCAGACTGCCTGATCTTTCTGATATTCTGACCAATGGCTTTCCTCTCTATATGCTGGTTGCCGTTCGCCATGCAATTGCGGCAGCCAAATTGATTTTTTTCTTTCCAAAAGTTGTTGGGCCTTGACCCAACAACGCATAATTTCCTTAACTTTCCATTGACAAACGCACCTGACTCCATGCAACCGACCACTGCCGAACACCCCGTCCACCAGAAAATACTGCGCTTTTTGGAGCAGCTGGAACCGTTGGGCCCCACGTTCGTGCATGTCCGTCTGACCGGCAACAATTCCCATTATTTACGCCAGGTAGCGGTCCGTCCGGTGAGAGTGGATAAGGAACCATACACTTCCCAACATTATTTTCCCGCTTCCGCCATTTCATCCAGCGTGATTATCCTCGCAAAAGATGATCCCCCACCAAAAACATTTTAATCAATGGATTTATATTACGACCGGGTATTCCTGCCCGGTTTTTTTTATTTGAATAACCCGTAACACTTTCATTTCTAGAAACGGATACCTATTTTTATAAATATTAAATTTTATTTAATCCCTTACACTGCACATCCACATGAAAAAACTGCTATTGCTGTTTGGCGTATGCCTGACGTCGACCTGTGCCTGGTCTCAATCCTTTATGCACGGCGCCGGGGCCGCCCTCTTTTTCGAGAAGTACCAGGGTGTTGAATCCAGCACCACTTCCGCAGGCTTCACCTACTCCCCGCGGTTCAATTTCGTAGAATCGGAAAGTATGTCCGTTTCCGTAGGCATCCCGATCAGTTTTGCCTTTGCCGGCAGCGGATCGGTCAATTCCCGGGAGGGCGCTTCCGAAAATGCCAAGTTGGGCATCCTCATCAACGCGCCCGTGGTGGTGAACCTCAACTTCGGCGCCGGCTCCTCGCCCGACAACGAAAACCGCGTGGGCGGCTTCATCGGCGGCGGCGGCGGCTTCCATTGGGGCGCTTCCACCGATCAGCTCGATCAGAACGGCAACGTGAAAAACGTAGGCGGCACCACCTTCGGGTACACGGGCAACGCCGGCGTGCGCTTTGCCATCGGCGACATCGGCAACACCATCGAAATCAAAGCCTCCTATTTCAAAGGCGTCAACGAAAACAAAATGGACCTTATCGGTGCGGCGGTGATCTACAACTTCTGATCCCGTTCCCTTGCACGAAAAAGGCTGGTCACATAGACCAGCCTTTCTTATTACAACAAATTATAATTCAATCAGGTATGCGGCTCCCCCGCTACAAATCCAGGAACTGCCGCGTTCGGTTGATGCGGAGGTCGCGCAGGATGCCGGCTTTCGGGTTGATGGTGATGCTGAACTGGCGGTAGCTGCCGAAGGGCACCAGGTTGATGCTCATCTGCCAGCAGTGCAGGTCGCGGGAGATAGTGAGTGTGGTGTAGGAGATTTGTTTCAGCCGGAAATCGAAACCGCTGCTCATGATGATCTTCCACTTGGGCGTCAGGCTGAAGTCGCCGTTGAAACCCAGGAACTGCGTGAAAATGGTGGTATCGCGCAGCAGGTCAGCCGAGCGGCCGCGGGTATAGTTAAGGCTGTAAGACAGGTCTAACCGCCAGGGAATATCGAAATCCACGTAATCGCCGGGGTTGGCGCGCATCATTTCCAGCTGGCGTCGCTGCTCTTCCAGCTGCGCTTCCGGCAACGCCCCTTCTTCCTCCATTTCCTCTTTCTGCCGCTGTTTCTCCTTCGACTTCGGATCCTGGCTCTGGAACGACGTGCTCAGCGCGATATTCGCATTGGTGAGGCGCCCCAGGCTGAAGTTGTCCCCATTCCAGGCGTAAGCATCGATCCGGCGGCCAAACTGGTTCACCTGGTAGGGATCGAAAGTACCGCTGGCGGAAATGTTCACCTTGTCCCACAGGTTGGTGCGGGCGTTGAGCATGAAGGGCGACAACTTGAAGCTGTCCGCCACCAGGTTGTAACTGGAGCTGATCCCGAAACCGTCGAGGATCTTCACTTTCCGGAATCCTGAAGTGTCTTTGCTGGATTTCACCTTCATTTCCAGGTTGTTATCGATCCCGAAGGTCAAACCCGCGAAGGTTTGATTGGGAGAACCGCCGAAGGGGGCGCCCTGGTAGTAGCTGTAGAGTATTTTACGGCCCTGGGCATCGACCTGCAGGGAGTCATATTCGTTGGCGGCGAGGTTGGGCGAATAGTTGAACCCGACGTTGGGGCGCATCACGTGGCGGATGGCCTGCACCCGCGATTTCTTGCTTTTAAACCCGTACATCCCGTAGATGGCCGTGCTCAGCGAGGCGCCGGTAGACATGGCGCTGCTCCGGAAGAAACCGTTCTCGTAGGTCGTGTCCAGGTTCTGGTCTACCGGGTTCCAGGCCAGGTGCTGCTGGCGGATGTACCATTTTTCGGTGTAGTTGACGTTCGGCGTCATGATGATGTTCCGGGTCAGTGGGATGGACAGCGTGATGGGGATCTGGTGCTGCATACCGGCCTGCAGGTTGTCGAACATTGCGGCCGTGCCGAAAGTGGAGTCGGCGAACCTTACGTTGTTGCGCAGCAGGGCGTTATAGCTCACACCGATCTTCTCGTACCATTTGGGGTTGCCGACCATTTCCTGGCGCTGGAACGGATACAGTGTATTGACGTTGAACGAACCGTCGGGGAAGTTAATATTATATTGACGGGTCAGGTTGTTCTGGTTGTGGTTGGCGGCGAGCGTCAGGTTGTAGGGCTTGCCTACCCAGCTCTTCGAATAGTTGATGGACGACGACATGTTGTTGTTCAGCCTCCTCGATGCGTCGAACACGTTGTACTGGTTGAAGGTGGAAGTGCCGAACTGCACGCTGGCGCCGAAGTTGGTGCCGGGCCGGGCCTTGCCGTCCTGGCTATGGCTCCAGGAAAACTGGAAGTCCTTTGACCGGGTGAAATCCTCCTTTACTTCCTGGTCGCCCGTTCGGGTGAGGGCATAGGAAAAGTTGAAGCCGCCGTTATATTTATACCGTTTGCGGTAAGTGGGGCTGATGGTGGTGCCCCAGCTGCCGTAGGAGTAAATGTTGGCCCGGAGGGTGACATCGAGGTATTCGCCGAGGCCGAAGTAGTACCCCCCGTTTTCGAGGCCGAGGCCTTTTTGCTGGTTCACAACGTATTGCGGGGGCAGCAGGCCGGTTCGCTGGCCGGAGCTGATCGGGAAAATGGCAAACGGGATGAACAACGGCGTTGGGATGCCTTCGATCTCCAGGTTCGCCGGTCCGGACACGATCAGTTTATTGGGAATTACCTTGATCTTTTTGGCGCGGAACGAGAAGTGCGGCGTATCCAGGTTACAGGTGGTGTAGCCGTTGCGGAAACCGAAAATGGTGTTGTCCGGCTGCTTTTTCACTTTATCGCTGGCCACAAAACCTTCGCCGTATTGAGCACGGGTTTGGTAGATCATGGCTTTCCCGGTATTAAAATTGTACTGGACAGAATCCATCTCGGAACTGGTGGCGCCGTCGTTCAGTGCGGCCTTATCCATGGGTTTGCCGGCGGTGTCGAGGCCCATGCGGGAAGTGAGGATGCCGGTGGCCTGGTTGAAGTCCATCGTGTTCCCCGTGAGCTGGGTGTTTTCGTATTTGACGTCGGCTTTTTTATACAGGCGGAATTCTTTCTTTTTGACGAGCATCACGATGGAGTCTTCCGCTTTGTAGTTCACGGGAGCGGTGAGGCTGTCTTTCGAAAGGCGGACACCGGTGGTGTCTGTTTTCACGGCAGCGGTATCGAGGCGGATAGAATCGGCGGTTGCCGGAGGGATGGAATCGGGCACGGGCACGGGGCGCGGGCGGGAAGTATCGGCTTCCAGGGCCTTCCGGTCGGGAAAAGTGACAGGATGCGGTTGCGGTACGGTGTCTGTGAAAATTTTGTTAAAGTGAACCGGCTGAAACCCGGCAGCAAAGGCTATTTCGTCTTTCAGCATGGACCAGGCCGTGAATAAAAGTACGATCAGCGGCAGGAACCGCCGCCTTAAAAAGTTTTTTAAATTATTTTTGCAGAAAGGGTCCATGTGTTAAGCGGGCACAAACCTACATGATTTTATACAAATTATTACATTAGTCATAAAGACAAAGTCATGCAGGCGCGGCGGCAGGGAACGGACCTTAAAAGACAGGAACTGACTCAACCCATTAAAACATAGTATTGACATGCGCTGGAAAAGAGTTTTATTTTCAGGATTAGGCATAGGACTGCTCTACACCTTTTTCGTTCAAGCAAAAATTGCACCGGATTACGGCCCGCCGGTACAGGATAAGCCTATACGGACCATCGTGGTCGACGCCGGCCACGGCGGCAGCGATCATGGCGCCCGGGGGAATTTCTCCAGCGAGAAGGACATTACGCTGGACGTGGCCCTCAAGCTCGGCAAGCTCCTGGAAGAGATGTTCCCCGACGTAAAGATCGTGTATACACGTAAAACCGACCGTTTCGACGATGTGAACCGCAAGGCCGCCATCGCCAACGAGGCCAAGGGCGACCTCTTCATCTCCATTCACGTCAACGCCGCTCCCGATATCAAACGCATTGTGGGCTACAAAACCCAGACTTACCGCGATAAAAAGAAACGCAAGCGTACCCGCAAGGTACCCATTTACCGGTCTTCCCCCAATCCCGCCAAAGGTACGGAAACCTATATTTGGGCAACCAGCAAGAATAACGCGAAATCCGAATCCCTCCGGAACAACTCCGTGATCGTGTTCGACGCCAATTCCGAGGAAACGCAGCAGTTGATGGACACCAAGGACCCGGAGACCATTATTATGCTCAACACCCTCCGCAACGCGTTCTTCGACCAGAGCCTCCGCCTGTCGAACCTCGTGGAAGATGAGTTCACCAACGCCGGGCGTATCAGCCGCGGCGCCCGCCAGCGGAACGAGAAGGGCATCCTGGTGCTGCATGCCACCGCCATGCCCAGCGTGCTGGTGGAACTGGGCTTCATCAGCAACCCCGAGGAAGAGAAATACCTGAATTCGGCGGACGGCCAGCACGAAATGGCGGGCTGCATCGCCCGTGCGGTAAAAAGATATAAGGATGAGCTGGAAGGGCGGCACAAACCGGGCAGCACGGCTCCCCGGCAGGAAGAGCCCGCTCCGCAACCGGCCACTCCCCCGCCCGCGCGGGTAAATCCCGCCCAGGAGTCCCCCGCTGCCGGGGGGCCCTCCGCCGCGGCAGACGACAAAACAGACTTCCGCGTACAGCTGCTCACTACCGAGAAAGTGTACACGTCCAAATCATCGCTCTTTAAAAACCTGAAAGGCGTGGAGCGCGAAACG
The DNA here is from genome assembly GCF_937874145.1 of uncultured Chitinophaga sp. Classification (GTDB taxonomy): domain Bacteria; phylum Bacteroidota; class Bacteroidia; order Chitinophagales; family Chitinophagaceae; genus Chitinophaga. Next base: position 3,177 of record NZ_CALNBI010000231.1, on the reverse strand, counting down.
CTCCGTCAGAAAGGGAAAAGCATTAATAAATATATATGGGGCAACTTCCGGACGGAAGCCGAAGCCAACGCGGCCCTGTACAAAGCCCGGAAAAACGGGTTCAAAGACGCATTCGTGCTCACCTACCGGAACGGTGAGCGCATCGACTGACCCCTACGCCCCCATCTGGCCCGCCTTTTGCATTAATTCTGTTACCTACGACTGACGCACCATTGTTTTGACTATTTTTGCAAACGAACTAATTCTACCCGATGCTGAAAGTTAATAATGAAACGAAAGTAGGTATTCTGACCGTGATCGCCATCGTGCTGCTTGTGCTGGGGTTCAACATCCTCAAAGGCAGAAGCCTCTTTTCCACTAAAAAGACCATCTACGCTGTATATACGCAGGTAAACGGCCTGCAGCCCTCCAACGCCGTTATGGTCAACGGTTTAGGAATCGGCACCGTTCAGAGCCTCGAAGTGATGGACCAGCGCGCAGGGCGCATCCTTGTTACCCTTCAGATCAATAAAAACATCGAAATCCCCAAAAACTCCGTGGCCCGTATCAGCGCCGACCTGCTCGGCACCCGGAAAGTGGAAATCGATTTCGGGAACACCGATGAAGTCCTCAAAAACAAGGATACCATCTACGCCGCGGTCGACGGCTCCATCACCGACGCCCTGAAAGAACAACTCTCCCCCCTCGTAAAGAAACTGGAAACCACCCTCGGCGCCGTGGATACCCTGCTGCTGACCGTCAACTCCGTGTTCGACACCGCTACCAAGCACAATATCCGACAGGCGGTGGCCGGCCTCAACGGCACGCTCAACAACCTTAACAACGCCACGCGCAATATCAACGGCATGCTGGCCGACGGCGGCAAGATCTCCGGCACGTTCGATAACTTCAACGCCGTGTCTGCCAACCTGAAGAACAATAACGACAAGATTTCCAATATCCTCACCAATTTCGACAAGGCGTCCGGCTCGCTTGCCGGCGGCCAGATCGATTCCACCCTTGCTTCGCTCCACAGCACCATTTCCAGGCTGAACGAAGTGGCAGGGAAGATCAGCAGCACCGACGGTTCGCTGGGGCTCCTCATGAACGACCGCCAGGTATACAACAACCTCCAGCATTCGCTCGGCAGCCTCAACAAGCTGCTGGAAGACCTGCGCTACAATCCCTGGAGATACGTACACCTCAGCGTGTTCGGCAGAAAAAACAAGGTAGTGCCCATTCCTTCTGACAGCGCCACCGCACAATGATAACAGCGAAAATGTTCAAACTCACGATACCAGGCCTTGTTCTCATCGGCGGAATAGGCGCGGCCGGGGCCATGGCCTCACCCGAAACTTCGCCGGGCCGGTACCACGCGCGCTTCCAGGAAGATACCACCAAACTGATCCACCTGATTAAAGCGAACAGCTTCGTCAATCTCCGGACCGACTCCAGCGAGGAACAACGCTTCGTGGGCGATGTGGAATTCCGTCAGGGCACCAGTCTGCTGAATTGCGACTCCGCGATGCTCGATAAAAGCAAAAACATCATCTATGCCTGGGGGCGCGTGCACCTGAACCAGGCAGACAGCGTACATACGTATTCCGACGAGCTGACGTATTATGGAACAGAACGCAGGGCCGTGCTCACGGGTAACGCCAAACTGACGGATAACAAGATTATCCTCACCTCCCCTGCCATCAACTACGAGCTGAACAACAAAATAGGGACTTACGACCAGGGCGGGAAACTCGTCAACGATTCCACCGTGCTGACCAGCCGCGAAGGAATCTATTACGGGCAAACGAAGGACGTATATTTCAAAAAGGAAGTAGTGGTGATCGATCCGGGGTTTACGCTCGGCACCGACACGCTCATGTACAATACCGAAACCAAGATCGCGACCATCATGGCGCCGACGACGATCAACGACGGCAAAATGACCATGTACGTGACCGACGGGTATTACAACACCGACCAGGGATACGGCCAGTTCGGCCAGCGCCCGGTGATAGAAGACAGCACCAATACCTTCACGGCTAATGAAATCCAAACCGACAAGGCTACAGGCATTTCTATTGCAACGGGAAATATGATCTGGCGCGACACTGCCCAGAAAATCGCCGTGCTGGCCAATTACGGCATCATCAACCAGCAACAGAAAACGGTACTGGCCACCCAACAGCCTGTAACGCTCATCGAAGGCAAAACGGATACCCTGTTCGTGCGGGGCGACACGCTGTTCTCCGGCGTGATTCCCAGAACGATCGACAGCGCGGCGCTGCAGGCCGACAGCCTGGGCGTGCTCGTGCAAAAAGATACCACCGCGCAACAGGACACCACTGAAAAGCGGTTCATCATCGCCTATCACAACGTGAAAATATTCTCCGACTCGCTGCAGGGCGTGTGCGACAGCCTGTATTATTCCGGCGTAGATTCCACGTTCCGGTTGTACCGCGATCCCGTATTGTGGGCTAACAGCAACCAGCTGATCGGGGACACGATTTTCCTGTTCACCAAAAACCGCAAGGCCGACCGCCTGCTGCTCGACCACAATGCGATGATCATCAATGAAGTGGGGCCCGATATGTTCAACCAGATCAAAGGCAACACCATTCTTGGTTATTTCGGGGAAGAAAAGCTGGATTCGATGTACGTGAACGGCAACTCCGAGAACGTGTATTACGTGCAGGACGACGACAGCGCTTTCATTTCCGTGAATAAGCTGCTGACGGCCAACACGCGTGTATATTTCGAGAAAGGCGAACTGGAAAGGATCGTCTTTGTAAAAGAACCCGAGGGAACGATGTATCCCCTTTCCCAGATCCCGCAGGAAGAGAAGAAACTCAAGGGATTCCGCTGGGAAGTTGGCCGCAGGCCGAAATCCAAATACGAACTGCTCGGCCAATAATTTTTCACCTAAATCCATCTGATGAAGCTATTCTCCATTAAGGACCGTTTACTATCACCTATCTGGCAATTTCTGCATGACAGCCGCGCCGTCGGCATCGTACTCATAGTATGCACGGTAGTATCCATGATTTTGGCAAACTCCGCATGGGGAACAGGTTATACGACTTTCTTTTCCGATCTTTTCGACCCGCAGACCGGCCACCATCTCGAATGGAACGGTTTGCACCTGCCCAATTCCTGGTTGTTGTGGATCAACGACGGGCTGATGGTGCTGTTCTTTTTCCT
>NZ_CALNBI010000230.1 GCF_937874145.1 uncultured Chitinophaga sp. | reverse complement strand
TGGATGTCCGTGGTCGCCGCGGCGATGCGCTCCTTCTCGTCGGCCTGGTGGAGCTTATGGATGGCGTCCGCCAGCCGCTTGGGCTCGATGGGCTTCAGGAGATAATCCAGCGCGTTGTACTCGAACGCCTTGAGGGCGTATTCGTCGTAAGCGGTGGTGAAAATCACCTGCGGCGTCCTTTCCAGTTCCGCCAATAGATCAAAGCCGGTCTTATCCGGCATCTGGATGTCGAGGAAGAGGAGATCGGGCCGCAGCGACTCAATCTTTTCCATCCCGTCTTTCGCATTCACCGCTTCACCCACCACCACGATCTCGGGATGGTCTGCCAGCAACTTTTTGAGTTCGCTCCTGGCCAGTCGTTCGTCGTCTATGATCAATGCTTTTTTCATACTGTCAAAATTGGTTGACGATTTTATAATAACGGCATGAGCACTTTGGCTTCTACCGTTGCGTGGTCGATGTTTTTAATGTCGAAAGATGCCCTTTTGCCGAAGAGTATCCCCAGCCGCTGGCGGGTGGAAGCGAGGCCGAACCCTCCGCCGTTTTGCTGGTTTTCGATGAATTTACCCGTGTTGCGGATCGTGATCTCGTGGCACATGTCGTGCACATGCGACCCGATGAGGATCAACCCGCCGTTCACTTCCCGGGAGATGCCGTGCTTGATGGCGTTTTCCACCAGGGTTTGCAGCATCAGCGGGGGCACCGGGAGCTCGAGGGTTTCCGGGTCAATATCGTACTGCACCTTCAACCGCTCCTCGAACCGGATATTTTCCAATGCAAGATAATCTTTTACGATGCTCAGTTCGTTTTCCAGGCTCACCGTTTCCGCTTTGTCGGCCTGCATGGAGTTCCGGAGGATATTGCTCAGCTCCGTGATGGCCGTCCGCGCACGCCGCGGATTCTCGTCCACCAGGGCGCGGATACTGTTCAACGCATTGAAAATGAAGTGAGGATTGAGCTGGCTCTTGATCGTTTTCAGCTCCAGCGTGCGCACGGTGGCCTCCAGCTTGAGCTGCCCCAGCTGGGAGTTCCGGCTTTCCTCCACATAGTGCCAGAGGAAGTAGATCACCGCCCAGAGGGATATAAACACGGAATGCTGCAGGAACGTCTGCAGCCAGTTGCTTCGGAACGCCTCGTCCCAATGCCCCACATTCAACGCATACCAGATGCAATTGAGGATGAAGGAATCGATCGTGGCGCAAACCGCTATCCCGAAAAAGAAGTAAATGGCTACGCTCTCGAACGGCTTCTCGATCCATTTATATTTGACGATAACCGCACGGAAAGCATGTGTAATGAGTATCCCCAGCCCGGCCGTTGCCAGGAGGTAGGGAAACATCCACCAGTCCAGCTTAACGAAGAAAAACCCGTAGAAGAAGTACAGAAAGGAACACGCTCCCCACCCAAGTATCTGGCACCACCAATATTTTGACAAGCGTTTAAACATTCAGTAAAAGTTAGCAAAGTCCCGCGAGAAAACCTGCTTCATCCAAAAATACCAAGCCGCAACGCGCAGTGGAACGCAATTATTACCAATGGCGGTTAAAGCGGTTAAATGGGCGGCGGCGGGATCACCCATTATTTCAAACATGATAAATATTCATACTTAATGGTGATTATCAATGTATTACTCTTATGACACCCCGCTTACATACCCGCCGGGCCCTGCATGGAAATTGGTCCTCCCCGCGCAAATTTGCACCGGTTTGGGCCAATTTATGCAGCAGAACATGTATTTTTGAGCATTAAACCCAAAAGGTGATATGGAAATTACGGCAGGGCAATTATTAAGCCAGATCGAATACCCTTCCGATCTGCGGAAACTGAACAAGGAGCAGCTGCACCAGGTGTGTGATGAGCTGCGCCAGTTCATCATTGACGTTGTGAGCGTCCACGGCGGCCACTTCGGCGCCAGCCTTGGCGTGGTGGAGCTGACCGTAGCCCTGCATTACGCTTACAATACGCCGTACGACCAGCTCGTGTGGGACGTTGGCCACCAGGCATACGGACACAAGATCCTCACCGGCCGCAAAAGCGTTTTCCATACCAACCGCAAATACAAAGGCATCGCCGGGTTCCCGAACCGCGGCGAAAGCGAGTACGACACCTTCGGCGTGGGGCACTCCTCCACTTCCATCGGCGCCGCCCTCGGTATGGCCATCGCCTCCGCCAATAAAGGAGAACACGACCGCCAGCACATCGCCGTTATCGGCGACGGCGCCATGACCGCCGGGATGGCCTTCGAAGCCCTCAACCATGCCGGCGTTTCCAACGCCAACCTGCTGGTTATCCTGAACGACAACTGCATGTCCATCGACCCCAACGTGGGCGCGCTAAAAGAATACCTCACGGATATCACCACTTCCCAGACTTACAACAAGCTACGCGACGATGTATGGAACCTGCTCGGGAAGATGCCCATCGGCAAGAAATTCACCCGCGACATGGCGTCCAAGCTCGAAGCCAGCGTCAAAGGGGTAGTGACCAAATCCAGCAACCTCTTCGAAAGCCTGAACCTCCGGTATTTCGGGCCTATCGACGGGCATAACATCACCAAACTGGTAGATACCCTGCACGACCTGCGCAACATCCCCGGCCCCAAGCTGCTGCATGTGCGCACCGTGAAAGGCAAAGGATACGCACTGGCGGAGAAAGACCAGACCAAATGGCACGCGCCCGGACTGTTCGACAAAATCACCGGCGAGATCTTCAAGAAAGCGATTGAAAAGCCGCAACCGCCCAAATACCAGGACGTGTTCGGCCATACCATCATCGAACTGGCGGAACAGAACGACCGCATCATGGGCATCACGCCCGCGATGCCTTCCGGTTCTTCCCTGAAGTGGATGATGGAGCAAATGCCCGGCCGCGCGATCGACGTGGGCATCTGCGAACAGCACGCCGTTACCCTTTCCGCAGGCCTGGCTACCCAGGGCATGAAAGTGTACTGCAACATCTACTCTTCGTTTATGCAACGGGCATACGACCAGGTGATCCACGACGTGGCGATCCAGAACCTGCCCGTAGTATTTTGTCTCGACCGCGCGGGGCTCGTCGGGGAAGACGGCGCCACGCACCACGGGGCGTACGATATTTCTTACATGCGCTGCATCCCGAACCTCATCGTGAGCGCGCCCATGAACGAAGAAGAACTGCGCAATCTCATGTATACCGCGCAACTGCCTTCCACCACCAACCCCTTCGTGATCCGTTACCCGCGTGGCGAAGGCGTGTTGCCCGACTGGAAGCGCCCCTTCTCTCAAATCAAAATCGGCACCGGCAGAAAAATACAGGACGGCCGCGACGTTGCCATTCTTTCCCTCGGCCACCCCGGCAACTATGTTACCGAGGCGATGAAGGAACTGATGACCGACGGCCTGCAGCCCGCGCATTACGACATGCGCTTCGTGAAACCGCTCGATACCGACATGCTGCATGAGATCTTCCAGCGCTTCGACCGTGTGATTACGGTGGAAGACGGATCGCTGCAGGGCGGCTTCGGCAGTGCGGTCCTCGAATTCATGGCCGACCACGATTACAAGGCCGACGTGAAGCGCCTCGGTATCCCCGACCGCCTTGTGGAGCATGGCAAGCCTGCCGAACTGCAACGCGAGTGCGGATACGACGCCGCCGCGATCGCTTCCGCCGTACGCGCCATGCTTGAAAGCAAAATTACTGTTCAAACCAGCTGATAAAGGCCGTTCCCGGTGCTGCTGAGCCTCCCCGGCACAGCGCGCCGCATTGCACCATGCGCGACCTCTACATATCATTACGCATTACGCAGATCGTTCGCGAAACGCCCGACGTGTGGACCTACCGGTTCGAAAGCACCGACGGCAAAACTGTGAAGTACCAGGCCGGCCAGTTCCTCACCTTCCTGGTAGACCTGCACGGCACCGAATACCGGCGCTCTTATTCCCTGTGCACTACACCGGGGATCGACGACCATCTCGCGGTGACCGTAAAGCGCGTAGCCAATGGCGCCATTTCCAGGCATATTATCCGGCACTGGCAGGTAGGCGATATTGTAACCTCCCTGCTCCCTTCCGGCCGATTTGTGCTCGACAGCGAGCCCCAGGCGCAGCGCGACGTAGTTCTGCTCGGGGCGGGCAGCGGCATCACGCCTTTGTTCTCGCTGCTGCAACAAGCGCTTCACGAAGAGCAGCAATCCCATGTAACGCTGATCTACAGCAACCGCAACGAGGAGCACGCCATTTTCCGCAGCCGGATACAGGCGCTGGAAGCTTTATTCCCGGAGCGGCTCACCGTTGTCTGGATCTTCAGCGATCCCTTAGACGCCGCGCCGGGCATCCGCCGGATGAACAACATCGTGCTGGAAGCCATGGCCCCCAAACATCTGCGGCACGATCGCGACAAGGCGCTTTTCTATATCTGCGGACCGGTGGAATACATGCGCATGGCGCAGTTCACACTTACTTTCATGGGTTTCCGGCCCGACCAGCTGCATAAAGAGAATTTCGTGGTGAATACCGATGCGAAGATCGCGCGGACCGCCGTACCGGACGATTCCACCATCAAACGCGTACACCTCCGCCACGAAGGCGGATTGCAGACGCTGGAGGTTCCCGGCAACGAAACGATCCTTCATGCTGCGCTCCGCCAGCAGGTGGCATTGCCATATAGCTGCAAGGGTGGCGTATGCGGCTCCTGCATCGCCACGTGCACGGGGGGTAAAGTCTGGATGTCGGTGAATGAAGTGCTGACTGAAAAAGAGCTTGCCAAAGGTATGGTGCTCACCTGCACCGGGTATGCGCAAAGCGATGATGTAACCCTCGAATGGTAACAAACATATTTGTGTGAAATCCCCGCCTGCACGAGAAATTGGCCGGTAACGGCAAAAAGATTACCTTGTTTTTAAATTCATGTGATGCGCTTACCTGCCCTGAAGATTACGGGCATCCTGGCGGCGGCGGGCCTTACCTGGGGAATTCTTTACAGGCCGCTCCGTGTGTGGCTTTCGGGTTTATTTCCCGGCAGCGACGCGGATATCATTTTGTTCCTTGTTTTTCTTTTGATCGCATGTGTGCTCGTGTTCATCGTGGCGCGGATCGTGTTTCGCACCAGTGCTGAAATACAGGCGCCTTACCGCCAGTTTTTCAGCGAGCATCCCGTACCGATGTGGGTGTACGAATGGGGCAGCCTGCAATTCCTGGCGGTGAATGAAGCGGCGGTGATGAAGTATGGATTCAGCGATGAGGAATTTCTCAGCATGACCCTTCGCGATATCCGCGATCCTGACACCATTCCCGAGATGATGGATGATGTGAAACGTACGGACACGGCGATCACGTACCGCGGTATCTGGCAGCACCGGCGCAAGAGCGGTGAATTGTTTTACGTAGAGCTTCACTCCCGCCCCACGCTCTTCCGCGGCAAACAGGCGCGCATCGTCATGGCGCTGGATATCGATGCGGAAGTGCGGCAGATGATCGAAGCGAAAGACATCAGTTCGCGGTACGACCTCCTTGCCCAGGTGACGCCGGATTACGTGTATTACTACGACATCAAACAGAACCGCATCGCCCGGAACCACGGTCCCGTCACGCTTTTCGGCTACCGCGAAAACGAAGTCGGCGATAACGTGGAGTGGTGGAAGGAGCGCGTCCATCCGGAGGATCTCCCCCGCGTCATGCAAGCTTTTGACCTCGCCTGCACGCTCGGGAAAGACCGCCTGGAAGCTTACTACCGCTTCCGTTGCGCCAATAGCCATTACAAATACGTGTACGATCGCGGGTACATCATCTTCAACGAACAACGCCAACCTATCCGCATGATCGGTGTTATGCAGGATGTGGACGAAAGTACTCGGCAGAAGCAGGAAATCGAACTGCTGAGCCTCGTGGCCAGCCATACCGCCAACAGCGTTATCATTCTCAATGCCGCAGGCCGCATCGAATATGTGAACGAAGGCTTCCGCTTCATGACGGGGTATACGCAGGAAGATGCGGCGGGTAAATTCGTGAAAGACCTGCTGTCCGGCCCCGAAACCGACGCCGGCACCATTGCGATGATCGACGAGAAAATGGCGCGTGATGCGGCATTCGACTTCGAAATACGCAATTATAAAAAGAACGGGACACCTTATTGGGTGAAGTCGGTGGTAACGCCCGTCGTGGGCCCCGACGGGCAACTGCAGCAATACATCTTCATCCAGACTGATGTTACCGAGCGCCTCATGTTCATGCAGCGCCTGCAGGAGAACAACGATACGCTGCACGAGATCGCACGGATCAACTCACACGAGATCCGCAAGCCCGTGGCGTCGATCCTGGGCATCATGTCGATGTTCGACCTGGAGAAGAACGAGCCCGCGCTGAACGGCAGGCTGCTGGCCATGTTGCGGGAATGCAGCACGGAGCTGGACGCAACGCTGTACAAAATACAGGATAAGCTGCGCCAGACGAATCACCGGTAATATGCGGGATCAGTCGTACGATGCAAACCGGCTGAACTCGCCGGATAATTCATTGTGAAGTTTATGGAATACCTGCATGCGGTCCTGCAGGCTGCTCATGTCGTCTACGGGCCGGTCGTGGTGAATAATGGCCGGGCGGCCGTAGCCCATGTGTTTCGCCGACTGTTTCAGGTCGTGATACATTTCGTCGGCTACTTCTAATTGTCGGATGAACTGGTTTTGGAAATGTTCGATCGCCAGGGATCTCTCGGTATCGGGTTGCGGCGAGGTGGCGATTTCCTGGAGTTTGCCGCGCATGGTACGTAGGTTGGAACGTACTTGATCAACTTCTTCTTTCCAGGATGAAAACTGTGCCTGGATGTCTGTGGACTGTGCTGGTACTTCCATGATATATTGATTAAGATGACAGGATGACGATTGCGTGCATCATACTACCCTTCTTTCGCTTCAATATGCCATTCGGTGATTCCTTCGCTCAGTTCTAATTTACGACGATTTTGGTTCAGGGAAATGAAAAACCCGGTGGATTTTTTCCACCGGGCGCTGTATTTTTCGTGGATATGCGTTAAGCGAGCATGGGCACGTCCATCAGCAGCAGCTGTGCGTCTTCCGATGTTGCAACATCGAGTTGGGCGTAATTTTCAACTGCAATGGCGTCCCGCGGGCCGAGGGTTTCGCCGCCGGCCGTTACGGTACCGCCGATCACGAAGAGGTAGAGGCCGTTGCCTTCTTTTTTCGGGCTGTAGGTAAAGGACTGTCCTTTATCGAAATTGCCCAGCGAGAACCAGGCGTCCTGGTTCATGGGGAGGCCTTCTCCCGTGCCTTCCGGCGATACGACCACCTGCAGGCGGTTATGACGGTCTGCCGGTTCGAAGGTTTGCTGGTCGTAGCGCGGGGCCACGTCGCGGTTTTTCGGGAAGAGCCAGATCTGGAGGAATTTCACCGGTTCGGTTTTGCTGGCGTTGAACTCGGAGTGTTCGATGCCGCTGCCGGCGCTCATGATCTGCACGTCGTGCTGGTTGATGATCTTGTGGCGGCCCGTGGTGTCGCGGTGCTCTAGAGCGCCGCTCAGCGGGATGCTCACGATCTCCATATTGTCGTGCGGGTGCGCGCCGAAGCCCATTCCGCCCTTCACCGTATCATCATTCAATACGCGCAAAGCGCCAAAGTGAATGCGATCAGGGTTGTAGTACCCGGCGAAGCTGAAAGTGTGGCTGGACTGGAGCCAGCCGTGATTGGCAAAGCCGCGGCTGTCGGCACGGTGGATGGTTGTTTTCATATATTTGATCTCCTTTTTCTTTATACAAATCTCCGAAAAAACACCCTGCCGCACAATGGACGCGATGGCGCAAATGGTGGACTATTTTTATGTAAAACGAAAGCCGGGCGCAGTTTTGCAACTACGCCCGGCTATACGGAAGCCTACTAACGTAAACGATTAAACGAGCTTTGCGTCCATCGTGATGTTGGTGTTCAGGAGTTTGGAGATCGGGCAGTTCGCCTTCGCGTCTTCCGCGAATTCAGCAAATTTGGCTGCGTCGAGACCGGGAACGCTGGCGGTTACATCGAGGTGGATGCCGGGGATGGCGCCATTCTCGAAAGTAACGGTGGCTTTGGTATCGAGGTTATCGGGCGTGAAACCGGCGCCGGAGATCACGAAGCTCAGCTTCATGGTGAAGCAGCCTGCGTGCGCGGCGGCGATCAGTTCTTCGGGGTTGGTGCCGATGCCGGATTCGAAACGGCTGCTGAAGGAGTATTGGGTATCTTTCAGAACGCCGGAATCGGAAGACACAGTGCCTTTACCTTCTTTGCCGGTGCCTTTCCAGTTTGCGGATGCGGATCTTTTCATTGTTTGCTATTTAGGGTGAATTGTTTCGATAGAGATTAAAATTAAGGAATCCAGATTAAAAAAACCGGGTGAATTGCTCCACCCGGTTTACCTAAACCCCCAAACAACCTGTTTGTTACACTAATTCCACGAAATCTTCCAGGGGCTTTCTCACTTTCTTTGCGTGCTGCATCGTATCTTCTTCCGCGCGGAAACCAATCGCCGCAACTACCACCGTGCGCAGGTTCTTCTCTTTCAATCCCAACACTTCGTCATATGCAGCAGCATCGAATCCTTCCATGGGACAGGCGTCTATGCCTTCCACCGCACTGGCCGTCAGCAGGGTTCCCAGGGCCAGGTAGGCCTGTTTGGAAGTCCATATGGCGGCGGCGTCTTCACTGAGGCGGTTCACCGTTCCCTTCAATATATTTTCGTAACCTTTCAGGTCATCCAGTTGCAGATTCCGGGCGCCCGCGACGTGACCCATGAATGTGTCTACATGTCCGTGGTTCTAATCATCGAATCTTGCAAAGACCACGAGATGCGATGCGTCCGTTATCTGTGGCTGGTTCCAGGATACGGCTTTCAGCGCTTCCCGGACCGCCGGGTCTTTCACCACAATCACCTTGTAAGGTTGCAGGCCGTAGCTGGATGCAGACAGTCTGGTAGCCTCCAGAACCCTTTCCAACTGCGCCTCATTCAACTTCTTCGAAGGATCAAATTTCTTCACGGCATAACGCCAGTTCAGTTTCTCGAGGATATCCATTTGTCAGTTTCTTTTATGTTGAATTATGCTTGTTTGATGATCTGAACCGCAGCAATCAGGCGCACATCGTCGCTTACTACCAGTCCGCCGGCTTCTGTGGTGGCCGACCAGGACAGGCCGAAGTCTTTACGGTTGATCTTGCCGGTCAGCTCGAAACCCGCTTTGGTCTGGCCATACGGATCGATGGTGATACCGGAATATTCTACGTTCAGGGCTACGGGTTTGGTAACGCCGCGGATGGTCAGGTTGCCATTGAGGACGAAAGTGTCCGCGTCTTTCTTTTCCACACCGGTAGAGGTAAAAGTAATTTTAGGATGGTTGGCGGCATCGAAGAAGTCGGGGCTTTTCAGGTGCTCGTCGCGCTGTGTGTTTTTGGTGCTGATGCTGTTTACATCTGCTTCGAAGCTGATGGTAGCATCGGAGAAGTCGTCGTTCCCTGCGGTCACCGTGGCGTCGTAAGTGGCGAAGTGGCCGGTTACGTTGGTGATCATGAGGTGTTTTACTTTGAATTCGATTTCGCTGTGTGCGGTGTCAATTTTCCAGGTTGCCATTGTTTGTAATTTTTTAAGTTGTTTGATGAATGAGAAAGGTTCAGGTTCAGATGTTGTTGTTTAGTTCAGCCGGCCCATTTTACCGTCGTTAAAGTCGTCGATGGCCTGTATGATTTCTTCTTTGGTGTTCATCACGAAGGGGCCGTACGCGAAGATGGATTCGCGGATGGGCTCGCCGTTGAGGACCAGCAAGGTGCTGTCTTCTTCAGCTTTCACCGTGATGGTTTCGCCGTTCTGTTCGAATACCGCTATTTCCACGGCTTTGGCGGCATGCGTGCCGTTGATGGAAACCGCGCCTTTCAGTACCACGATGCCGGTATTGTAACCGTCGGGCAGGGTGAGGGTGGTTTCCGTTCCGGCAGTAAGCCGTATATCGAACAAGTTGACGGGCGTAAAGGTTTTTGCGGGACCGTTAACTCCTTCGAAATTCCCTGCGATGATGCGGGCGAAGCTGCCGTGTCCGAGGTCCTTCACGGGGATGTCGGTATCGAGGATCGACTGGTACCGGGGCGGGTCCATTTTGTGGGCCTTGGGAAGGTTTACCCAAAGCTGTGCCATTTCGAGGATGCCGCCGGTGCGGGTGAACTCGCGTTCGTGCTTTTCTTCATGGACTACGCCGGAAGCGGCGGTCATCCATTGTACGTCGCCCGGGCCGATTTTGCCGCTGTTGCCGCCGGAGTCCCGGTGCTCTAGGGCGCCCTGGTAGGCGATGGTTACGGTTTCGAACCCCCTGTGCGGGTGTTCTTCCACGCCGCGGGGCGTTTCCGAAGGCGCAAAGTAGTGAGGGGCCGCATAATCCAGCAGGAAGAACGGGCTCAGCTGCTTGCCGATCATCTTGTTGCCGCCGGGGAACAGGTTCTGCACCTTGAATCCGTCGCCAACCATGTGGGCCTGCACGCCTTGGTAAATGTGTGCTACTTGCTTTGTGGTGTGTGTCATATTTGCCTCCTTTTAAAAGACAATACAAAAGTACATGTTATAACATCTATCTGGAATGGATAGAATGATGTAATCGGTGGACTTTTTTTATTTAGTCCATACCTTTTTGACAATCAGCCTTTTACAATTAAAGCAGTTACGCCTTTGCAAGTTCCTTGAATTCCGACGGAGTTTGGTTGGTGTATTTCTTGAAAAAGCGG